>JANQFY010000526.1 GCA_028277585.1 Sedimentisphaerales bacterium
GTTCAATTCCGTGGCCAAGTACGCCGGCCCGAACGCCGTCGGAGCGATCTTGACCACGGAATTGAACAGCACCTCCACGCTCGGCTTCTGGCGACAGACGGGCGGGCCGTCTTTAAGCGCGACGTAATAGTTCGCACCGGAGCGACAGAGCAACATGTGGAGCCCTCCGGGCGCGATCAGGACGCGTCCCGGCACGACGCGGTCGCCATCGTCGGCTTCTTTGACACTCACGGCGCACTCGGTGTTGAGCCGCTGGGCGAATGACGTGGTGAAGTGGGCGGGCATGTGTTGAACAACGACGGTTCCCGGCGCGTTGGCGGGGAAGGCCGAAAGAACCCGTGTCAGCGCCTGGACGCCTCCGGTCGAAGCACCAATGGCGAAGATCTTGTTGGTCGTCTCTGTCATGCTCAAGCGCCGTGGTTGGGCGGGCCGTTCCGTGACATTCGTGTGATGCCGATCCATGCGGACCCGAGACGCGGCTTTGATCTTCTCGACCAGAACCTTGCAAACATCGCCGACCGTAAACGATCCGCTCGGCTTGCACATCACCTCGACGGCACCCGCTTCCAGCGCCTCCATGGCTGTGTCCCCACCCTGGGGCGTCAGCGAACTGAGCACGATCACGGGCATCGGGCGATGCTTCATCAGTTTGCGCAGGAAAGTGATACCATCCATGCGGGGCATTTCGACGTCGAGCGTCAGAACGTCCGGGTCTAGCGCGACGATCTTGTCGCGGGCAATGTAGGGGTCCGGCGCGGTCCCGACAATCTCGATTCCAGGATGCTGCCCCAATTCCTGACTGAGTATCTTTCGAACGATCGCGGAATCATCCACCACCAGGACTCGAACGGTCTTTCTGATCGTCAACGTCATATCTTACATCCTTTTTGGCACTCTGTTTGGGGATTCCCTCGTCACACACAATGACAATCAAAACGGCGTTCGATGCGGGCTTACCGCAGATGCTTCTCCAGACCACTCGAACGCACCGTCACGGTGCCGTCGGCCATGTCCAGGTAGAGATTCCGAGCGGAACTGCCTCCGACATCTTCGGCGTTGATGAACATTCCGTTGCTCCAGAGCACCTTGCGAATCGCCAGGTAGTTTCGCTTGCCGATGTCGAAGCCCTGGGGCCCCGTGGCCATGGCGGCGCCACCGGCCAGGCGAACGTCCATCCGCTTCTTGCTGGCGCCCATGGCGGTCAGCTTCTTGAGCAACAGCGCCATCCCGGTGTCGGCAAACATGAGCGGGCTGCGTCGCGCCCGATCCGCGTCCATCTTGGAGGACGGCAGTTGATAGTGCAACATGCCGCCGATATGAGTCGCCGGGTCGTACAGACAGACGCCAATACACGAACCCAGGGAGTACGTCACCAAAACGTCGGAGGGATCGTTGGAAACCTTCGCATCGGAGATATCTATCACTACTCGCGTTTTGACCATGTTGCCCCCCTACGATTTCATGTAAATGGTCGGCTGCACGTATTTGAACGCGTGGTCGATTCCGGTCAACGACTCGGAATGCCCGGTGAAAAGAACACCGCCCGGTCCCAGCAGGTCGTAGTACCGGTTGATCAGGCGCCCCTGGGTTGGCTTGTCGAAGTAGATCATGACGTTTCGACAGAAGATGAAATCCAGGGGCCCCTTGACGGGCCAGTCCTTCATCAGATTCAGATACCGGAAAATCACCATGTTGCGCAGAGCCGGACCAACCTCGTAACGCTCCGCGGCGCCTTCACGACGCGGGATCAGATAGCGCTTGCGCAGCGGCAGCGAAATCGGCTCGATGCGTTCTCGCTCGTAGATTCCAGCCTTGGCGCGTTCCAAAATGCGGGTGGAGACATCCGTCGCCAGCAGCTTGGCGTCCCAGCGTCCCTTGCTCTGAATCGCTTCCTGCAGCGTGATCGCAATCGAATACGGCTCTTCGCCCGAGGAACACCCGGCGCTCCAGCCGCGAATGCGAAACTCACCGCGCGCCTGCTTGGTCGTGATGATACGGGGCAAGAGTTTAGATCGCATGTATTCGAAGTGCTGATCCTCACGGAAGAACTTCGTCAGGTTCGTGCTGATCGAGTCGATCAGAACGGAGAACTCCCGGCCGGTGGAGTCGGCTAGCACGTGCTTCATGTATTCGGCGAACGTCTTGAAGCGACCTTCGCGCAGCCGCTTGGCCAGTCGGGCCCGAACCAGTTCTTTCTTCCCCTCGTGGAGGTTGATGCCGCAGTGTTCGTAGACCAGATCGCTGATATAGCGAAAGTCCTTTTCACTCAGTTCAAAATCTTGCAATGTCAGAGTCATCATAGGTGCAATCCCCCCGATGATCGATCGCCGCTAGAGCGCCTGCGCCAGCTTGACCAACCCCGGAATATCCAAAATAAGACTCACTTTGCCATCGCCCATGATGGCGCCCCCGGAGACCCCCTGAACGACGCCCAGCGCCTCTCCGAGACTCTTGATCACCACCTGCTGTTGAGCCAGCAGATCATCGACAAGCAGACAGCAGCGTTTGCCGTCTTCCTCGACGACCACCACCAGCGCTTCGGTCGGATCTTCGGTGGTGGGCACGACCCCGAACAACGTGTGCAGTCGCACGAGGGGCATCAGTTCACCGCGTTCCAGAATCATCTCTCCCCGATTCTGTACGGAGGAGAGTTGCTGGCGGGTCGGCCGCAGACTGCGCACGATCGAGTTGATCGGAATGATGTAACGATGCTTGCCGATGCAAACCACCTGCCCGTCGATAACAGCCAGCGTCAGGGGCAAGCGGATCGTGAAGGTCGTGCCGACACCCGGCGTGGAACTGATCTCGATCTTGCCGCGCAGCGCCTCGATGTTCTTTTTGACCACATCCATGCCGACGCCTCGGCCGGAGACGCTCGTGATCTTCTCCGCAGTCGAGAGCCCCGGATGAAAGACCAGCTTGAACACCTCTTCGTCGGGGAGATCCTGTCCGGCCTCGACGACGCCGTTGGTCACCGCCTTGGCCAGGATGCGATCCTTGTCCAACCCCTTCCCATCGTCCTGAATCTCGATGACGATATTGCCCGCCTGATGGAACGCACGCAGCTCGACCCGGCCCGTGGCGCTCTTGCCGGCCTTGACGCGATCCTCACTGGGCTCAATACCGTGGTCCACGGAATTGCGCACCATATGGATCAGTGGATCGGCGATCTTGTCGACCACTGTCCGGTCCAGTTCGGTTTCCTCGCCCATCGTGACGAAGTCCACAGGCTTGTTGGCCTTGCGTGAAAGGTCTCGAGCCAGGCGGGACATCTTCTGGAAAACGCCCTGGACGGGCACCATGCGCATGGACATCGAAAGCTCTTGCAGTTCGCGTACGATTTTGCCCTGATGGGCGACCTTGCGCATCAACTCGTGATCGGTCGCCTGGCTGGTGTTGATCTCCTCGCCCACCATCAGTTGAGCGATAACCAGTTCGCCGGTCATGTTGATCAGGTTGTCCAGTCGCGTCGTGCTGACTTTGATCTTCTCGTCGGCATGGGCCACGGAACTGGAACCGCTCTTGGCCTTCTTCGCCTCCGGCTTCTCTTCCAGAAGGCCGTCCAGTTTGGCGTCAGTCTCCTGAGCCTGCGGCGTATTCAGCGGGATCGCCTGAGTGGGTGTGCGCCCTTCAGCCGCGGCCGTCAACTTCTCCAGCAATGGCGGCAGTTCGGGTTGCGACGCGACGGGAGCACCCGATTCCATCGCTTCGGTCAAGCCGGCCAGCATTCTTTTGAGCATATCGATCGACTCGAAGACAACATCGCTGTTGTCTCCGGCCATGACCAGATTGCCCTTGCGGGCCAGGTCCAGAAGGTTCTCAGCCGAATGGGCTAACGAACCGATGTCGGTCAGATTGAGGAAGCCGGCCATCCCCTTGATGGTGTGGAACCCACGGAATATCTTATTGATCAGCTCGTCGTCGTCCGGGTTGTTTTCCAATTCCAACAGCGCCGACTCAGCCGCCTCGATGTGCTCGTTCGCCTCCGTGATGAAATCCAGTACCAGCGGCGCATCTTCCTCCGGAATCGTCATGGCTTCGGATTCCGCGGGAGCGGGCGCCGTCTCCGATGTCGGTTCGGGCGTTTGCGCCTCCGGCTCGGGGGTCTCGGCTGCTACGTCCGAGTCTTCCTCCAAGGTCTCGAGGTTTCCGATCATATCCTGAAGACTGCAGACGGCCTTCGTGATGGCCGCCAGCGCCGTCGAAGTGTCCTCCACCTCGCTCTGCAGAATCTGATGCGTCGTTCCAGCCGCGTCGGAGACCACGCCTTCCAGTTGCGCCTGCAACGGAGCGTACTTCTCTCCGAGTTGCCCAACCGTGCGGCTGATCTGACTGAGGACGTCCTCGAGTTGCTGGGCATCCGAAAGGTCATCGGCACTCAGCATGTTGACGCAACAGGCGGCCTGTTCAACAAGTTGGGTCAACGTCTCATTGTTGTTCATCGTCATTTCTTTCGCCACTTCAAAAACGTCAATTCCTTTGGGTGTCGCCCAGCGCCTTGGGCGTAGCATCCTAGATCAACAATGGCGGCGCTTGGGGAGGGTTGCCCTCCCATGAAAACGTCTTCTCCGCTGCGAGTACGCGCAGAAGAATATCGAATACAGTAATGATACCTTGCACACTGCCCTGGCTGTCCACCACGGGCAGACAACGCCCGCCGTAGCGGCGCATGCTTTCAATCATGCTGCCCAGCGTCGCCTCGGGCGTGACCGTCCGAACCGGACGGCTCATCATCCACTTGATCTTGATCTCCAATGTCGCATCATCCTCAGGACGACGCCACTTGGCAAACATGGGACGCAAGTAGGGGCTGATAGCGCTCATGATATTGGAGTTGGAGACGAGTCCCTCCAACACGCCATCCGTACCGATCAGCACGTAACCGGTGTTGTTTTGCTGCATCTTGGCCACGACGTCCTGCACGGTGTCCTCAGGAGCACTCCAGACAACGTCGGTCGTCATGATATCCTTGGCCGCTGTCCGCAGCAGATCCGTGATGGCCGTATCGCCAGGATAACTCCCGGAGTCGGCCAGAATCTGATCCATGAAGGTCGCCGCGGAAGCCGAGGTAGAGGTTGCAGCGGGCGGCGGCGTAGCCGGTTCAGCGACCGGCGCGGGGCTGGCCTGAACCGTCTCTTGCTTGACCTCCGGTACGACCTCTTGTTTGACGTCCGGCACGACGTCGGTCGTGTCACCGACCACCGCCTCGACCACAGACTGAATGTCGGACGGAATCTGCGCCGCCACGGGCTCAGAGGCCTTCTCCGCGACCGGCTCTTCTGTCGGTTCCGAAACCGGTTCGGCCTCGGGGGGATCACTCTGTTCGACCGGTTGAGCGGGTTCGGTCTCGACCGGAGCCGCGGACGGCTCGCTCACCGCCGCCTCCGGAGGCTCCTCGACAACCGGAGCGGGAGAGTCAGCAACGGTCACCTGCGCTGGAGTCGGCGGAGTCTCTTCGACGGCCGCGGGTTCGGCCGGCGCCGCCGGAGCCTCCTCCGGCTCGGCGACCGCGTCGGAACCAGCCGCGCCGTCGATCATTGTCTTTGGGAAAAGCGCCGCACAACGGAAGGTCGGATAGGGCTCCACCGTCATCTCGTAGAGCACCGAGACGAGTTCCGTATCGTCCGTGAGATCCACCTCGCTCAGGTCGTCCCACGGCTTGCCGATGAAGGTGCCCGTCTTGAGGAAATGATCGTGCTCCTCGCAATCCTCACGGAAAGCACGGTCCCAGGAACCGACCAGCAGATTGCCCACCTCGCGCGCTGCGTCGGTGAGGTTCTCGGCGTCATCGGCTGACCCGCGTTTAACCTCTTCCCGAATGCGACGTTCGGGCAACATCACGATGACACCCGAGAGAATGAACAGTCCACCCTGATCGAAGACCAGGTGGTACGTGCCATTCAACATCCCGGTCGCCTCGACGTGGTGGACCGCCGTCAACTTCTTGAAGTGCTTGCGCAGATCCTTGGCAGCACCGACTCGAACACCCTGACGCTCACACGTCACGTCGGCGCCGAACATACCGGAGATGTCTTCGCAGAAGGCCTCGAAAGACCCGTCGGACAACTCCGCCACGTGCGTTTGTATGTCGGCCGTTGCAACTGCCATAGGCTATCCACCAAATGCAAGGATCAGAACCGAAACCGTGCGATCCTCGCCCTTCGTCTCAAAACGCCTGGCATCTAGCCTTCGTTCTCACGATACAGCAGCGAGAAGCGAATCAGATGCTCTTCTTCGAGATTCCCGTTCACCACGATTTCATTGGCCTTGTCGCCCAGGCTGTTCCTCAGTTCCAGTCCCTGAACCACGGAGGGAATCGAGACATCGATGTTCCCTACCTCGTCCTGGATGCGGGCCTTGATCGCGCCCATGACCATATTGGCAATCTCGCCGACCGCGTCGTTGACGTCGTCTTCGCTGATGCCCTCACTCGGATCCATGCCGAGCATATTGGAGGCGATCATCAGCGCGCAGTTGGCGCCGCAACCGATACCCAAGCACCCTTCGACCCGCCCTTTAAAGGTGATTGTCCCGAGGAGCGTCTTGTCCTCCATCGTCGGACCCTCGTCCTGGGCCTCCTCCAAAGCCATGAACACCATCGTCTCAAACACTTCCCGAGCGCTATCGAGAACGTGGTCCTGCAGAGACACTGTTGTCATCATTTTCGTTTCTCCATCATCAGCACCATCGTGATTCCGCTTCGCCTTGCCGTGAGCCCCTGAGAGACAAACGTCCACAGTTCAGACGACCCACACGTGCTACCGATCAGTTCAGCAGCGGCGCCAGCTTTTCCTGAAACTTCTCCGGCGTGAAAGGCTTGGTGATGTATCCATCGGCGCCGTCGGCCATCACCTGATCGATCAGGTCCTGGCCGCTCTCGGTCGAGACCATGACAATCTTGGTCCCGTTGCAGCTGGCCATCTCACGAGCCTTCTTGACCATCTCCGTACCGTTCATCTCCGGCATGTTGACGTCACAGAGTATGACATCCACGGCGCCGGCTTCGAGCTTCTGCAACGCCTCGACGCCACTGCCGGCCTCTTCCGTCCGATCGAACTCAAGACCCGACATGCGAACGGTCCGCATGATGATCTTCCGCATCGTCGCCGAATCATCGACGATCATTAGTGACTTGCCCATAGTACATCCTCACTTTCTAAAACCAATCGCGAAGCCGCTATACGTTCTGATGGACCGAGCGGGCCTGCCAAGACCCATTCCAGCCGCGACGGCTGTCCCCCAATCGTGCTGGATGTAGAGCCCTAAAGGCCTTTTCGGACCCCTGTCAGGCCTCAATGGCACCCGACGTTCCGGATAGTTACGTCGGCCGATAGCGTGTGAGCCTCAAGTTGTTTTTGGCTCATTTGGCCCTTTTTTCTGGCTCTCAGCCTCCCTGCATTCCATCGTTCCGGTCCTCCATTCCCAGGGAGACTCCACGCTTCGCATCGACCGGGATTCGTCCGAAAAATGGATCCCCAGCGGTCCACCCGACCGCTGGGGATCAGCACTCTATCCACTGGCTAGCCGTTGAAATCATCAAAACCGGAATCGTCCAACGGGATCACTTTCTCCGAGGCACTCTTGGATGCCGTGCTCGACGGTTTCCAGTTCTTCTTTGCCGCCCCGGCGATTGCGTGGAAGGTCTCGTCCGACTTTCCGAAACTCTGCTCGGCAGGATTCCGACTGGAGGACTGCCCGGGGTGTTTTTGAGCCGTTGCCCCGGCGGCGCCGCCGACCAGTTTGACCAACTGAGTGACGACATCGTTCATCGACTCGGCCTGGGCGCTCAATTCCTCAGACGCGCTGGCGCTTTCCTCCGCGTTGGCCGCGTTCTGCTGGGTCACCTTGTCCATCTGCGCGACGGCCGTGTTGACCTGATCGATGCCCTGGGCCTGCTCCTGCGAAGCGGCCGCAATCTCACTGACCAGATCCGTCGTTTTGCCCACGCTCTGAACGATCTCGTCCAGGACCTTGCCCACTTCCTGGGCGATATCCACGCCGTTGTTGGCGTTCTTAACGGACTCCTCGATCAGGCTGGACGTGTTCTTGGCCGCTTCAGCCGAGCGCATCGCCAGGTTGCGAACCTCTTCAGCCACCACGGCAAAGCCCTTTCCGGCCTCGCCGGCCCGAGCGGCCTCGACGGCGGCGTTGAGAGCCAGGAGATTCGTCTGGAACGCGATTTCGTCGATCACCTTGAT
>JANQFY010000532.1 GCA_028277585.1 Sedimentisphaerales bacterium
CCTTCCGATCGATAGAAAATGCTCCGCGTGGCGTCCCGAACCAGGTCTTCTCGCCGATGGTCTCGATGCAGCGAATATCCGGGCAGGGCAACGCCGTCACCATGTCGGAATTCTGTTTGAACGTATGCGCATCGAGACGCAGATACCCCTTGGTCGTACCGACGAGTATCTCGTCGGGCTTCGTCAATTCAAAGCACGTAGGGTGGGTTCTCAACCCACGCGTCTCGGCCTCCCGCGACTTTCCGTTTGGTTCTCGCCACCATAGCTTGTCCTCGGTGAGGATCAGGAAGCGACGGCGTGCGGCGTCGAAAACGATCTGCTCTGTGTTGGCGTCCGCGACCAGAAAGTTCCGGCCATTCGCCATCGCCAGGCGTCGGGCGTCGGCTGTCCCGTGTTCGGACAGCAATCGACCCGCCCAGGCGTTGCTCAGGACCCACTTGTCGGTCAGGTAGACGAACTGCCCCTCATGGACAACCATGTCGCGGATTTCCATATCCACCAGCGGGCGGTGCAGTCGGTCCGGCTTGAGGCGCCCTTCGTGGGGCTGCAGCAAGCCCTTGTCGGAGAGGACGAGGATGCGCCCGTTGCGATCAGCGCGGACCTTCATCAACTTGGCGCCGGCCAGGTTGGTCGCCAGCGGAATCTTCTCACTGTAGTCCTGGATGAAAGGGCGGTCCTGATACACGCGGGCCGGTTCGCCGGCGGCTTGGGCGAAAGCCCATCCTATCAGACAGAGGAACACCAACGTCGATCTCATGGTCAGCCTCGTTTCTATTGGTACCAATCCGACAATATCGCGCAAGATGGTGGGCGATCCGCGTCTGAGTCTATCGTACGGGGCTGGGCGTGGCAACAGGATGAATCAGGTACGGTGACATTTCCCGTAGGGTTGCCTCTGGAGCCGGGTGGTCTTAGGATGCTAGAATAAAAGGCTCTGCATGAAACCGACTCGAGGTTTCGCGGCAATCTGAGAACATGAGGATGGACATGATGACACGACGATTGACATTCCTGCTGATGATAAGCGCCTGGACCTCCGTCGCTCTCGCGGCGGGTTACGAACACCATCGCGACGACAGGCCGTTGCGAATCGCATCGGTTCAACCGGACCGCTCCGAGGTGAAGGTCTACCAGAGGCTCACGTTGGACATCGACCTGCACGCGTCGTACGAGAACGCGTTCGATGCGGGTCAGATCCGTGTGGACGTGGAGGTGGCCGATCCTGAGGGACGCCGGTGGACGGCGCCGGGGTTCCTCTACATGCCGTACCAGAGAGACGATGCGGCCAAGCAGGATCGGCTCACCGTCCCGGCCGGGGAGCCTCACTGGCAGGCTCGGCTGTCGTTCGCGACTGTGGGTGTGCACAGGCTGGTCGTTGTCGCTGAAGACCATATGGCAGTGGTGCGATACGAACCGATCGAGATCCGCGTGGTTGCGTCCGACGAAGCGGGCATGATCCGGCGTCACCCGACCGACCACCGGTACTTCGCGACCGACGACGGGCGGACCTGGTTCGCCGTCGGGGCCAACGTTTGCTGGGGGCAGACCTGGGGAGACTCGGGCAAACATGTCTTCGCGTATGACGATTGGTTCCCCAACTATGCTGCCAACGGATGCAACTTCGCGCGCATCTGGATATCGCTGGAATGGAACGACTTGGCGCTGCTCACCCGGCGCTCCGGATACGATCGGATCGACCTGCAGCGGGCCTGGCATCTGGACCACGTTCTGGACCTGGCCGAGCAGCATGGTTTGCACTTGATGCTCTGTTTCGACGCTCACGGCATGCTGCGCACCACGGATCGGCTCCATGGGTTCTGGGAGATGTCGCCGCTGCACCCCGATCACGGCGCCCCGATCGAAAAACCGATCGAGTTCTTCAGCAATCGCAAGACGCTCGACGCCTATCGCAATCGCCTGCGCTATCTGGTCGCACGGTACGGATACAGCAAGAACGTTTTTGCCTGGGAGTTCTTCAACGAGGTGGACTTGATCGACGACTATGACAGCCAACTCATTGCCAGTTGGCACCGGGAAATGGCGGTCTACCTGCGTAGCATCGATCCGTGGAAGCACCTGATCACGACCAGCTATGCCAATCCGAGAGGCGATCCGGCGGTGGACGGTTTGGCGGAGCTGGATTTCGTGCAGACCCACCACTACCAGGCCAGCGACATTGCCGCCGATTTCCAGCAGGACGTGACGCTCAAGGCGGCGGCCCAGAATCGACCTCATTTCCACGGGGAGTTTGGCGTCAGTCACAGCGGCCGGGAGACCGGGGAGTTGGACCCGAACGGCATTCACTTGCACAATGGCCTGTACAGTAGCGTCGGATTGGGTTCGGCCGGTACGGCGATGACCTGGTGGTGGGACAGCTACGTCCACCCGCGCAACCTCTATCCCATTTGGGGAAGCTTCGCCCGCTGGATCGAAGGTTTTGATTTCATCGCTCAGCAGGTCGAACCCGTCGAGGCCGAGTTGTCCTGGCGCTCGCCCGAGGCGCCGATACAGACCATGGATTTCGTGTTGAACGTTTCCGATGTCTCATGGAGTCCGGCGCCGTACAACAGGCCCACCAAGGTGAAGATCGATTCCGGGGGCAACGCGACCTACGACGTGAAGCCCGCCGGCATTCTGCATGGCGTTCGCAACCATCCCGATCTGCACAACCCGGTGACCTTCGAGGTTGATGTCCGGGAGGCGACCCGCTTCATTGTGGATGTGGGCGACGTCTCGGGCCATGGCGGCGCCATCCTTCAGATCACGCTCGATCGCCGGGAAGCGTTACGGGCCGAGTTTGTCGACCAGGACGATCCGGAGAGAGGTGGATCGCTGTCGCAGTTCCGGGGCAGTTACGGGATCGATCTTCCGGCCGGTTTCCACCGGATCCTGGTCAAGTGCACCGGCAAGGACTGGCTGATGGTCAATGCATATCGCATTCCGGGAATCGTGCGACCGGCCAAACCCCCGTTGCGTGTGTTGGGCCGGGTCGGGCGAAGCGAAGCGCTCGTCTGGCTTCAGAATCCAGACTACACGTGGTCAAATGCCCAGCGTGAGGATTTCGAGCCCTACGAGGTAGCGTCCAGCACGTTGGTTCTCAGCGATCTGGCGTCGGGACGCTGGACCGTTCAGCATTGGGATACCCAGGCCGGTGAGGTCCTGGAGACGGAGACCTTGACCAGTGATCTCGACGGCCGACTTGGGGTGGAGATCCCGGCCATTACGTGGGACTACGCTCTGAAATTGACCAGGGAGTGAGATGCGTCAGGCAAGAGACTGGAGAGCGGCGGCTGGGTTGGACCGCCGCTCTGGTTCCAGTCTTGAGCAGTGTCGCTAGAGAAGTTTGCCGATGAACTCGATGGCTTTGCCCACCGTCTTGACCTCCAGGGCGTCCTCCTCGTCCATCTCGATATCGAACTCCTCTTCGAACGCGGCGACGAGTTCGACGCTCTGGATCGATTCGGCGCCCAGATCCTCGACAAAACGCGAGTCGTCGGTGATACGGGCCGCATCGATCTTCAACGTCCTCGCGGTGACCTCTTTGATTCGTTGTTCCACATCTGACATGAATGCACCCCTGTCGAAAACTCAAAGATCAAAAACCAAAGATCAAAGCTGCGGAATCGCCGCAAGGCGGCGATGACTTCCTCAATCTTACATTTTCCGATTTGCGTTTTGATTTCCCCTACGATGCCTTGCCCTGAAGCACTTTCTTGGGGTCCAGGTTGGCCTTCTCGATGTCCTTGAAGTAGTTGACGGTTCCGACCTTCATCTCAACGGTCGCGGCGTCGTCACAGACGATAATGCCATGCGGGTGGAGCTGCAGGCAGGAGACGGTCCACATGTGATTGACGCCGAACTCGACAGTCTGCTGCAGCGCGCGGGCCTTGTTGTGCCCCGAGACGATGATCAGGACGGTCTTGGCGTCCATAACGGTGCCCACGCCGACGGTCAGGGCGGTCTTGGGGACCTTGTTGACATCGCCATCGAAGAACCGTGAATTGGCGATGATCGTGTCCTGGGTCAGCGTCTTGACGCGCGTGCGACTGGCCAGTGACGAGCCCGGTTCGTTGAAGGCGATGTGTCCGTCCGGCCCGATGCCGCCGACGAAGAGCTGGATGCCGCCGTAGCTCTTGATCTTCTTCTCGTAGCGGGCGCACTCGTTCTCGAGATTCTTGGCGTTGCCATTGAGGATATTGGCGTTGGTCTTCTTGATATTGATGTGGCTGAAGAAGTTGTCCCACATGAAGGAGTAGTAGCTCTGGGGATGGGACTTGGGCAGCCCGACGTACTCATCCATATTGAACGTCACTACATTGGCGAAGCTGACTTTCTTGGCCTTGTTCAGGCGGATCAACTCCTTGTACATGCCCAGGGGCGAGGAACCGGTGGGCAGGCCCAGGACGAACGGCCGGCGGGGCGTCGGCTTGAACTCATTGATGGCCCGAGCAACGCTGGCGGCCGCCCACGCGCTGGCGCGATCGTAATCTTCCTGTACAATCACTCTCATATGACCGTTCCTTTCATGAAAAGAAGAATCAGAATGTAGAAATCAAATATCAAGATTGTGGAATCGCCGCGGCGCGGCGATGACTTCCTCAATCTTGCATTTTACATTTCGCCTTTTGCATTTTCTTTGATCCGGTCGATTCGTTTCTGCAATTGCTCGATGCTCTGGTGGATCTCCAGGACGAACTGGTTCTCCTCAAAGCGTCCCCGAACGGCGCGGAAGTCCACCTCGACATCGGCGCCGTCCCCGTCCTGGCCGAACCCGATCTGGCTGATCTCGGAGAACTCCTTCTGCGCGTCGGCTGCGACGAGGTTCAGGAACTTCGTCTTGACCTTCAGCAGTGCGTCGGCCGCGGCGCAGATTCCCTCGGCGGTCAACGCGGCGGGGTCCTCTCCGAACACTTGCTCGTAGGCTTTGCGGGCCCAGACCCATTCATCCGCGTCGTATTGCTCGTGAATGGTTCGAGCGCCGGCCTCGAAGGCTTCGATGCTATCGATCTTCCCGGCTTCGATCGCGTCCTCGAACTCCTGTATGCGGCGTTTGGGCATCAGTTGGCCCGCGATGTCCACCCATTCGTCGCTGTAGAGGGCGTCGCCGGCGGGCGCGAGGGCTTCCTTGGCGTTCAAGGGCTCAGTCCCGAGCGCCGCTTCGATTTTCTCGATCAGACGCTCCAGCAGGTACATCTGGATACCGGTTCGGTAGTACTTCTGGCTGGTGCGGAGTATCAGTCGCTTCATCAGAGCGCCGCCGATCGAGACCTCCTCGACGGATCGGTCCGTCGTCTCCTGGAGGTCCTTGAGAGCGGCGCTGGCCTTGATCATGCGGCCGACGGTGTAGGGGGTGAAGACGCCGAACGACACCATGTCGCGCTTCTCATGGCCCTGCCGGCGGTCGCGCTTGGGCCATTTGGCGGCGTCGCGAACCGTGCCGACCGTGGTCAGGTGCAGGCCGGGGATCATGGCGCACTTGCCGTCGGCGCGGGCCTCCAGATGGCTGAACGGATAGTCGGCTGTGTCGAAGTTCGTGCTGTGCTTGCCCAGTACGACGCTGAAGGGACCGACCTTATTGGGCCACATCATGTACGAGAAGGAGCCCGTCTTGGTGCCGCGCAGCAGGCGTCCTTCGTGGGCGGGGCCTAGCTTGTACATGTGATTGGACTGGTTCGTCCCGCTGCCCGCGTTGTAGAAGCTGAACAACCCTGCGATCAGCAGCGTGGACTTGTGATGCGTCACCGTGTAGGGCCCAGCGAAAATCGAGCAGGCCTCGCCGTGGAAGGCTTCGCAGTTGGCAAAGAAGACCGAGTTCTCGGCCGAATACTGCCTACCGATGCGGCACCCTTGTCCGACGAAGACCTCGCTTAACAGCGCGCCGCCGGTTACAGAGGAACTCTCGGCGATGATGAAGTCTTCGGCGATGACCTTGACGCCAATCGTCGTCGGCGCCTCCTCGGAACTCAGAATCGTCCCGTTCCGCAGACTGGAGGCGTGACTGACCTTTGCGTAAGGTCCGATGTTGACGTCGATGATCTCATCGGTCGAGTGGATGGCAGCGCCCTGGCCGATCTTGCCCCGGTCCGACCGGGCGGAGGCGACGTAGTCAAGCGCGATCGCCCGGAGACGTTCGACGACCTTCGGACGGTATCGATGCAGGCACATCAGGTAAGCGAACTGAGCGCTGAGCCGATCGAACAGAATAATCTCGCGCCCGCCGGCTTCGTTGAGCACGGTGGCTTCGACGCCGTTGCCGAAGGAGGCGCCGGGATTCGTCTGGATCGTTGCGACGTTCTCGATGCACGCGTTGGGACCGATGTCGTAGTTGGCGATGTGCAGCCCGAT
>JANQFY010000217.1 GCA_028277585.1 Sedimentisphaerales bacterium
ACGGTGCCCTCTACGACCACGGCGCCGCCGACCCCGGCCGCCCCACCGGTCGTGGCGCGCATCACGCGCTCGCTCAACGCCCGTTGGCGGGGCCCAACGAGCCCAACGGGCCCCGGGGCGCCGCTGATCCCGTCGTCCATGTTCTTGACTGAAGGGCTGGTCGAATTGGCGTTCAGCGGAGGCACAGAGGTTATCCTCCAGGCGCCCGTGGACCTGCGACTGGAAGAGGACGACCAGATGTTCCTCGGCGGCGGATCGATCTCAGCCCGGATCGTGAACGGCTCCTCAGGATTCATCGTACGGACGCCCAGCGGAACTGTCGTCGATTACGGCACCGAGTTCGGCGTGGCGGTAAACTGCCAGGGCGAGACCGAAGCCACGGTCTATCAGGGCAAGATCGGCCTGCGCAGCGGCTCGGATCCGGTGCGGATTGGCGATTCGAAGTTGCTCATCGAGGGTCAGGCCGGGCGTGTCGACCAGGCCGGCAAGATCACGGAGACCCCCTACCACGCGAACCAGACCATTCGCGAAATGCCCAAGTACAGTGGCTTCGCCGTGCCAGGAAGGCGTTTGAGTCTGGCGGATGTGGTCGGCGGCGGTAACGGCTTCGGAACAGGCGACTGGGGCAGTGCCCTGGACGTCCTGACCGGCAAGCGAATCGAGGAATTCTATTACCCAGGCGGCAACGGGGTGCGATGGCAGGAGCCGCCCCTGGACGACTACGCGTACGCACCAGTGCCTGACCATGATTACATTGACGGCGTCTTCGTACCGGTTTCAGCGACCGGGGCAATTACCGTCACCTCGGCCGGGCATACAACTGAGTTGAGTTTCCAACCGGTCAATACGAGATTCGGGACTGGAATCGGCAACTGGTCGAAACCGCCCAAGGGCAAGCGAGCGGTCAATCCCGTCCTGAACGGCCGCCTGTACGGCATTCCAGGCCGGCCCGCAATCATGATGAAGCGGAACAAAGGTATCACCTTCGATCTGGCCGCTATTCGCATGGCCCTGCCCGGCGTCAAGATCGAGGCGTTCACCGCTCTGTGCGGCATCTCCGAGTCCGACCGCACGCCGGGCAACAAAGCCACGGCCAGCTTCCTCGTCCTGGTCGACGGCGCCGCTCGATTTGTCGGGTCGGACCTGACGCCCGCCTCCGGTGGCGCCGCCGTCCGTGTGGACCTCAGCGATCGAGACCAGTTCCTGACCTTGATCACCGCCTTCAGCGCAGTGGGCAATCCCAGAAACCACTCCGTGTTCGCCGTGCCCGCCCTCGAATTGGTGCTGGCGCAGAACGGTATCGAAGGTGCGACTCCAGAGCCTCGAACCAAGCCGGAGAAACAACAGTAAGGTGATAGACCAATGAACGGAAAGCCCGAGAAGACAGACCGAATCGCAGGTAGGCCGAAGGCATTCACGCTCATCGAATTGCTGGTCGTGATCGCGATCATCGCCCTGCTAATGGGGATTCTCATGCCCTCGCTGCAGAAGGCCAGGCAGCAGGCGAGGATGATCTCGTGCGGCAGCAACATGCGCCAGTTGATCTTCGGGTTGGTCGCCTACGCCGAGAACAACGATTCCCGTCTGCCGCCCCACCCCTCAACCGTGACGGCCCCGTCCCATTACCACAGACCCTACGAACTGAACTGGTTCGGCAACCAGGTGGGCGTGCGGGGCAACCCGGAAGAGAAGAACTACTACCATGCCGGGAAGTACCTGGCCTCGTATCTACCCGAGGTGGACGTGTTCAATTGCAGGCTCTCAGCCATCCGCGATGACACCCCCTGGCCCCCCGGCAGTTCGGGGCAATCGGCCGTGGGCACCTACGGCGAGTTCTATCGATCTGGGCGCTACGCGCCGCTGCACTCAACCTACATGCTCCTGTGGAGCTACCAGGGCTACAACCACAAGACCTCGACGGCCGTCGACAAGGCTCAGAACCATTTCGAGGGCGCCGACCGACTCGACAGCAAGACGCGTCTCGTCATCCAGGATGCGATGTTCTACCTGACGAACAACACGAATCTGCTCTGGCCCAGCCCCCAAGAGAGTTGGTGCTCGTCGCACCCGTCCAAGCACGGCGTGCGGAGCGAGCCCTATTACGTATTCAACGACCCGGGCATGACCGTTCAGCCCAAGATTCGCCTGAACGCGGGCTATCTGGACGGTCGGGTCGAGACCTTCAACGCTTGGGACGCCAAGGGCGTCAAGAACTTCGGCGCCCAGGCCTTCATCGCACCGGAGTTTCGCTGAAGACGATGGATCATCGTTGGTCATCCGCAACGTGAGGCGGGAATAGAAATGACACGCAGGGTTCTTGTGAAGGAGGATTGTCATGTCTAGAAAGCTGAACCATCTGTTTATCCTGGTCGCGGTCCTGGGATTGGCGTTTGCCGGTACCTTGAACGCGGCCGACCCCAGCCTCGTCGGCTGGTGGAAGCTGGACGACGGATCGGGCACAACCGCTGTCGATTCCAGCGCCAATGCGAACCACGGCACGCTCAACGGCGGCCTGGAATGGGTCGAGGGTGTCCTACGCGGCGCGCTGCAATTCGACGGATCGAGCGGTTACGTCGAGATCCCCGCCAACATCAATCAGGCGGTCATCAACAAGGGTGACTTCTCCATGATGGCCTGGATCAAGACCACCGACATCGCGGGGACCAACTACGCCTTCCAGCAGGGAGACGGCAACGGCACGGGACGGTCCTGGCTCTTCACCGTCAATGGTGACGTCGCCACATATGTCGGCGTGGGGAACTTGAGTGCGGGCGTCATCGTCGAACTCGATGAGTGGTACCATGCCGGCTTCACCGTCGTCGAGGGCGGCGATGCCGACACCATCCAACTGTATGTCAACGGAGAAGCGTCCGGCGCGTCAGCCGACAAGGCGATGGAGACTTGCGAGGGCGGCTACTTCATCGGCTCCCACAAGGGAATGGCAACGGCCAGCCGCTGGCCGGGTGTCATCGATGACCTCAGGATCTACAATCGCGCCCTGACCGCCGACGATATCCAGAAGGCGATGCGCGGGACCCCGGAACTTGCTTCGGGGCCAATCCCCGAAAATGAGCAGATTGACGTGCTCCGCACCGTGACCTTGGAATGGACCGCGGGCGACCTGGCCGCCGCCCATGACGTCTACCTCGGAACGTCGTTTGACGATGTCAATGACGCCAGTCGGGCCAATCCGATGGACGTGCTGGCCAGTCAGGGCCAGGCCGATACGAGCTACGACCTGACGGGTCTCGAATTCGGACAGACCTACTACTGGCGCGTCGATGAGGTCAACACGGCGCCGGACAACACGATCTTCAAGGGCGACGTCTGGAGCTTCACCACTGAGTTGTTTGCCTATCCGGTCGAGGGCGTGATCGCCACGACGAACGGCG
>JANQFY010000090.1 GCA_028277585.1 Sedimentisphaerales bacterium
TCTCGCGGTGCGCATGGACGGAACGATCGTCGCCTGGGGTGACGACGACGCGGGGCAGGTCTCCGGCGTTCCGGCCGGCAGAGACTACGCCGCCGTCGCGGGCGGACTGCATTTCGCCGTCGCGCTGACCAATGGCGGCGCCCTGATCGCCTGGGGTGATGATCGATATGGTCAGGTCTCTGGCGTCCCGCGCGGCGGGGGCTTCATTGCGGTTGCGGCCGGCGACGCGCATGGCGTCGCGCTGCGCGCTGACGGCTCCGTGGTTGCGTGGGGCTACTGGGCTGCCATAGAGGGAACGCCTGTAGGTGGGGGCTACACCGCGATCAGCGCCGGAGGCAATCAATCGCTGGCGCTGCGCAACGATGGCGCCATCGTTTGGTGGGGGGACGCTCCGGCCGGGTTGGACCTCGATACAGTCCCGACCGGTACGGGGTATCGCGCGATAGCAGCCGGCTATCTCCACGCGCTCGCGATCGATCGGGATGGCGCTGCGCTGGGCTGGGGCGCCGGTACGAAGGTGGGCGAGCCCCCGAACTGGGGACAGGCCAGTCCACCGGCCGGACAGGATTACACGGCGGTCGCGGCTGGGCTCGACTTCAGCGTCGCCTTGGTTCGGACCGTGCCTCCAGTGCCCGCTGAGATTGCCGACAACTTCAACGACAACCGTCGCGATCCGATCTGGTCGCTCGAAGGGGACAACCTCAACAACTGTCGCTTGGAAGAGATCAACCAGCGGCTCGAGCTCAGATCGGTTGCGAAGACGCCCTGGTGTTCGGTGTTCTACTTTGGCAACGGCTGGACGATTGATCCGGGCGAGGATTTCGCTTTGCAGGTCGACTTCCAGCATACGCTGAACGTCGGTGACGACGCCTGGCTCTCGATCCTTCTGACGCCGGACCTCGCCAACCGCGACCGCGAGCATCTGGAATTCGGCGTCGGGTCCGGCGGATCGTTTCCGTACTTCTGGTACGAGGCGGTCAGCCCGACCATCCAGCGCAGCAAGCTGACCAATCGCAATATCAACGCCGGGACGCTGTACATTTCGTACGACGCCGACCGTGACGCGCTGTATCTCAGCGAAGAGGACTACGAACCTGAGAACGCTTGGGCGACCGTGACGGGCCTGTTGCAACGGGCCTGGGGTGGTCGACCCCTGACGCTGGGCCTCGGCGGCGGCGCCCGCGCCGTTGAGGTGCGATCGGGACGAGCCTATCTCGACAACTTCATCCTCGCGATCGGCGAACCGGTCGTGACGCCCTGGCGCGACGTCTATCGGTTCTGGTCCCCCGTGCTGGGCAGTCACTTCTTCACGATCAGCGAGACCGAACGCGATCGGCTGATCAAGGAATTCCCTGATGTCTGGATCTCTGAGGGGACCGCCTTCCAGGCGGCGACCATGCCGGCCGATGCCGATCTCAAGCCGGTCTATCGGTTCTACGCACCGAAGACCGGGACGCACTTCTACACCATCAGTGAGGTCGAACGGGACCAGTTCAACAGGGATCCGTCCTGGCAGCCGGAGGGTGTCGTGTTCTACGCCTATCCCGTCGGCAGCCAACCCAAAGAGACCGAGCCAGTCTATCGATTTGCCCGGCGCGCCGCCAACGCCTACTTCTACACGATCAATGAGGCCGAGAAGAACCGGCTCATCAAGGAGTACCCGAACATCTTCACCTTCCAGGGCGTCGCCTTCTACACCCGACCGTAGCGCCGCCCGAACGAAATGGTCAGTACATGCGGCAGGGCCCCCGCGAGTCCCCAAGACCCGCGGGGGCCTTCTTCTGTGCTGGTGAATCGCGCACGTGACTTCGCGCCTTCAATCATCAAGGCCCCGGTCGGGTGTGGTTGGGACGGGTGGTCGGGTCGTCCGTGTTGGGTCCGACCGGGGCCTGGCGGTGTTCGGCGGGGCCGCGTGTGTGGTGGCGCCGCCGGTTGTAGGCTTAGCGGGTGATGCTCTCGATTGCCTGAGCCGCAGCGCGTTGGACCTGTTCCTCAGGGTCGTTCAGACACTCACGCAGGGCGGGCAAGGCGTCCTTAGCGGCCGGGCCGATGGCGCCGAGCGCCAGGGCGGCCGGCTTGCGGACGTGCCACTCCTCGTCGTTCAGGGCGAAGATCAGGTCGGGCACAGCCGCTTTGGCGGCCGGACCAATGGCCGCGAGAGCTTGAGCGGCGGGCTTTCGCACGTGCCACTCTTCATCACCGAGCGCCTCGATCAGGTGCGAAACCGCCGGTCTTGAGGCCCGGCCGATCGCCGCCAGTGCGACCGCCGCCGGCTTGCGGACTTGCCACTCTTCATCGCATAGGGCCTCGGTCAGCGCGGGAACGGCTGGCTTGGCCGCAGGTCCCACCGCAGCCAACGCCTCGGCGGCCGGTCGTCGGACTTGCCACTCGTCGTCCGCCAGGGCGTCGATTAGTGCGGGAACGGCCTGCCTGGCGGCCGGTCCCGTTCGCGATAGGGCAGTCGCGGCGGTCTTGCGCACGCGCCACTCCTCGTCGGTCAGGCATTCGGCTAAGCAGGGCACGGCCGCGTGGGCGGTCGAGCCCATCGTGAACAGATCCTTGGCGGCCCGCTCTCGTTCGAGCCATTCGTTGCTCGATAACGCTTCGACCAATTGGCGCACCTTCGGATCCTTAATCGCGGCTGCGCCTGGCCTTGTCATGCCGTCCGGCGAGAACTGGCTCTTGATGACGTCGAACAGAGGATTGTCCCGGCGGTTCAAAGGAGGATTCTCGCCCGCCTCTTTGGCTTGCCAGTAGCCGGCGCCGAGACCGCCAGTTCCGAGTTCGTAATCGTATCCATCCCACTCATCCTCGCGGAACGAATAGAACGCCCAGTGCAGATCGTGCTCGTTCAGGACGTCGATCACATCGGTGAGGTACGTCGCCGCTCCCTCGTTGCGACGGTAGCAGCCGAACTCGCCGCAGACGAGGCGGTTGACGGGAATCTCGTGCGCCCGGGCCCAGTCGAAAAATGGCGCCAGGTAGCGATCGATCTGTTGCTTGTTCCACATGAGCTTCTTCTCGCCGAACGGGATTCTGCCCGGATAGACGTAAGGTTCCTCACGGCGGAAGTTGCGGCGGTTGGTGAACGTATAGGGTTCGTACATGTGGAAGGCGTAGAGCACCTTGTCGTCATCGATTGCGGGCCAGTAGACGAACGCCTTGGGCAGGGCGAACCAGCCGGCGTCCAGCATGATCGGCGTCTGCGTATCGACCTCGCGGATGGCCGCGATGACCGTTTCGTAGAAGGCTGGCAGATCGTGTGACGTCCCGTGGTACTTCTGGTACCAAGCCTGGTAGCGTGAGATCGAACTGTGCTCGTCCAGCCCCGTCTTCATCTCCGGCGTTGGTTCGTTGATGATGTTGTAGCCGCAGATGGCCGGATGGTCCTTCAAGCCCGCGGCCAGTTCGGCCCAGAAGGCGGCCGCCTGCCTCCAGTAGGCCTTGTCGTTCCACAGACGCAGGTCGCGACGGTTGTTA
The DNA here is from genome assembly GCA_028277585.1 of Sedimentisphaerales bacterium. Classification (GTDB taxonomy): domain Bacteria; phylum Planctomycetota; class Phycisphaerae; order Sedimentisphaerales; family Anaerobacaceae; genus Anaerobaca. Next base: position 3,481 of record JANQFY010000090.1, read on the forward strand.
TTGTTCTGTTTCCAGCGATTACCCGGCAGATCCAGCGGCGCGACCACGACCTTGATATCGTGCTTGTGCGCCCAATCGAGGACCTCGCGGAGTTTCGCCAGGTCCTGCTGCACGAGGGCCTCAAAGTCGTCCCCGCCGCCCATGAGGAAGTCGCCGCGCTTGCCGGTTTGTCCCGTCCATTTGCCATAGGTCAGCCGGACCCACTCGATTCCCAGCTCGCGGGCGGCGGCGAACCACTCTTCCTTGGGCTCGACGTTGAAGCAGTTCGCTCCTTTGCGTTGCGTGTTCCAGAATGCGATCTTCTCGGCCGCCAGGGACGGCCCGACGAAGAGCAGCAGTGATGTCGCGGCCAGGACGAGCCGACCGGTTGTTCGTTGAAGCATATGTCACCTCCATGAAGAAACAATGTCTGCGTTTACCATTCCATCCTGTCACTCGCAGACAGCGCCCTCCGCGCGCAAGGACTCCGTCTGTCGGAATGCCGATGTTAGCGATATCTCAGGTTATGTGGAGACGTTCTATTTCTGAAGCGATCGGCGTAGCGATTCGGCCGCAGCCTGGCGCTTCCGCCATTCGGAATCCAGCAAGGCGTCGACGATCTCGGGAATCGACGCAGTGTCGCCAGCCGCGATCTTCTCCAAGGCTTCCGCGGTCGCGCGGCGAACGCGCCATTCAGGATCGTCGAGTTGTTCGATCAGAGCGGGTATCGCATTCGCGGCTGCCGGACCGACCGCGCCGAGCGCCAGAGCCGCATGCTCTCGGACGTGCCACTCTTCATCGCGTAGGGCTCTACTGAGAGAGGGAACGGCGCTCAACGACGCAGGGCCGATCGCGGCCAGGGCCTTGGCGGCGGCTCGACGGACGTGCCACTCTTCATCGCCAAGGGTCTTGATCAGCACAGGAACAGCGTTCTCGGCTGCCGGGCCGACCACGGCCAGCGCCTCGGCGGCCGGTCGTCGGACATGCCACTCCTCGTCGCCCAATGCGGCGATCAGGACAGGGACTGCGCCTTGCGTGCCCGGCCCCGTTGTCGTCAGCGCCACGGCCGCCGCTTTTCGCACTTGCCACTGTTCATCCGCCAGCGCCGCTGCCAGGGCCGGCACCGCCGGGTCTTTGGCGCCTGCCCCCTGAGCGAGGGCGATCGCCGCTGCTTCACGCCGCTCCCAGGTGGGGCTGGCTAGTTCCTTGAGCAGGGCCATGATCTCCGGGCCGGTGAGTTCGTCGGAATCGGATCGACTCACGAGCGGTTCGGTCTCTCTTGCTGAGACGGCCGGGTGGATTCTCAGAAGACCGGCGCAGAAGACGGAGAAGATGCCGATCAGAACAATGGACAACAATGCCGGACGACCCGTCCGAATGGCGCGATCGACCCCAGGATTCAGGATGCGCTGGATGCGACGGCCCAGAGACGATCGAAGACTGACGACACCGAGTCCGAGCTGCGCGGTTGGGCTGCAGCCGAGGGCCTCCGCCATTTCGACCAGTCGCCGGGCGTATGTCCGGCGCCGACCCGTGTAGGACAGGACGATATCGTCGCAGGCTTCTTCGCTCGTCTGCGCCATGCATGCCGCCAGTTTCCATATGAGTGGCTGGAAGAAGCACAACGCCGTCGCGAGCGAACAGAGTGCATTCCAGAAGCAGTCCCGGCGGCGCAGATGCGCCAGTTCGTGGGCGAAGACCTGCGCGCTCGCCGTGTTTTCGAAATCGGCGGGCAAGAGAATAGCCGGTCGAACGATCCCCGTAAGAAGGGGACTACCCACCTCTGAGCTTACCATGACAGCGGGGGGTTCCACACCTATTTGCCGGGCGATGTTGGAGCACGTTTCGGCCAGATGCACCGCCCCGACAGTGGCGCCGCGGCGCAGCCGTCGCGTTCTGCGATAGCAGAGCCCCAAGCGAGACAGCAGCAGGGCGGTTGCGACGAGCCAGCACGCACACAGGGCCGAATACAACATGGGCCAACTCTTCCGTGTTTGGGCGGGCTGTGCCTGGGATACCGTCGGAGTGACATCATGTACAGCCGTTGCTGGCGAAGGTGTGTACTGCCCCGTGCTCGGAGACGACGGAACGGCAGGACGCGTCTGCTCCGATTCGACGGGTGTGACCTGGGGAATAGGGACATCGACGATGCGAAGACTGCTCATGCTGCCGATAAGGGGACAGACGAGCACGGCGATTAGCGCAGCTCGCAGAACGGACGATCGCAGCGCCGCGCTGCGGTGCCGCAAGACACTGCACGCGGCCAGTCCCAGACCGATGAGCAAGGTCGACTGGATGAGGATGCGACAACCCCACGCGACGCGGTGGGCCGCCAGTTCCGAGTATTGTGTTGCGAAGTCCATCATGGTTGCTCCTCCCTGGCTTCCACGAGTCTCTTGATTTCATCGAATTCGTCGGGGTCGATCCGCTCTTCCTTGAGCAGGTACGCCATCAGGCCGCCTGCCGAGCCGCCGAAGAGACGCTCGGTCAGTCTGTGAATCTCCGTCCGCGCGACACTGGCCCTGTTGACCAGCGGCTGGAAGACGAACGTTCGCTTGTCGCGCTCGTGCGCGACGACGCCCTTGGCTTCCAACTGACGCAGGAGCGTCTGGACCGTGCTGTGCGCGATCGGCTCGCCGCGATTCAGCGTCTCAGTGATCTCCCGGGCGCTGGCTTTGCCCTTGTCCCACAACACCTGCATGATCTGCAACTGCACCTTGCCGAGTTTCGGCCCCTTCATCCTGGACATCTCCTTGACGCAATACGACGGCAGCGTTCTTGGTAGTTAGCGTTTACTGTGGTAAATTTATCGTAATAAACAAAAACGTCAAGGCCAATTCTCGTATTTCCTCAAAAAAGTTTACTTCAGTAGATGAAGTGGGGAAAACTGGCTTTGTTTGGCTTCGTTTCCCCGAGCGACCCCCTTTCGTGAGCCAGAAACGGCGAAATTGGGTTTGTTTTGCAGAAAGGACCTCAGGCGGGAGGCCGTGGGCTGGAGACCGGAGGAACCGCAACTTGCACATCAAATATCAAAGATCGAACATCAAACTTGCGGAATCCCGGCGAGCCGGGATGACTTCCATAACTTTGCCCTTTGCCATTTACATTTTGATCTACTTCTCGGCCTTGTGCCGAGAAAGAGCCCCCCTCTATAAAAGGGCCGAACTGCACGTTCTGTGCGAAAAAAACGACAAATCCGCCCGCCCCAAACGCCGCAACTCCAGGCCGTCACAGCAATAGAAAAAATCTCCCATGTCACCGGCTTTTGCACATAAACCGTTGCACGTTCTTTGCGAAACGTAGGCCGAGCGTCCCCGCTCGGCTAAGTCGTGCGGGGACGCACGACCTACTTCACCGCCATTTGTCATCCCGACTGAAGGCCCACAGCAAGTGGGCCGCAATGGAGGGATCTCCGCTAAGCCAGGCAGCGCGTCACGCACGCAGCCAGATTCCTCCATTGCGCCTCTGGCTCCAGTCGGAATGACAGAGTGTCTTGCGAGGAGCACAGTCTGCTCTTGTCATTATCACCGTCGACACAGTAGAATCGGTAGGGTGCCTGCCCTGTGATTATCAGGGGCCGGGACAACGCCCACGTGGCGGGACACGTAGATGAGTTGAGGAAACGCGGATGGACGAGCAGCGGGTATTCGTTGGGCGAAAAGCGGAGTTGGACCGATTCGAAGAAGTCCTGCAAGACCCGAGCAGCCAAGCTATTATTGTTGTCGGCCCGGCGGGCATGGGCAAGAGCTGGCTGATCGATAAGATGGCAACCCTTGCTCGCGAGCACTCGGAGTTGAGATGTGGCAGTGTTCACTATGTGTTGACGTCGGAGGACTCGGTTGATGTCGTTATGGAACGAATGATCGAGGACGCGTTCCGGGCTGGCGATGTCATCGAAGGATCCTTCGATTCTACGGCTGTCCGGCGCAAGCAATGGTGCGCCCTGCTCGAAACGATGGTTCCGAAGGGCGAAAAGATCGGGAAGCTCATACAGGGCTTCCGGCGAGACCCGAAGCGGCCCACACGAGAAGAATTCCTCGATAGACTGAAACTGATCTCCGGGAGGATGAAGGCAAACGGCCGCGCCATCTTCCTGATCGACCCGTGGGAGTATCTTGCTGAGGACTGCGCCGAAGCATGGGCCATTGTCGTCGCTCACCTGCCCGAAAAGATCAAACTCGTCTTCGCCCTGCGGGCCGAGGACAGGCTAGCCCAACATCGCAAGTTCACCGGACTTCCCAACGTTGTGCGCATTCCTTCCAATGCCCTGGGGAAACTCGACGAAGAGGCCGTAAACCAGCTCGTGAACGAAAGAGCTCGCGAGACAGAATATGGAGCGGAAGAGCTACGCGTGGCCCTGAGTCGATATGACGGCCATCCGTACGCCTTGCAGGGCGCCCTCGACACGCTCGCAGAGGGCAAGAAGACGGAACAGTTGCCGGACGACCCCACGGACCGCGGTATCGTGGAGGAGCAATGGGAGAGGATTTGTACGGCCGGTGAACCAGCCATTCGTCTATTCAAGGCGTACGCGATCCTGGAAGTACCGATGCCGGACCATGCTGTCGAACACGTCGCAGAGATCGCATCCGACGCGAGGTTGAGTCTGCTTGCAGGCGACACGTTTCTCGCGAGGTTGCTGAGTCCCGACGGACAGAGCAAACGGCTCTATCACGTCCTCCTGGCAAAATATGTGCTGGGCCAGATGGCCGATGCGGAGAAGAAAGCTTACCACAGAAGGGCGGCCGCTGTGTTTCGGGGCATGCTTGAGACGGCAGGAGAAGAGCAGGCAGCGCCGGGTGCCCTGGCGGCGGTGCGCCTACCCGAGCATGTCCTGGCCGCAGAGGGCGACAAGGCATTCGTCGCTGCCTTCGGCGAGTGCAGCGAGCCACTGATGAACCTCGGCTTGTTCGATGCTTTCATCAGCCTTTCGCAGCGTGCGCTGAAGGTGGCGGAAAGCGGTTCAGCAGAGCAGGCGAGCCTTCTGGGCAACCTCGGCCTGATCTACCGAACACGCGGGGACCTCGACCAAGCCGCGACGGTGCACAAGAAGTCCCTCGAAATCAACGAGAAGCTCGGGCGCTTCGCAGGCATGGCCAACCAATACGGCAACCTCGGCCTGATCCACCAAACACGCGGGGACCTCGACCAGGCCGAAACGATGCACAAGAAGTCCCTCGAAATCAACGAGAAGCTCGGTCGCCTCGAAGGCATGGCCGCTACCTACGGCAACCTCGGCCTGATCTACCAAACACGCGGGGATCTCGACCAGGCCGAGACGATGCAGCAGAAGGCCCTCGAAATTGACGAGAAGCTCGGGCGCTTCGAAGGCATGGCCATCCAATACGGCAACCTCGGCCTGATCTACCAAACACGCGGGGACCTCGACCAGGCCGAGACGATGCTCAAGAAGTCCCTCGAAATCAACGAGAAGCTCGGTCGCCTCGAAGGCATGGCCGCTACCTACGGCAACCTCGGCCTGATCTACCAAACACGCG
>JANQFY010000227.1 GCA_028277585.1 Sedimentisphaerales bacterium
CTTCTTGTCGGCCAGCATCGTAGAGAGCGAAGGCACCGACTTCGCCGAACCAACGCGACGCAACATCCGACAGGCGAACTGCTTGGCCGCGAAGCTGGACTTCGGTGATTTCAAGGCGGGCAACAACTTGGCCTCAACCTTGGGGAACGAACTGCGGGGCAGCGTGTGGATTTCCTCTTCGATCGCCGCCAGGGCCGCCCGCGATTTGCCGAAATCGTACTTCTCGATAGCCTCATAGTCGCCCGAGAGGATCGCCCGCAAGCTGACCTCGTCGGCGGTCGGGAAATCGTCCGGCACGTCCATCTGCGTGACGCGGCCGGTCGCGGCCCATTCGGTGCCCCGGACAAACGTCGTGATGAACCCCACACAGCGACACTGCTCGGCGGCGTGCCCCAGGACGGTGTGGAAGACGCGACCCTTGCCGTACTTGATGGTGAACAGGGCCGGCTCATGCTCGCCCGTACCCTTCTTGGCGGGGTCAGCGTACGCGGTGGCGAGCACCGTCATGTTCTTGGCCGGGCCGCGCAGCGTGCTATAGAGTTCATCCTTGCTGTGCATCCATTTTTCCGGGAGCCCCGCCATAATCGCATGGTGACGCTCGCGGGTGATCACCTGGAACGCATGCTGAGGACCGTGACTGCCGCCCCGACCCGGTGAGTGGTCGAAGACGACCTTCCCGTCACGATAGCGAACCATGGGGCCGGACTTCTCATCCCGGCCGCCCCAGCCGCCGACGCCGATCATCTCGTTCCATTCTTTCCACTTGGGGAACGCGTTGTCGGCGGCGTGGAAGATGACCAGCCCCCCACCGTTTTCCATGTAATCGACCAGTGCGTCTTGAGTCACCTGCGGCCAACTGTCACCCGTGTAGTTCGAGACTATGACATCGTAGCGATCGAACTTAGGCTTGAACGACCCCATGGGCTCGCCCTTGCTGGGCGTAGTCGCGACATCGACGGCAAACAGCCCCGTCTCCTCCAGCAGTGCCTTGAGGACAGGAGTCGTGCCCTTCCAGTCGTGGTTGTTCTGACCATCGACGATCAGCGCCTTGAGCGTCTTCGGGCCGTTCTTGCGCGTCAGGTCCTGGATGCGGATGTTGCGCCACTTGATCTTCTGGTCAGCCGTCTTGGAGCCATGGACCTGCAACGCGATGAAGCCGGTCGAGGTCATGTCGTCGGTCAGATCGGCCGCGGGGACACCATTGACCCACGTGCGAATGCGGTCGCCGATCGCCTCGATGCGGTAGTGGTTCCACTGATTTTGTTTGAACGCCTTCTGCGCGGCAGGCTTGTCCTTCAACGGGAACAGCCAACCCCGGCGCGCTTCGTCATAGATGCCGCCGCTCCAGGCCCGGCTCGAGGTATCGATCTCGACCTGGTAACCGTGCACGCGATAGTTGTTGTAGTGCTTGAAGCTATTGCTGCGGATCTGAATCCCCGAATTCATCCCGGGCTGGACCAGATACTCCAGTTCGAGAATGAAATCGGTGTACATCTTCTCCGTGCAGAGGAAGCTGTTCGGCGTGTTCAGCACGGTGGTTCCGACGATCATGCCGTCTTCCACCGTGTACTTAGCCTTTCCGTTGCGTTGGACCCAATGGTCGAGGGTCTTGCCGTCGAAGAGGCTCTGCCAGTCCCCGTCACCGGCCCAGGACACGGCCGAGAGCAACATGCAGGCGAGGCTGCCTATCACAAACAGCGAGGTGAGTTTCTTCATTCTACTGCTCCTATGGTTCAAATCGTTCTGATCGTATCGTTTCTAGAGGACCCACGGCTCACGGTAGGACCGGCCCAGCAGAGCGCTGGCTTCCGGATCACCGATGATCTCTTCGGTATCGGGGTTCCATTTGATCTTACGCCCTGTCAACATGGCGATCTCGCCCAGCAGACCCACGCTGATCGAGCGTAACCCCACTTCGGCCGGGCAGATCGTCAGCTTGCGGCTCTTGACACAGTCCAGGAAATTCTGCTTGTGATCGCGGCTCTCGTACAGATGGATCTCGTTGGGGCCGATCTCTTCCTTGAGGATCTTCTCATTCGAAGCGCTCAGCCCGCCGCGGCTGACATGGATCCAGCCCTTCTCGCCAAACCACTTGGCGCCCTGGGGGATCTGTTTGTTGTTGGCGACCGTCATGACGGTGCCATCCTTATAGGTACAGTTGAAGCGATACTCCGTAGGAACGTTGTAGAGGCCATCCTTGGGATAGTTGCCCTTGCCCTCGATCTCGACAGGACCGGTGTAATCCCAGCCCATGCCCCAGTGGGCGATATCGATGTGGTGTCCGGCCCAGTCCGTCAACTGACCGCCGGAATAGTCCATGATCCAGCGCCAATTCCAGTGGACGACGCCTCGGTACGGCACGTAGGGAGCCGGGCCCAGCCAGAAATCCCAGTCGAGCCCTGCGGGCACCTTGGCCGGCGCCTTGACATCGGTCCCCCCGCCCGTGGGCAAACCAACCTCGACCTTGAGGATCTTGCCGATCCGACCGTTACGAACCAGTTCGCATGCGCGACGGAACTTGTAGTCGGAGCGTTGCTGGCTCCCCGTCTGCCAGACGCGGCCGTAGCGATGGACGGCATCGCACATGGCGCGGCCTTCCCGGATGGAGCGGGCGAACGGCTTCTGGCCGTGGATGTCCAAGCCGGCGCGGAGGGCCGCAATAGCCGGAATGGCATGCCAGTGATCCGGCAGCGCCAACAGCACGGCGTCGAGATCCGCGCGCTCGATCACCTCCCGGAAATCGAGGTAGCTCTTGCAGTCACGGTTGCCATACCTGTCGTCGCAGAGCTTCTTCGCGCGGTCGCGATGAGCCTTCTCCACATCACAGACAGCGACCATCTGGACCTCGCTCTTGCCGAGGAAGCCGCGCATATCGCCCGTGCCCTGGGATCCGACGCCGATGGCGCCCATTACAATGCGATTGCTCGGCGCGTTCGCGCCGAAAACTGAACGGGGAACGATGGCGGGAAACGCCATCGCGGCACCGACGCCGGCCGTTCTCCGGAAAAAGTCTCGTCGTGTGATCGACCTTCTACTCTTCATCGTGCACTCCTAGCAAGAGTCGTGGAGGTTTGAGGCATGGGCGTTACAGGCACCAAGGCCCCCTATGATAGCACATGGTATTCTGGGCAAGGGTGATTTGCAAGCCTTCATCCCCCGGATCGAGAGTCAGTCCGCGTCCCCACGAACGGGCCGCTCAGTCGCGAAATCTCAGAGGAGCATTTGAATCCGGCTGCCAACCACACTACACTCATCTGGAGTACTTGACGCGTGAAACTGATCCAGAGTTCCCACAGGGAGGCAGAAACGCCATGAAGCATGGTCTGAATCGACGAGACTTCCTCAAATCCATCGGCGCGAGTGCCGCAGCAGTCAGTGTATTGGGATGCACGAGTCTTCCGGGCGGGATCGCCGCCGGAGGGAAACGACGCCAGCCGAACATCATCTTCGTTCTGGCCGACGACTTGGGCTATGGCGATCTGGGCTGTTATGGGCAGAAGCGGATCAAGACGCCCAATATCAATCGCATGGCGACCGAGGGAATGCGGTTCACCGACCACTATGCGGGCAGCACGGTCTGCGCGCCGTCTCGGTGCTCCCTGATGACAGGGCTGCATACGGGCCATACCTATGTGCGGGGCAACCGCGAGATCAAACCGATGGGCCAACTACCTCTGCCCCAGGGCACGGTCACTCTGCCCAAGGTGCTCAAACAAGCCGGGTACAAGACCGCGCTGATCGGCAAGTGGGGGCTGGGCGGTCCCGACAGCGACGGAACACCGAATAAGCAGGGCTTCGACTATTTCTTCGGCTATCTCTGTCAGAGGCACGCCCACAACTACTATCCCGAGTTCCTGTTCCGCAACGACCAGCGCGTGCCCCTCCGCAACAAAGTAGCCGGCGACCGTCCGGACGGCGCCGGCGTCGCGACGGAGAAGGTGGACTACTCCTATGATCTCATGGCGGCCGACGCCCTGAAGTTCGTCCAAGAGAACAAAGCGACCCCCTTCTTCCTGTGTCTGACGATCACGATCCCGCACGCCAACAACGAGGCGGGTAAGAAGGGAATGGAAGTGCCCGACCACGGTATCTACGCCGATGAGAATTGGCCGGAACCTCAGAAGGGTCACGCTGCGATGATTTCGCGTCTGGACCGGGACATGGGACGACTGATGCAGACCCTGAAGGACACCGGCCTCGAGGAGAACACGCTGGTCCTGTTCACCAGCGACAACGGCCCCCACCGCGAGGGCGGCGCTGACCCCGATTTCTTCAACAGCAACGGCCCGCTGCGCGGCATTAAGCGGGACCTGTACGAAGGAGGCATCCGCGTGCCCTTGATCGCCCGCTGGCCCGGTAAGGTCGAGGCAGGCTCCGAGAGCGACCATATCTCAGCTTTCTGGGATTTCCTCTCCACCTTCGCCGAGTTGGCCGATGCCGAGGCGCCGAGCGGGACGGATGGAATCTCCATGGTCCCGACATTGCTGGGCCGGTCGGACAAACAGAAGCGGCACGAGGCGCTCTACTGGGAATTCCACCAGCGTCGCACCAACCAGGCGGTGCGCATGGGTCCCTGGAAAGGGGTCCGCTTCGGCGCCTCCGGCAAACTGCAACTGTTCGATTTGCGGATGGACCTGGGCGAAACGACCGACGTCGCCGATCGCCACCCGGACATCGTCGCCAAGATCGAGCAGTACCTGGCGACCGCGCGAACCGATTCACAGTTCTGGCCCCTCAAGCCCTAGCCTCCACTGCCACAAGAGAAGAACCGGAACGATCCGAACCACTAAAGGAACCGCTATGAGAACCGTCATGTCCCGCTTGCCCAACTCGTCCATTTCACGTCACCCCAGCAAGTTGGGCGTTGCACTCCTACTATGTCTTGCCGGCGCCTTCTGGCAAACTGCCGCCGCCGACCCGGCCGGGGCGACCACGCCCAGAGAGAGAAGACAGGCCTTCCGTCAGCGCCGCAAGATGGCGCGTAAGGGCCTGTTCCGGGACCTTTCGTTCCGTTGCGTCGGACCGGTGGTGATGAGCGGCCGCGTGGTGGACATCGAACCATGCCCGGACGATCCGTACACCTTCTTCGTGGCCTACGCCACCGGCGGACTGTGGAAGACCGAGAACAACGGCATGCGTTTTGTCCCTCTCTTCGAAGGCAAGGATGCGGTAGCGATCGGTGACATCGCCGTCCAGCACGACGATCCGAATACGATCTGGGTCGGCACGGGCGAGGCCAACTCGGCGCGCAGCCATTATTCGGGGACGGGCCTGTACAAGACGACCGATGGCGGCGCGACGTGGAAGCGCCGGGGGCTGAGGGACTCGCACCATATCGGCAGGGTCCTGATTCACCCGGACGATCCGAACACGCTGCTCGTCGCGGCCATGGGGCATCTCTATACGCCCAACGCCCAGCGGGGCGTCTTCTTGACGGATGACGGCGGAGACACGTGGGAGAAGGTGCTCTACGTGAACACAACGACCGGCGCGATTGACATCACGTTCGACCCGTCGGACCCGAGCGTCGTCTACGCCGCGATGTGGGAGAAGACCCGCCGGGCCTGGAACATCGATGAATCGGGACCGAGCAGCGGCATCTACAAGAGCACCGACGGGGGCCGCACGTGGGATCTTCTGGACGGTTTTTCTCAGGGCAAACACATCGGTCGGATCGGCCTGGCGGTCGCGCCGAGCAATCCGAACGTTCTCTACGCCCTGCTGGACAATCAGGCGCCCAAGCCGGACGAGGACCAGTACGGCGACGACAAGATCAGCAAACGCAAACTGCCCACCATGACCAAGGCGGATGTCCTGGCGCTGACGGATAAGGAACTGGAGAACTTCATGCGGCGCTGTCGGTTCCACGAGGACTACGCCGTCAAAGACATTCGTAAGCAATTGGACGCCAACGAGATCACGGTGCAGGATCTAGTCGATTATATGGTCAAACTGGACCCCGGTGCGCTGGAGCCGATCGTTCGCGGCGCCGAGGTCTATCGCAGCGATGACGCCGGGGCGACCTGGCAGAAGATGAACCTCACCGATCTGGACGCCATGTACAACATCGCAGGCTATTACTTCGGGCAAGTCCGCGTGGCGCCGGACGATGAGGACCTGATCTACATCATGGGCGTCCCCCTGCTGAAATCCGAGGATGGCGGCCGCACCTACGATTCCATTGGCGGTCGCGGCGTACACGTGGACCACCACGCCATGTGGATCGACCCGGCCCATCCGCGCCACATCATCAACGGCAACGACGGCGGGCTGAACCTCACCTACGACGGGGGACAGACCTGGCAGAAGCTCAACTACGTTCCGGTCGGTCAATTCTACGCCGTCAATGTCGACATGGCCGAGCCGTACAACATCTACGGCGGACTCCAGGACAACGGGACCTACAAAGGCTCCAGCCGCTCGGTCCCCAACGAGAGCGCCCCCTGGGAGAGCATCGCCGGCGGGGACGGCTTCTATATCCAGATCGCCCCGGACTTCACGACCTATGCAGGCAGCCAGTGGGGACACTACGCGCGGATTGAGACGAATGGACGGCGCGTGCGGGTGCGTCCCGACCATCCACGCATGGACGAACCGGGTCTGCGTTTCAATTGGCAGACGCCGATTCTGCTATCCAGCCACAGTCCCAACGTGCTCTACTACGGGGCCAATCGACTGTTCCGCTCGCTGGATCAAGGGGAGAACCTGCGCGCCATCAGTCCCGTCCTGACCGCCCCGCCGGAATCGGGCAATGTCCCCTACGGCACGATCACGACAATCGCCGAATCCAAGCAGACCTTCGGCATCCTCTATGCCGGGACCGACGATGGACGCATCCACATGACACCTGACGGTGGGTTCAGTTGGAAAGAGATTGGTCAGGGTCTGCCCAAGGAACTCTGGTGCTCACGACTGGAAACGTCCTACCAGACCGATGGCGTCGTCTACTTGAGTCTGAACGCCTATCGCAACGACGACTTCGAGGTCTACCTGTACCGCAGCGACGACTATGGTCAGACCTGGTCCTCGATCAAGGGGAACCTGCCGGCCGAATCGGTTAACGTGGTCCGGGAGGACCCCATCAACCCGCACGTGCTATACGTCGGCACCGACATGGGTGTCTTCGTGTCGCTCGACAAAGGGATATCCTGGGAGGCCCTGCAGAACGGTATCCCGGTCTCCCCGGCCCATGACCTCGTCATCCACCCGCGCGACCGTGACCTCGTGGTCGGCACGCACGGGCGCAGCATCTACGTGATGGACATCGAGCCGATCCAGAAGCTGACGCCGAAGATCCGCAACAAACCGGTACACGTGTTCGAACTGCCCTGGGTGGGCGATTACAACCGCTGGGATCGCGAACCCTCGGCGCTGGTGCGAAAGTCCAAGCGCGACCCGATGAAGATTCGATACTGGGCGTCGCGGGGCGGCTACGCGCAGATCACCGTCAAGGGCAAAGACGATCGACTCGTGCACGAGTGGGAACAGCCTTCGCATCGCGGTGTCAATGTTGCGGAGTGGGACCTGGCCGTCGATCGTGACACCGAACTGCAATGGCAATTGAGTGAGGCGCAAGAGGAGTTGGAGGAAGCCAGGGACAAGCTCGCCAAGGCAAAGGAGAAGGCCGAGGCGGATCCGAACGAAACGGATACCACGGAGAAAGACGCCGAGGCTCAGGAAGAGAAATCGAAGGAGAAGGACGACGAGAAACTCGCCAAGCTCGTCAAGACCGAGGAAGAAGCTGCTGAGAAAGTCGAGACCATCCAGAAAGTCATCGACGAGGCGAAGCAATACGCCGATCAACCCGAGGCCACCCGCGAAAGGATGATCCGAAAGGTCTATCTCAGCAAGGGTGAGTACACCATCGAGGTCACGCTGAGGAAGAACGCCGACCCGCAGAAGCTGACAGTGGGTGGAGATCGAAAGAGGCCTGAGAAGCCTGACACGAAGAAGAAGCGCCAGGCCGAGACGCTGCGACTCCTGGAAGGATACGACATCGCCAAGTAGGCCAAGCAACCGGAGAACGAACGCAACATGAAACCCTACAAGGTCTTCTGGGAAGTCCACAAGTGGATTGGCATCCTGCTGTCGGCCGTGCTGATCAATGTCTCGGTCACGGGTCTTCTCCTGCTGGAGAAGAAGCAATACGAATGGATTCAACCGGCCACGCGAGAGGGTCAGGAAGGCGCGACGGCTGACCTGATCAGCATGCAGCGCGTCTTCGACGCCGTGCTCGCCTGCAATCACCCGGACTTCCCCGATATCGACGCCATCGATCGCATTGACTTCCGGCCCGGCAAGCGGGTTCACAAGGTCCGCTCGAAGGCGCACCACGCCGAGATACAAATCGACGCCATCACGGGCGAGGTGCTCAATATCGCCACCCGACCCAGCGATTTCCTGGAACAATTGCACGACGGGTCCGTGCTGGGCGAATGGATGCATGGCAAGGTCATGCCCGTCGCGGCAATTGCCAACATCATCCTGGTGGTCAGTGGTCTGTATCTGTGGCTCGGGCCGAAGTTCAGGAAGAAGAGACAATCGGCGACATAAGGAACAAACTGCCACCTCTAGAGGACGGGTATCCATGACGAAGGCTTCTTATCTGACCATCGCGGCGCTCGCCGCCTTGAGCCTGCACGCTCTGACAAGCAACGCAACGGCACGAACCGTGAACCGAAACGAGGCTTGGGAACAGCACATCAAGCTGCAAGAGGAATCGATCTTCAAGGATCTGCAGTGGCGCTGCGTCGGCCCGGCCTACTGCGGCGGGCGCATCGAGACCATCGCCTGCCCGGCCGGCTACACGTCGACCATCTACGTCGGCGCCGGCGCGGGCAACCTCTGGAAGAGCGAGAACAACGGAACTACGTGGGAACCAATCTTCGAGAACGAATCGACGTTCGCCATCGGCGCCGTCGCCGTGGCGCCGACCGATCCGAACGTCGTCTGGGTCGGGACCGGCGAAGTGCTTATGGCCCGCAGTTCGTACGCCGGTACGGGTGTTTTCAAGTCTGTCGATGGCGGTGCATCCTGGCGAAACATGGGCCTGGCCGACACCTACCATATCGCGAGAGTGCTCATCGACCCAAGGGACCCTGAGACCGTCTACGTCGCGGCCATCGGTCATAACTACACACAGAACGAACAACGCGGGCTGTTCAAGACCACCGACGGAGGAAAGACCTGGAACAAAACCCTCTACGTCTCGGAGCAAACCGGCTGCATCGAGGTCGTAATGGACCCGCGTGACAGCCAAACCCTGTACGCCGTCATGTGGGAGAGAGATCGCAAGGCGTGGAACAACGTCGTTGCCGGGGCGGAGAGCGGCGTGTACCGAAGCAGAGACGGAGGCGAAACGTGGAAACGTCTGGCCGGCGGTCTGCCCAGCGGAGAACACGTCGGACGCATCGGACTGGCGATTGCACCGTCCCGACCCGATGTGGTGTACGCCCTCGTAGATAACCACCTACCAAGGCCGAACGGCAAGAGACGGATCAGTGGAGAGGTCTACCGCTCCGAAAACGGCGGCGAGTCCTGGGCAAAGGCCCATGAGGAGCCGTTGCCAACGGCCATTGGCTACGATTTCTGTCTGATCCGAGTGTCACCCGACAACGAGAATCAGATCTATGTGCTGGGAAACTACCTGTTGATGTCCCAGGACGGAGGCAAGACCTATACGAGAAACCAGGGGCAGATCGTCAACCTCCGGCCCCATGGCTCGCGCGTAATCCACCTGGATCACCATGATATGTGGATCGACCCGCTGAATCCCGACCGACTTCTCAGCGGCACCGACGGCGGGCTCTACATGTCCTACGACCGGGGCAAGACCTGGCTGCGAGTCAACAACTTCGCCATCGCCGAGGTCTATGCCGTCTCCGTCGACATGGCCGAACCTTACAACATCTACATCGGCACACAGGACAACGCCGCCATGCTGGGGCCGGGCAACTACACGGTGAGCGACGACGGCATCGAGCCCTGGCGGCACATCTATCTGGATCCCTGGGGCGGAGGGGACAGCTATTTCACCTGGGTCGATCCGGTCGACAACGACATCATCTATTACGAGCATCAGTTCGGGGACATGCGGCGCAAGAACATGCGCACCGGTCAGTCCAAGTCCATCCGCCCACGCCCCGAGGAGGGCGAACCGCCGCTGCGTTTCAATTGGATGACACCATTCTTCACCTCTCACCACGACCCGGCAACGCTGTACTGCGGCACGAACAAGCTGTTCAAGTCCATAGACAGGGGAGACCACTGGGAATGCATCAGCCCCGACCTGTCCACTCAGCCCGG
The DNA here is from genome assembly GCA_028277585.1 of Sedimentisphaerales bacterium. Lineage (GTDB taxonomy): Bacteria > Planctomycetota > Phycisphaerae > Sedimentisphaerales > Anaerobacaceae > Anaerobaca. The sequence continues at coordinate 10,306 of JANQFY010000227.1, forward strand.
CCCGGACCGACAGGGCAACGTCCCGTTTGGGACCATCACGACGGTTTCGGAATCTCCCCTGAAGCAGGGCTTGATCTACGTCGGAACCGATGACGGTAATCTCCACGTGACCTCAGACGACGGCGCCACCTGGACGAGGATCGCCCAGGGCCTGCCGGACAAATGGGTCAGCCGTGTGCGCGCGTCGCAACACGAATTGGGGACGGTCTACACCTCCTTCACCGGATACCGGGATGATGACTTCGAAGCCTATTTCTACGCCTCGGACGACTTCGGGCGCAAGTGGAAGTCAATCAAGAACAACCTGCCCTCAGAATCAGTCAACGTCGTGATCGAAGACCCCCGCACGAAGAACATCCTCTACGTGGGCACCGACCTGGGTGTATACGTTTCGCTGGACCGCGGCGCGAACTGGATCTCCCTATGCAACGGCCTGCCCACCACCCCCGTCCACGATCTCGTCATCCATCCGCGCGAGCACGAACTGGTCATCGGCACCCATGGACGGGGTGTGTTCGTGCTGGACGTGAGCGGCATCGCGGCGCCCCAATAGCACAACCACAGCACCTTTGTACTGCCGACGGATCTCTGGTATGATGGCGTACTGATTTCGAATCTCACGGGAACATCATGGACAGGTATAGGAGGTCTTCATGGCCGGCAAGTCCCCTCGTCGTCACACCCTTCTTCTGGTCGCTTTGTCATTCTGTTGGGCGCTGGTCCTCTTCGCTTCGCCGGTTCACGCCGCAACAAAGGAAGTGGTCTTCATACCCGGGCGCCAGAGTCACGGCTGGAGCGGGCACGCCTACAACGCCGACTGCAAGCTGCTGGCCGGCATATTGAACAAGAACGTCTCGGGAATCGAAGCCGTCGTCCTGGAAGGCGGCTGGCCCAAGAAGCCCAGCACTCTGGAGGACGCGGCCGCGATCGTCATCGCCTGCGATGGGAACAGCCTGATCGGCGCCGAATCCAACTGGAAAGCCCTCGACCAACTCGCCAAGAAGGGAGTCGGCATCGCCTTTATGCATTACGCCCTGGACCCGGGCAAACGGTACGGTCCATATGTGAAGAGCTGGATCGGGGGCTACTACGAGCAACACTGGTCGGTCAATCCCTCCTGGCTCGCGAAGTTCGAGACCTTACCCGACCATCCCATCACGCGAGGGGTCAAACCCTTCACCATTCACGATGAGTGGTACTATCACATGCGGTTCGTTGACAGTATGAAGGGCGTGACACCGATCCTGACCGCGATCCCGCCGGACAGCACACGCAAGCGCCCCGACGGCCCGCACAGTGGCAACCCCACGGTGCGCGGACGGATGGGCCTGCCCGAGCACGTCGCCTGGGCGTACGAGCGACCCGACGGTAGTCGCGGCTTTGGCTGTACCGGCGGGCATACCCACTGGGTCTACGCCCAGAACGATTTCCGCAAACTCATGCTCAACGCCGTCTGCTGGATCGCCAAGATCGAGGTCCCGGCCGGCGGAGTCCCGACCCCGACGCCGACCGTTGCCGAAATGGAGGCTAATCTCCAGGGCAACCGGCCGGGAAACTGGAGCGCAGAGAGAACCAGACAGACCATCGAAAGACTGAACGAGCGTTAGAAACAGCATATGCTATTGAGGACCAGGGAAGTGAAGAAGGACGCATCCAATCCGATCACCCGCCGGTCGTTCTTGAAGAGCACGGCCTGCGCCTCCTCGGCATTCATCATCCCCTCGACACTATCGGCTTCGCAGCCCCGAAAGCGACCGAACATCCTGTATCTCATGACGGACCAACATCGCGGGGATTGCCTGGGCTGCGCGGACAACGCCGCCATCAAGACCCCGAACCTCGACGCGATCGCCGCCGAGGGGGTGCTGTTCCCGAACGCGTATTCGTCGACACCAAGTTGCACGCCGGCGCGGAGCGGCATCCTCACCGGGCTTTCCCCCTGGCATCACGGCATGCTCGGATATGGTCGCGTGGCGGGCAAGCACCGCTTCGAACTGCCCCAGGCTCTGCGTGAAGCTAGGTACTATCTGTTCGGCATTGGCAAAATGCATTGGTATCCCCAGCGGAAACTGCGCGGCTATCACGGCCTGCTGCTCGACGAATCGGGACGCTCTGAGACGCCGGGCTTCGTCAGTGACTATCGGCTCTGGTTCAAGCAGCAGGCGCCCGACCTGAATCCCGATGCAACGGGAATCGGCTGGAACGACTATCGCGCCAAATCCTACGTCTTGCCCGAGCGGCTGCATCCGACGACCTGGACCGGCGACCGCGCCGTGGAGTTCATCGAAGGATACAACCAATCAAAACCGTTTCTCCTGAAGGTCTCCTTCGCCCGGCCGCACAGTCCGTACGACCCACCGCAACGATTCATGGACATGTACGACGTCGATGACATGCCGGCGCCCAATGTTGGCGATTGGGCCGACCGATACGCACCTCACAAGGACCCGCCCAATCCAGGCCAGTGGCATGGCAATCTCGGCGTTCAGCAGGCCAAGGAGTCCCGCCGGGCGTACTACGCCTCCGTCACCTTTATCGACGAGCAGATCGGACGCATTCGGGCGGCACTCAAGAAACGGGGCATGGACGATAACACGCTGATCGTGTTCTTCTCCGACCATGGCGACATGCTGGGCGACCACCATCTCTGGCGCAAGACGTACGCTTACGAGGGCTCCGCCCAGATCCCCATGATTCTGCGCTGGCCCAGAACGATGGGCATGGACAACCGGCGGGGCAAGAAGCTCCCTCAACCGGTCGAACTGCGTGACGTGCTGCCCACGTTCCTCGACACGGCCCAAGCGCCGATTCCCGATCACCTCGACGGCCAGAGCCTGCTGGACCCGGTCCGGGGTAAGACCGAAGACTGGCGTCCCTACATCGACCTTGAACATTCAATGTGCTACAACAAGGATCACTGGAACGCGCTGACGGACGGGCGATTCAAATACATCTACTACGCGTTCGATGGAAGGGAGGAACTCTTCGACCTGATCAAGGACCGCGCCGAACTCCACAATCTGGCCGGCAAGCCCGAGCACGCCGCGGCCCTAAAGCAATGGCGCCAGCATATGGTCGAGCACCTATCCGAACGCGGCGAGGCGTTCGTGCGCAACGGCGAACTGGCCCTTCGCAAGAAGCGCATGCTGTATTCGCCCAACCATCCGAAGGACAGTTGACAGCGATAAGAAAGAGCTGGGGAAGTAAGGCATGACAACCGAGAGAACTCACGGCAAGCATCTGGACCGACGCGCCTTTCTCAAGCACACAGGTCGAACGATCGCGGCGCTGGCGACCCTGGGCGCCGCCAGTTCGCGCGCCGCCCGGTCGAGGACCAAGACCGGCAAGCGAAACGTCATCCTGGTTCTCAGCGACGATCATCGCTACGACTTCATGGGGTTCATGAAAGGCGCGCCGGCGTTTCTGAAGACGCCGAACATGGACCGCATGGCGCGCGAAGGCGCGCACCTGGCCAACGCCTTCGTCAGCACCTCGCTGTGTTCGCCCAGCCGGGCGTCGATCCTTACGGGCCAGTACATGCACAACCATCGCATTGTCGATAACCAGCGTCCCGCGCCGCCCGGGACGGTGTTCTTTCCCCAGTACCTGCAGAAAGCGGGGTACCAGACCGCCTTCGTGGGCAAGTGGCACATGGGACACGAACACGACGATCCGCGCCCGGGCTTCGATCACTGGGTCAGCTTCAAGGGTCAGGGCACCTACTTCGATCCGACGCTGAACATCAACGGCGAACGCAAGACGTTCGAAGGCTACACGACCGATGTCCTGACCGACCAGGCGCTGAACTGGCTGCAAAAGGACCGGGATGAGGACCAGCCTTTCTTCTTGTATCTGTCCTTCAAGGCGGTTCACTATCCCTTCCAGCCGGCCGAACGCCATGCGGGTCGCTATCGCAACGAGCCGATCGAGCGTCCCGAGACGATGGCTAATACCGAGCGGAACTACCAGACGCAACCCCACTGGGTCCGCGAGCGGCGCTACAGCATCCACGGCATCGATCACATGGAGACGGGGCCCTACGACAACGATCCGGTCCCGTCGTTTGACGATCTGTATCACCAGTACTGCGAAACCGTTCACGGGCTGGACGAGAACCTTGGCCGCGTGCTGAACCACCTCGACCAGACAGGGCTAAGCGACTCGACACTGGTGCTGTACATGGGCGACAATGGATTCGCCCTGGGCGAGCACGGATTCTACGACAAGCGCGACGCGTTCGAGGAATCGATCCGCGTTCCCATGCTGGCATACGCTCCCGGGATGATCCGCCCCGGAACGAAGGTCTCGCAGATGGTTCAGAACATTGACATCGCGCCCACGTTGCTGGAAGCAGCCGGCGTCAAGCGTCCGAAATCGCCCGGCATGGATGGGCAATCCTTCCTGCCCCTGCTGCGCAACAAGTCGATCTCGTGGCGCGATCACATTCTCTACGAGTACTACTGGGAGTGGAACTTCCCCGCCACGCCGACGGTGTTCGCCATTCGCTCGGAACGCTACAAGTACATCTTCTATCACGGCCTCTGGGACCACGACGGATTCTATGACTTGCAGACCGACCCGCACGAGCGGCACAACCTGATCAACGTCCCGGCCTACGCCGAGCGGATCGAGACCATGAAGAAGCAACTGTTCGACGAACTCGAAAGCCAGGGTGGGCTCGATATTCCGGTGCGCCGCCCGCTAGGCGAGCGCCTCGATCAGCGGAAGAACCGGCGCTGAGACGCCCTTGACGCGATGGACCGCACGTGATACCGTAAAACGTCCACGATAACCCGCTATCAGAAAAACAAGGAGTGGTGGTCCATGCATCGAAACATGACACGTCGCAGTTTCCTCCGCAACGCAACCCTGGCCGGCTCAGGCCTGGTCATTCTCTCGAATAGCCAATCGGTCCGGGGCACGCCGGCCAACAGCAAGCTGAATATCGCCGGGATCGGCATCGGCGGCCGCGGCGCCGCCAACATTCAGGGCGTCGCCAGTGAGAATCTCGTCGCCCTGTGCGACGTCGATGAAGAGCGGGCGGCCGATACCTTCGCGAAGCATCCGAACGCCAAGAAGTTCGCCGATTTCCGGCGGATGCTCGACAAGGTCCATAACGATATCGATGCGGTGGTGATCGGCACGCCGGACCATACGCACGCCCCGATCGGCATGATGGCGATGAAGATGGGCAAGCACTGCTACTGCGAGAAACCGCTGACCCACAGCGTCTATGAGGCCCGCCAGATGGCGGAGGTCGCGCAGCGATACAAGCTTGTTACGCAGATGGGAACACAGATCCACGCGGGCAACAACTATCGCCGCGCGGTCGAGTTGGTGCAGTCCGGCGCGATCGGCCCGGTTCGCGAAGTCCACGTCTGGCTGGGCGCCAATTTCGACGGCCCGGCGAAACCGACAGACATGTCTCAGCCCGAGGCGCCCACCGACAAACCTGAGGTCCCCAAGGGCCTCGACTGGGACCTCTGGCTGGGCCCGGCCCCCTATCGCCCCTACCATTCCAAGTACGCCCCCTTCGGCTGGCGCTACTGGTGGACCTTCGCCAACGGACAACTGGGCGATTTCTTCTGCCACTTCTGCGATCTCGCCTTCTGGGCGCTGAAGCTCAAGCACCCAACGACGGTCGAAGCCGAGGGCCCCGTTCATCCCGAGAGCACGGCCAAGTGGACGATCGCCAAGCAGGAATACCCGGCCCGCGGAGATATGCCCCCGGTGACGCTGAACTGGTACAACGGCGGCGCCTACCCGGCACTGGTCAAAGAGAAGAACGTACCGAAGTGGGGCAGCGCCGTGCTGTTCATCGGCGCCGACGGCATGCTGATCTCCGACTACGGCAAGCACAAGCTCTTGCCCGAGGACAAGTTCGCCGATTTCGAGCCGCCTGAGCCGTTCATCCCTAACTCGATCGGCCATCATAAGGAATGGATCGAGGCCTGCAAGGCCGGCGGACCGACCACCTGCAATTTCGACTATTCCGGCGCTCTGACCGAAGCGGCGCTGCTGTGCAACGTCGCGTTGCGTTCGGGCCAGAAGATCACCTGGAAGGCGGACGAGCTCAGAGCGATCGGTAGTTCCGAAGCCAACGCGCTGCTCCGCCGTCCTTACCGCCGAGGTTGGAAACTCTAGGCGGCTGGAAGTTAGTTCGCGCCCGATTGCAGGATTGTGTATAATGAATTGGCCCGTTTTCTCTTCCGTGGAGGAAGCAGGTCGACTGTCCGGCAAGGAGTATGAGCGATCTCTCTGGAAAGGGAGGTGAGGACATGAAGGTGAGAAGACGCGCATTCACACTGATCGAGCTGCTCGTAGTGATCGCGATCATCGCACTACTCATGGGCATCCTCATGCCCAGCCTCCAGCGGGTCCGCAACCAGGCGCGAGCCGTGACGTGTCGCTCCAATCTCAAGCAGTGGGGCCTGATGTGGTACTTCTACACGGAAGACACCGATGGCAAGTTCAATACGGGTATCTACGAAGACAGCGCAGCGGCCAATAACTGGATGGTCGCCCTGTTGCCCTACTACCGCGAGAAGGGCAAACTGGCGATGTGTCCTTCCGCTACGCTACCCGGGGCGAAGGCAGGCGCGTTCGAATTCCGTGCCTGGAACTGGGATGGCGGCGGCTGGGGCGATGTCAGAAACAAGGACCCCGAACTCCGCGACCGGGGCAGCTACGGCCAGAACGAGTGGTTCTGTGATCGCGAGCGCAGCGAGAATGAGTGGAGGAGTATCCAGCGTGTCAAGAATCCGACAAATGTACCGCTATTCTTCGACTGCGGATACGTCGATACGATGCCAGGCCACACGCAAGGCCCCCCGGACATCAAGGGTTTTGATGTCGCGAACGGCAACGAATGGAATGTCGTGTGCATCGACCGCCATTCCGGCTCGGTCAATATGGTGTTCGCCGACTTCACGACGGTTCGCAAGGTGGGACTCAAGGAACTCTGGACCTTGAAATGGCACCGTAACTTCGACATCAACGGCCCTTGGACGAAGGCCGGGGGCGTCCAGGCCAGCGATTGGCCTGACTGGATGAACAGCTACAAAGATTACTGACAACAGGAAGGATCGACACGATTCACGCGAGGGTGTCCGGTACCTTTTCCGGCAACGGTATATGAAGAGGTACCGGACACCTTTCTATTTACGAAGAAGGAGATCACCCCTATGAGAGCACTGCGTTTTGTCCTGGGCATTGGTTTCTTGTGTATGAGCCTTTCTCCGCTGGCCGCCGGCGATTCTGAGCCTGGCGCCAAGGCTGAGAAGAGCGACAAAGATGTGGTGCAGATCAAGAAGGAACTCCAGTTACTGGAGAAGGTCGCGAAGCGGCGCCTCTTGCTCCACTTCCTCAAGGCGGAGAAGGACACGCGCGGGGCGGCCTTGGGTGAACTCGCGCCGGAATCAGCCGGTACGGTGCGCCGGCTCTTCGAGAAGGATGCGGCTTTCAAGCAACTCGACTATCATCTCCTGGAGAAGATGGAGAACTGCGAGAAGCGCCTGCTCGCCCAATTGAGGAACGACAAGTTCCAGGGTGTCGAGGACCTTCTGGAGTTCGTCGCCGACAAGAAGCATCCAGACAGCGCCATCTACGCCCGCCTCATGGGAACAGTCGAATTGAACTTCCGCTACGCGCGGCGCAAGGACCTGATCGCAAAGGACGACTTCGCCAAGGACCTGCCCGGCCGGCTCACTGAGACGGCGTTGCGCGTCCAGGGCACGGCGGGGCACTCGGTAACGGAGTTGGCGAAAGCCACCTGGAAAGGCAAGAAATCCGACGCGCTCCCCGTCTGGTGGTTCGATCGCGCCTCGGCGACCGTCACATTCGCCTTCGCTCCGGTGCCTGCTTCACCCGATTACCCTCTGCTGGACCTGAACGAAACGACCAAGGAACAGTTGCTTGCTCTGCCTTCGGTTGAGCAGGAGACCGCCGAGGCCATTCTGAAATACGCCGAGAAACGCGGATTCCAGGGCCCGGAGGAATTGCGTCTGATCCCCGAGGTCCCGCGCCATTTGCTCGCCCCGCTGCAGACGCTCTGCAAAGCGAGCGAACTAAAGAAAAAGAAGAAATGGACGGTGATGGTGTTCCTCAACGCCGCCAATAACCTTGAACCGTTCGGCATCGAGGACCTGAACGAAATGGAAAAGGTCGGGTCCAGCCGCCAAGTGAACGTGGTGGTCGAACTGGCCCGTTACTACCCGAAGCTCAAGGCCCCGGCGGTCAACAGCAGCTACTTCTTCAATCCACTGGCCGAGCGACACCCTGTCTTCTACTACGGCCTGGACAACGAACCGGGCGTTTCACGCTACTATGTCCTCCAGGATGACGACGAGGTGCGGATCCGCTCGGTGCTCAAAGCCAAGGGCCCGAAAGCGGACGCGGGGCGTCCCGAGTCACTCATCGACTTCGCCAAGTGGGCAATCGAGCACTACCCGGCTGAGCATTACGCGCTGGTGATCTGGAATCACGGCGCCGGCTGGTCCGGCGTGTCCTACGATGACAACACCCACCACGGCATGGATATGCCTGAGGTGCGCACCGCCCTCGAAGAGATCTGCGCGACCCTGGGCGACGACCGCCGTATCGACATCCTGGACTTCGACGCCTGCCTGATGGCAACCCTTGAGGTCGGCTACGAACTCAAGGACACCGTCGATTTCCTGCTCGCCTCCCAGGCGCTCGAACCGGGCGACGGCATGCCCTACGATGATTACCTCAAGTGGCTCGTGACCTATCCTTCGGCCCCGCCGGTCTCGTTCGCCAAGGCCATGGTGGACAGCTATGTGCATTCCTACGCTCCGAAGGGCTCACAGGTCGAGGGGGACAATTCTGCGTTCTTCGAAACCAAATCCGCCGTGCGCCTGTCGCGCATGGCCGAACTGCGTGACGCCGTGAATCGAGTGGCGGAACTGCTACTCGCCCGTCCCGCCCTGCTGGGCGAAGTGACCGAACAGGTGATGAGCGATGTGCGCCGCTTCGGCCGTCTGGTGGACATCCACGACTTCTTCACCAAGCTGGCGAAACACCAGAAACAGGATGAGGAACTCAAGAAGGCGGTCGAAGCCGTCGTCGATCTGATTGGCTACCCGGAGGACCGCTACAAACTCGTCAACGAGGTGGTCATCAAACGCCGCTCGAAAGGCAACGTGATCTGGGGATTCAATGGATGGCTCGCGCCGCCTCGCTCGTTGGCGCCTTACGTGCACGAAGGCAAGCACGCCAAGACGCCCCTGGTCGGTCCTGACGAGCGGGGCAATTACGTTGCGCGGCTGCGTTTCCGGCCGCGACTGCTCGACCCCAAGAACAAGAAACGCGTCGAGGTCAAAGAGATCAACTACCGCTTTGAGGACGAGCAAATCAAGAGGACGGCCAAGGACTTCAAGAACCTGTTCTTCGCCACGGACTTCCCGGAGAACGGCGCGGTGGTCGCCGAGGGGCACATGGTCAGCAACAGCCGCAGCCACGGCTTGTCGATCTACTTCCCCGCCTACCTCGGATTCCATCCCGAATACCAGCGTCTGCAGTTCGCCAAGGACTGTCCCTGGGCCCAGCTCTGTGCCCGGTTCCCGCTCAAGACCCTCGAATCGAAGCGAGAGATCGCGCTGCTGGGTGTGCAGCACATGACGCGCCCGGAGCGCGAACGTTTGGGTAAGATCGTCACTCCCGAGGCGTTCCGCAAAGCCGCGCGGGAACTGGACACCGCTGCGCCGCTGCGCGAGGCGCTCGAGGCAAGCGGATACCCCTTCACGGTCACACCCGACCCGCGCCCCTATGGAAAGGACTGGGCCGAACTGATTGCCCAGTGGGAACCGAGGATTGTCGTGGTCGACAACACCGTCGGGTCCCCTTCGGGCCGACAGGATCCCTACGGATATCTCTCCAGCCGGCGCCCGACCTTGCCGAACGTTCAGGGGCCGGATACGCGAACGCTCAGCGAATACCTGGGCCGCAGTGGAAGGCTCTTGCTAATGAGCCCCACGATCCTCTCTCGATCCTGGGATTGGCCCTTCTATCGCGATGTGCTCGGGCTCCAGTACGGCCAAGCGTGGGACCGCTCGTACAAGTTCCACTTGGCCGGCAAGGAGGATGCGACGTTCGAGATTCTGACCCAGCGCAAGGGCCAATCCGTTCGCGTCTTCGAAGGAGGCGAAGGGGTGGAACCCCTGTGCCTGCTGGCCGATACGAAGGCGATGATCGGCGCCAAGATCACGCGCACGCACCCGACCACCAAGACGCCCTTCCGCGCCGTCGTACTCGGGTTCTACCTGTCGGATATCCAGGACGAAGATCAGCGCAAGAATCTTCTCAAGGAGATCCTGACGTTCCTCGACCCGGAGGGGACGATCCCCGTGACACCGCCTTCGGAGAGCGAAGAGAAGGACGCGAAAGAAGAGGCGCCGTCCGAGCAGGAAGGCTAGACGCGCCGGAAACGGCGCCAGATCACTGGGAACGGATACATGTCATCCGAACTGAACCATGAGGCGATCGAGCAGGTCGTCGGTTTCCTGAAACAGAGCAACCGCATTCTGTTCATTACAGGCGCGGGCATCTCGGCCGACTCCGGCCTGCCCACTTACCGTGGCATTGGCGGACTCTACAACGTCGAGACCACCGAGGACGGCCTGCCCATCGAGAAGGCCCTTTCGGGTGACATCATTGACGAACGCCCGGAACTGACGTGGAAGTATCTCGCGCAGATCGAGCAGACATGCCGCGGCGCAGAGCCGAATCGCGCCCATGAGGTGATCGCGGAAATGGAGGCGCGTTTCGAGCGGATCTGGACACTGACGCAGAACGTCGACGGGTTTCATCACCGGGCCGGTAGTAAGAATATCATCGATATTCATGGCAACTTGCACGACCTCCGTTGCACGAGCTGCGACTACTGCCGAACCGTCGAGGACTACAGCAGATTGTCCTTGCCCCCGCGTTGCCCGAAGTGCGAAGCGATCGTGCGCCCTGATGTTGTTCTGTTCGGCGAGATGCTCCCTCAGGAAAAGGTGCAGAGCCTCTACAAGGAACTCTACGAGGGCTTTGACACGATCTTCACCGTGGGGACCACCAGCGTGTTTCCTTACATCGCCGAGCCGATCCGCGTGGCGGGTTCGATGGGCTGGAAGACCGTCGAGATCAATCCGGACACGAGCAATGTGTCGCATCGCGTAGACGTGAAGCTGGCGATGCGCGCCGCGACGGCTTTGGAAGCCATCTGGCAGCGATACCTGGAAACGTAGCTTCGGCCGAATCGATCTACACGGCCAGCGGGAAGAGATCGCGGAGGAGGCCCGTCACCGTCTGGATGGACTTCCACACAGACGGCGACACCGGCTCTCCCAGTCGCACACACTCCGGCTGGATGCCCAGCAGAAAGACCTCCACGTCGACATCCTGGCGCAGCATATCGACGAAGAGATGGAGCGACAATGCGTGCGTGGAGAAGGCGAAATCACTGACCTGATCGGGGCGGTACAGTCTCATCTCTCCGGGCACTCCACCGAAATCAACGGCGTCGACCACCAGGAGATTCTCCGGCGCGGCGTGAACGATCGGCCGGATATAGTTCTCGGGGACGGTCCCGGCGTCGATCACCCGGGCCGAAATGCTCCCAGTGACATTCTCGCACACGAGCGGGCCGACGCCGTCGTCGCCCTTGAGGATATGCCCCACGCCCAGAATGACGGTCTCCGAGCCGCGCAGGCTGCCCAGGCACTCTGAGAGATCCCGTTCGTCGCTCATGGCGTCACAGCCGGATGTTCAACTCGCACTTGCACTTGGGGCAGAGAATCCGCATGAAGTCACGGGTCTGCATCTCCTTGGGCGCTGCCTCGGTCGGCGTCTTGGCGCCTTCCGACCCGTTGCCTCCGGAGCCATTCTTCCAGAGCGCTGCATTCTTGGCCAGCAGCAGAGAGGGATTGGTGTACGCCAGCGGACCAAGCTTCTCGTAGAGCCAGACCAGGTGCTTCTTCGTGCCAATCACGGCGCCGCACTTCTCGCACAACTGAAGTTCATGCTCGTGAACCTCCGCCATGCTCTCTCGGTCCAGCCCCGCCAGGTCCCACTGATTCGACAGTTCGATGCCGCGTTCGGTAGTGCAGCCGTCCTGACAGTTGCCGCAGAAGATACACGTATCGTAGCGTAAGGTGATCTTCCGGATCGATCGATCCCCATTGACCTCGTCGACCTGGGTCAGCGCCTTGGTCGGACATACATTGACGCATGCCCCGCAGCCCACACACAGATCAGGATCGAATTCGGGCTTGCCCCGATAGCGATCGGGCACGATGCAAGGTTCAGCCGGGAAGCGCGTCGTGAAGCGGGGCGACACGACAGCCCGGACCGCCTCTTTCAATTCTCGTAGTTTCGGTAAACGCACTTCACTGCTCCTTTAGGGCGTCGGGCCCGGCGAGCGGCCGTCACGACCTTCCCGAACCGGCGCGTTCAGCGTATTTGTCCACCACCGTCTTCTCCCAGAGCTTGACACCGGAGGCATAGGCGCCTTTGGCGATCGCGTGGGCGGCAGTCGGAGACGTCACCAGAATGAACACGGCGCAGACGATCGCCTTGGCCGCGGTGGAACCGACGCCGCCCACGAGGGCGACGCCGACCAGGAGCAAAACGGTGCCCAACGTCACGCACTTGGTCGCGGCTTGAAGTCGGTTGTAGACGTCGGGAAAACGCACCAGACCGATACACCCGAAAATGTTGAAGAGAATGCCGACGAAGATCAGAATGTAGCCAACAACATCAATCATCGAAGCACCTGCCCTCCAGGAACTTGGCCAGCGCGATGGTGCCGATGAAGCTGAGCAACGCCCAGGCCAGAGCCACGTTCAAATAGAAATCCTGGCCCGTCGCCAGTCCGAGCAAAGCGCAGAACCCGACGAGGACGATACCCAGAATGTCGATCGCCACCGTACGATCGGGAGCGCTGGGCCCGCGCCCGATGCGGTACAAGCAGAGGAAGCAGCAGGCACACAAACCGAAGTAGAATGATTGCATTAGCACGAACATAAACGCACCTCGAGCTACTCGAAAATCTTGTGAAGGAACCACTCGAATCGCTGGGCGATCAACTGTGTCGCCGGCTCGATGTCCTCGGCCTGCACATTGATCCAATGGATGTACAGATAACCGTCATCGGTCAGATCGACGGTCAGTGTGCCCGGCGTCAGAGTGATGGAGTTGGCTAGCGCAGTAATCGCCGAATCGGTCTTCAGGCTCGTCTTGATCTTGACGATCCCCGGCCGGATCGGCATCGCCGGGTGCAGGGCGCGATAGACCACATCCAGATTGGCGCGGAGGACATAGTAGAAGAACACGGGGACATACGCCAGGAACCAGAAGACCCGGACCGGCGAGATGAAGACGTGGTGCTCCTTGGGCAGGATGTCGTGGAACAGCAGCGCCACGAGCAGCGAGGCCATCAGCCCGGCGACGACCACCTGAACATCGATCCGTCCGTCCACGAAGGGCCAGGAGACCAGGATCCAGACCAAAAACGCCAGTACGAAATAGATCAAACGTCGCATAGGATCAACCTCAATAAGTCAATGCGCCACCACGGCCGCCGGCGCTGTGCCCGCCTGGACCAGGACGTCGACCGCCGGTTGCAGAACCGTCTCTCGCAATCCCGGGAGCAGGACCAGCAGACTCATGGCCAAACAGAGCACCGCCAGGAAGGCCATCGCCCCGAGCATGAAGCCTCCGTTCTCCTGCGTACGCTCAAGATCCTCGGGCAACTGGCCCAGGAAGACATAGCGCTGTACCTTCAGGAACGAAAGCAACGTCACCAAACTGACGATCACCGTCACCGCCGCCAGAAGATAGAACCCCGCCTGAACGGCGGCGAGGACCAGAATCAGCTTGCTCCAGAATCCATTGAAAGGCGGCACGCCGGCGATCGACGCCGAGGCGATCGCACACGTCGCCCGCGTGTAGGGCATCCGTTCGACGAGTCCGCCCATCTTCTTGAGCTGTCGGGTCCCCGTCGCCATCTCCACCGAACCGCTGGCCAGGAACAGAAGCGATTTGAAGACCGCGTGATTGAGCAGGTGGAACAGGCCGCCCAGGATGGCCAGGGACGCCCACAGGGGATCCCCTTCTCGCGCGAGGATCAGTGCGCCCAGGCCCACGCCCAGAACAACATAGCCCATCTGTGAGATGCTGTGGTAGGCGAGCAGGCGTTTGAAGTCCCACTGCCCGACCGCCAGGAAGACGCCAATCACCATGCTCGAGACGCCCAGCGCAATCAGGACCCAGGCGACGGGAACGGAGACGCCGAAGACCGTGAAGATCAAGCGCGCCAGAACGTAGACGCCCAGCGCCTTGATCAGCACGCCCGAGAGCATGGCGGAGATCGGCGCCGGCGCCGAGGGATGCGCGTCGGGCAGCCAGGCATGGAAGGGAACCAGGGCGGCTTTGAGACCGAACCCTGCGACGAACAAGCTCAAGGCAAACGCCAGACCGATGTTCATTCCGATCTGACGGATCGTCGCGGAGATCTGCGCCATGTTGAGCGATCCGGTATTGGCGTAGACGAGCGCGACGCCGAAGAGAACGAGCGCCGAGGCGACACTGCCCAGCACCATGTACTTGAACGACGCTTCGAGTTCCTCGTGCTCCCCTCCGAAGCCAACCAGCGCATAGGACGCAATGGAAGCGATCTCCAGAAACACATAGAGATTGAAGATGTCCCCCGAGAGGACGACGCCGTTCATGCCGGCGACCATCAACAGAAACAAGCTGAAATACTTGGGCTTGGCGGTGTACTGCTCCATGTAGCGAACGCTGAAGAGCATCGCCGCGGCGCTGATGACGCCGATCGCCAGGAGCAGGAGCGAACTGAGACCGTCCAACACGAGGTTGATGCCGAGCGGAATCGTCCAGTTCCCCATCGCATACGTTCCCGTCTTGCCGACAGACATCACCGCCAGGGCAAGCAGAGTGAGCGTCACAAGATTGGCCAGCAGGGTCGCGACAGGTTTGAGCCCCCCCTTCAAGACAGGGAGTACGAACGCCGCCACCAGGGGAATGGCTACGAACATGGGCAAGGGCGCATTCATCCTCGCAACCTCCTAATCTCGGTGATGTCGAACGTGCCGTACTTGGCATAGGTCCGGATGCAGATCGAAATCATCAGGGCCAACGAACCCAGGCTGATGACGATCGAGGTCAGCACCAGCGCCTGCGGCAAGGGGTCGACCGAAGCGTTCAGGAACTCTGAGGCAATCGCCTTGGTGGCGCCGTCATACTGGGAGCGTTCGATGATCGGGGCGACGCCGCCCTTGACGTAGCCGAGCATGATCAGGAAGAGGTTCACCGCGTACTCCATGATCACGATGCCCAGAACGATCTTGACCATGTTCTTCTTCACCACGGCGCAATACAGCCCGATCATGAACAGCAGGAAACACAATGCATAGGCCATGGTTCTACTCCTTGCCCCTGACGCCCGGGTCCGCCAGATCCTGTTCGGTCGGCTGCTGGGATTCGGCACGAAAGGCGGCCAGCGTGAGGATGACGAGAAACAGTGACGCGCCGACCTTGATGCCGATCGCCATGTTCGACAGCGGAATCGTGCCGGCGCTGACCAACGCGAATGGCTCTCCGGGGAAGTATTCCTGGTAGAGGAAGTTCACGAAGAATGTCCCGCCGCAGACCAGGCCCAGAATGGCGATCAGCGCGAACAGGAACGCACCGAGACAATCCAGCCGGGAGGCGAGCGACCCCGGAAGGTTGGACGCGACGAAACTTCGTCCGAAAGCGAGCATCAGCAGTACGTAGGACGAAGCCAGAATCACACCGCCGGCAAACCCCCCGCCGGGCGTGAGGTGTCCGGAGAGAATGATGTAGATCCCGAAGAGGAAGATCAACACCTTGACCCAACTGCTAACGGTCTTGACGATGACAGTCATAGCTCGGGGTCCTCCAATCGCTTGCGACTGCGGCTGCGCAGGATCGCGGTCGCACCGATAACAGCGGTAAACAGTACGGTCGCCTCGCCCAGCGTGTCATAGGCGCGGTAGTCCAGATAGATGGACGTTACGATATTGGTTGCTCCGGTATCGTTCAGACCCTTGGCGATGTATGCCTGGGAGGCCGCTTCCGGGCGCTGCGCAAAAACGGGCTCGCCGAACTCAGGCAGCGTGTCGCAGATCCGCATGCCCGCCATAAAGACCAGGAACAGAATCACCACGGATGCAACCGTGCCGAAGAACTCCCGATCGCCACTGATGAAGGTCAGATCGCGCGAAATCGTCGCGCGGATCAGAATGACCAGCCCCAACACCTCCACCACGATTTGTGTCATGGCGATGTCCGGGGCTCGTAACAGGAGGAACATCAACGAACCGCCGAAGCCAATGGCGCCGACGCAGATCACCGCGCTGAGCAGGTCTTTGGTCTCGACCGCAATGATCGCCGCGATCACCATGAAGATGAGCAGAATGTAAAACAAGGCCATCGCCGTCGTCCTTACCAGATATTGCAGAGCATCAGCAGAACCAGCAGCAACCCGAGAACCACCCACGTCAGGTAGACGGGCAGGACACCGTTGTGCAGCCACCGGAGCAGCCCGGTCAGCGCCAGGCCTGCCCGGCCGCTCTGGTCGTACAGATCGAAATGCCCCCGTCGCTGTACGCTGTATAACTGTTTGAGTCCCTTCATCGAGGAGACCGTCTTGTAGAAGTGTGTCCCCGGGATAATCATGTCGTCATTCGCCTGTGTCTCGCCACATGCCCAGGTCGGGACCGACCGCACCTGCTTGGCAAACGCGCTGACGAACAGCACGATCGCACCGACGCCAATCCCAATCAACAGTAGCGCCGTCGCCAGGATGGCGTTCCAGGACCCCAACGCCGCCTCGGTTTCCTCCGCCGCGCCCAGAGCGGGCAAGATGAACTGGCGCAGAGGAACGCGATAGAACACGCCGAAGAAGACGCACAGGAAAGCCAGCACCAGCATCGGCGCCGTCTGGAGACCCGAAGCCTCCTTCGTCTCGCGCAGCCGATCGGGCACGCGCGACAGGAAGATCGAATGGAGGATCTTGACGAACGAAGCCAGCGTCAGGGCGCTGCCGAACATGGCGCCGAGCAGCCAGAGAGGCCACATCACGCCGGCCGCTCCGGTCTGGGTCCGGCCCATCTCGACGACGCCGTGATAGACCATCCACTTGGAGGCGAATCCGTTGAGCGGCGGGATGCCGGAAATGCTCAGGGCCGCGATCAGACAGGCGACGAATGTCAAAGGCATCCTCTTGCCCAATCCACCGAGTTCCTCCAACTCGGCCGTGCCGGTCGCGTCTTCCACCGCCCCGCCACAGAGGAACAGACACGACTTGTAGATGGCGTGGTTGAGCATGTGGAACACCCCGCCGGCGATGCCGATCGGCGTCATGGTCGCGATCCCCAAGATCATATAGCCCACCTGGCTGATCGCATGGTACGAGAGCAGTCGCTTGAGATTGTGCTGGACCATCGCAATCATGACGGCAATGACGATGGTCGCCACGCCGATGATCGCCAGAACCAGACTCAGCGCCCCGCCGCTCTTGAGCACGAACATGCCGCGCGTGATCACGATCAGAAGGTAGATCCCGAGCAGTTTGTCCAGGGCGGCCGGCAGCAGCGCCATGACTGAGGTGGGAGCGTACTCGCCTCCGGTGGGAAGCCAGGTGTGCAAGGGCATGGCGCCGGCCTTGGTGATTGCGGCTAACATCAGCAGCAAGAATGCGATCACGGGCAGCGCCGATGTCGTCGCCAGGCTGATCTGCGAGATGACGAACGTCCCCGATAGCGCCCAGACCATCGCGGCGCCCAACAGGAAACTGGCGTCGGAAGCGCCAATCATCGCGAAGCTCTTGGTCGCCGCGAAATTGGAGTCTTTGCCCCCCGTGCTGATGAGCAGGTACAGCGCCGCCGTGACGATCTCCCAGAAGATCAGCAAGAACAACAGATGATCGCAGAGCAGAATCCCCGCGGACCCGCCGATCGCCAACAGGATCGAGCCGTAGTATTCGTTGATGCGGCGCACGCTCGCGCTGGACTTGAACGAATAGAGGGTGATCAGCACGCCGAAGCCCATCGCGAACATCAGGATGAACGACCCCAGGGGTTGGGTCGTCAGCAACAGGTCCAACGTGAACGCGTCCAAGGCCAGCACGGTCCAGGTGTAGGCGCCTTCATCGAGCCGAAAGATCCGAATCGAGAACACCAGCGCGGCGACCGAGACCATCAATGCCACCACTTGAGAGAGTCGTCCCAGCGAGCGGGGCAGGAACAGCATGACGAACCCGACCGCCAGAGGCACTATGACCGGATAGAGCAGGATCGTATCCAATTTAGATATCCTCCAGTTTCATCACCGGCGTCCCGATCTCCTTACGCAGTTGCGCCGTCTTGGCGCGGCTGAGTTGCAGGAGGCTGGCGTAGTCGTGGATCACCGAATCGTGGCTGTCCAGCACCGCGACACGCTCCGTGCAACTGTAGCAAGGATCGACGGCCGCCAGCGTCAGGGTCACATCCGCAATGTGCTGACCGATGCAGGACGCCTTGAACGAAGGGACGTTGACATAGCTCGGGGCGCGGACCTTGTGCCGAATGGGCCGGTTGCCTCCGTCGCTGCGTACGTAGTGGAACGTCTCACCGCGCGGGGCCTCGGCATGGCCGCATCCTTCGCCGGGCGGAATCTCCTTGACCTCGGCCGCCACCGGTCCCGAGGGCAGTTTCTGTAGCGCCTCGCGGACCATCTTGATCGATTCGAACGTCTCCAGTAACCGCACGACCGCCTTGGCGAACACGTCACCCTCGGTCTGACTGATCACCTTCCAGTCGAGATCGGCGTAAGCGGCGTAGGGATCGTCGTGCCGCACATCGATCGGGACGCCGCTGCCGCGCGCCGTCGGACCGGTCACCGCGAAGTCAACGGCCGCGTCCTTCTGCAACACTCCGACGCCCTTGAGCCGCGCGTGCAGGACAGGATCGTCCAGGACCGCCTTGGTGAGCATCTCCGTCTTCTTCTCGATCGTGTCCAGCTCCGCCAGAATCCGGGGGCGAACGTCGTCCGGCACATCCTCGCGACAGCCCCCGATCCGAACGTTTCCATAGTTGTTTCGGTTGCCCGTAATCTCCTCCAGCAGATCGAGTACGGGCTCGCGGTACTTCCACGCCCACATGAAGACGGTGTCGTACCCGATGAAATGCCCGGCCAACCCCACCCAGAGCAGGTGACTGTGGATGCGCTCCAACTCGTTGATGATCGTCCGGACGTAGAGCGCGCGTTCAGGCACCTTGACCTGGGCGATCTCCTCCACCGCCTGCACGTACGCCAGCGGGTGCGAAGCCGAACAGATCCCGCAAATCCGCGAGACCAGAAACGGCACCTGGTCGAACTGCAGTGTCTCGCTGAGCTTCTCGATGCCGCGATGATTGTAGGAAATCCGGACATCGATATCCGTGACCGTTTCGCCGTCGACGGTCAGTTGAAAGAACTCCATTTCCTCCTGAAGAGGATGGAAGGGGCCGACCGCCAAAACCGATTTTCGCGCCGTCTCTTTCATGGTTGCACTTCCTTCCGCAAGGGGTACACTCCCTCCGGCCAGTCGTCGTTCAGGATCAGACGCTGCAAGTTCGGATGATGGGTGAACGCGATTCCCAAGATGTCATGAATCTCCCGCTCGATCCATTCGGCGCCGGGGATCAGCGGCGTGATCGAATCGAGTTCGGGATTCTCACGGTCGCGCACGAAGGCCTTGACCGTCACCATGCAACCACATTCGTCGTCGGCAAAGTGGTGTAGCACCTCGAAGCAGTGCTCGGCGTCCACGCCTGTTGTGATCACGAACCGCAGGTTCAGCGTATCGAACAGGAACCGGCAGACGTCATAGACGTTCTCCGATTCGCAGAGCAGATAGACGCGGTTCTCCTGCGTGCGCTCGATACCGATGAGTCGATCCGCCGTTTCTTCGAGTCGCTTGTCGAGCGTTTGCTGATTCATAGTCAGTCTCTTCTAAATCGCGGCCAGCGCCTTGACGACGCCGGAGATCATCGCCTCGGGTTTCGGAGGGCAACCGGGCACGTAGGCTACAATGGCGTTCGGATCGACCTCCTTGACGATCTTGTCCACCGGGCCCGCGACATGATAGGCGCCTTCGAAGATGCCCGTCCCACACGCGCAGGCGCCCATGCAGAAGACCACGCACGGCTTGGACGTCTGACGATACACCTCCTGCAGCCGCAGCGCCGCCTGACGGGTTCCCACTCCAGTGACCAGCAGCGCGTCGGCGTGACGGGGCGAGCCCACCAGCTTGATGCCGAACCGCTCCACGTCGAACTTCGGGGTCAGCAGGTTCACGATTTCGATGTCACAGTTGTTGCACGCGCCGGTGTTGACGTGAAAGACCCAAACCGACTTCTTCAATGACCATAGCTTCCAATTCATGGGCTCACCTTAAAGCCATGTGAGGCCGTAGTAGTTCCCCAGCATCGCCAGGATGACCGCCGCGACCAGCAGTGGGCCGCAGTAGCACCAGAAGAACCGCATCGCTTGGTCGATCCGCACGCGGGGATTCGTGTTCTTGATCAGGATCACCAAGACGAGCACGATCACGTATTTGCCGATCCCTCCGCCCAGCGCCCACCCCGAAGTCCCGACGCCGCCCAGGAAGACGACCACCAGGAAGAGGGGAAGCGCCACCAGCATCAACGTTTGCATGAGCTTCCAAACGGCCAGCAACGCCCCGGAGTATTCGATCATGACGCCGCTGGCGACTTCAGTTTCCGATTCGGCGATATCGAACGGCACGAAGCCGAGCTTGGCCTGCACACACAGCAGCGCCACGATGAAGGCCAGCGCCCCCGAGATACTTGCAACGGGCGTGTGTTGAGCGATTGCGACCAGACTCAACTGCTCGGCGGGTTCCAGCACGCCGGCGGTCTTGACCACCGCGACGATGAACGCCAGGATCAGAGGCAATTCGTACCCCATGACCAGCTTCATCTCCCGGGCCGCTCCGACCGACGCGTGAGGACTGCCGCTCGAACTGCTGCCCAGGATCAACGCCAACGAGGGCAAGACCATCAGGTAGATCGCGACGATCACATCGCCCACGAAAGCTACCCCCGCGCCGGCCAGCCAGAGCATCGCCGCCAGGAGCAGCACACCCGAGAGCCCCACCAACGGGGCCGCCACGAATACGGCGCGATGGGCCTCCTCGGGGATGAGAATCTCCTTGCCCATCAGTTTCATCACATCCACCGCCGGCTGGTACACGGGTGGGCCGACGCGGTACTGCACCAGCGCACTGACTTTGCGCACCAGCCAGGAGGCGAGCAGCCCGACCGCCAGGGTGAAGACGAAGCCCGGAAAGATCAGAATCCAGAACAGATTGGTCAGCACCTCCATCATCGCTCGGCCCCCTGCTTATCCTTCAGGAATGGTTCCCACGTCTGCCCCCCGGCGACCTTGGCGACGATCCCGTCGAAGACCTCCACTAGATCGCCGCCCGCCTTGACGGCCCGGTAGTCCAGAGCCCCATCCGAGCAAGTCTGAACGCAGAGGGGCTTCTCACCATCCTCAAGGCGGTCCCGGCAGAGATCGCAGACACTGCTGGGATACGGAATCAGGTCGGTATAGACCGTCCCGAAGGGACACGCGATCGCGCAGGTGCCGCAACCGGTGCAGAGCATGTTGGCCCGCTTGAGAATCCCGGCGTCATGCGTTTCGCTCGGCGCCTTCTCCAGCGCGCCCTGGGGACAGGCCTTAACGCAGGGAGCGCTCTGACACCGGCGGCAGATCAGCGCGAAGCGGACCATCTCCAGCAGCGCGTCGAAGCCTCGGTTGCCCGGATGGTGCTTGTACGAGCACTGAACCTGCGAATCCGCCTGCAGGTCGGCCTTGGCGATATCGATGATCAGTTTCGCACTCATGATCGCACGTCTCTTTCCACAATCACAACCGTGTCACTCCCATATCTTCGGGTACTTCTGGACTTGTGCGTAGGTGAAGACCGGGCCGTCCTTGCAGACGTAGTACTTGCCCAGCATGCAGTGTCCGCACTTGCCGATCCCGCAGCTCATGTTCTTCTCCATCGACAGGTAGATGCGCTCCGGGTCGAATCCGTACTCCAGCAGGTTGATCGTCGCGAACTTCATCATGATGGGCGGGCCGCACACCACCGCGACGGCGTTCTTGATGTCCACGTCCTTCGGATCGAGAATCGTCGTGACCACCCCCACGTTGCCGTCCCAGTCTCCGTTGCACTCGTCAACGGTCAGCTTCATCTCCACGCCGTCCAATTCCCGCCAACTGCCAAAAAGTGTGTGCTTGTAGATGAAGTCTTCCGGCGTCCGCGCCCCGAACCGACAGACCACCTTCTTGAAGTCTCCGATGCGATCGGCCAGCGTCAGGAAGAGCGACCGGATCGGCGCCAGACCGACCCCGCCGCCGACGATGTAGACCTCTTTGCCGACGAATTCGTCGATCGGATAGCCCTTCCCATAGGGCCCCCGGATGGCGACAGGCTGGCCCTTCTGGCAGGTGTGCAACTGGGCCGTGATGCGGCCGGCCTTCATGATCGTGATTTCCATCTTCTCCTTGATCGCCGGCGATGAAGAGGGCGTAAAGGGCGCTTCGCCCTCGCCAGGGAGCGTCAACTCAACGAACTGCCCCGTCTCGAAGCCGAACTCCTGTTCCGGCGCGATCACGAAACTCTTGATCGTCGGAGACTCGTCGATCACCTCGACGATTTCGCCGTTGATGGGTTGGTACAGATTCGCCTTCATTTTGTCTTCTTCGCTACCACCCTGCCCTTGTCGGTCAGTTCATCACTCAGCTTCCTGAGCAGAACACGGATATCCACCTCGCCGGCTTCTGCGTCGACGCACCGCCCACATCCGACGCACATCTCCACGCCGTAGCGTTCGAGGAAGTAGTTGAACTTGTGCATCATGCGGTGCCGCAGCCGGTCGCCGAGCATTTCCCTCGGGTTGCCCCCTCCGGCCACGGCGGCATAACCCGTCCGCATGCAACTGTCCCACATCTTCATCTTGCCGAAATAGTCTTGTTGCTTGGTGTCGTACAGGTAGAAGCAGTGGCAGGTCGGACAGACTCGCGTGCAGGCCTGACACTCCACGCACGTCTCGGCCTGTTCGTCGAATACGTCGGATTCATACCCGCGCTCGACCACTTCCTGGGGCAGCGCCTTGAGTTGGAACTCGCCGTTGGCCTTCTCCAGTTGCGCGCGTGTCGCCGCCCGGTGCTTCTCGCGCTCGGCCAACAGCGCGTCGGGCACATCCCCAAACAACGACGTCTGCGCGGTCAGGAAGCGTCTGCCTTTGTTCGAACCGGCCTGGATGATGAAGCCGTCATCGACGGTCGAGACGCTCAGATCGAAACCCTCCTCCGGATAAGGCTGGCCCGCCAGAATGCTGCAGAAGCAACTCTCGTGCGGGTCCGAGCAGTCCGACGCGATCACAAGCATCTTCTCGCGTCGTGCGACATAGAGCGCATCCTCGAACTCCTCCTCCAGGAACACCTTGTCCAGGATCTCCATGGAGCGCAGGTCGCAGGCCTTGAGTCCGAAGACAGCGAACGGCGCCACCTCGTTCGGCGTGGTCGGCTCGGGGAACACGGCCGCCAGTTCACGGAGCGGGAAGAGGAATTCCTTCACCGGCGTGCACACGCGAACGTCGTTGAACTCCGGAGCTTGCGCGTCCTCGGGATCGTAGCT
>JANQFY010000252.1 GCA_028277585.1 Sedimentisphaerales bacterium
AGCACAACGTCTATGTGGATGCCGATGAGCAGGCCGCCTCTCGGCCCGCGCGCCAACTCAAAGTCACCTCAGGAGCCAGATCCGTCGCCCCGAGGGCCGGCTCGGGCTCTCGGGCGAAGGTCGGAATCTGCAGGAAGCGCACTTCGCTGAGTCCATACTGGTCCATCACGCCTTGCCCACTGTTGATCGTGATCCGGATAACCCTGGCCGCGACGCCCTCGAAGTCGACGATGGTGTTGGCGGCATAATCGGCCGACGCCGTCGCCTGGGCGAAATCGACGTCACCCAGAGTCATCCACTGGGCACCATCGACAGAGTATTCGATGGTGACGTTCTTGACGCCGAAGCCGAGGACCGGCTCGAACTGAACGTTGTAGTTCCACACCAGCATCTCGTGCAGCTTATAGACTCTGTCGAACTCATACTGCAGATAGATCGGATCGGCGTCGGGAACGCCCAGCCACATGTCCTCACTATCGACCGAGTGCTGATCTTGCTCGTTCAGACCGGAGCCGTTGACCGTGTTCTCCACGCCGGCGCCCGGCTGCGGCGCCGCATTGGTGCTGGCAACCACACCTTCGATCGCATAGGCCAGCGGTTCAACCGTGAAACTCCAGACGTTGCCCTTGAACACCGTGTTGTCGGGCGCGCCGTTGACTTCGTCCACACGCCAGTAATAGGTCTTGCC
This sequence comes from Sedimentisphaerales bacterium, assembly GCA_028277585.1. Taxonomy (GTDB): domain Bacteria; phylum Planctomycetota; class Phycisphaerae; order Sedimentisphaerales; family Anaerobacaceae; genus Anaerobaca. The sequence goes on from JANQFY010000252.1 coordinate 689, forward strand.
CAGCTCCAATCGCCCCGGGTCATAGGATGTGACATTCAGACCAGCAGTCGTTGCGAAAGTCGCGCCGTCAACCGCTTCAAAGCTCTCGCCCAGATACAAATTGTGCGTGACGGCCGATACACCTGAAGTCCAGCCGAGATCCGTGTCACGAGGCACATCCGTCGCTCCGTCGGACGGAACAGGAGAAGAGGCCAGTAGTGTGGCGAATTCCTGGTTCGTCAGGCCGTAGAGGTGCCATGAGTAATTGAAGATGTCCTGCGTCAGGGTGATTACCAGATCTTCGCCGGCGACCGCGGTGAACTCGTAGTTGATGTAATACGCATCGTTGCCGTTGGCGAATCCCACGGACGTCGCGTCGTCCTGATTGATCATTTCGGTGGAGTCAGAAACGGGCCCGGCCCCGTCGGGATCGAACGCGAATGTCACATGGCGCGTGCCGCCTGCTCCCCACTGGCGGGTGTAGATCCGAGTGTGGTACGTGTATCCCGGCGTGAGCCCGCTGAGCGTCCAGGTGGTCACCCCGTCGACGGCGTTGTTGCCGTTATAATACATGTCCGTCAGCAGATCGACCAGGCCGCCGGAGACATTGTGGTTGCCATTGCCGCCGTGATGGCTGAGAAGCCCCGTGGCCGCCTCTCGGTTGAAGTTCAGCGTACCGTTGGCCGCGGCGTTGTAGGCATCGAACTGAACCCCGTTGATCAGGGCGCCCGGGGCGCCGGTGCCGAAGTCCAACGCGTGGGTGTAGGTGTTGTCGAGACTGATGCCGCAATCGGCGTCATCGGTGATCCCGACATAGGTGATGGTCCCGGCGGGCGCCGGGGCGGTTGTGAAGCCAAGGATAACCACCGCCATGGCAACAAGGAGCAACGTGATCTGGGGGCTCTTGTTCGTACACATCGTTCTTGTCCTCCAACCTACTGTTCCCGAATTGTGAAATGGAATCTCTGAGATGACGATCTACATCAAGATCGTTCCCGCTGTATCTACCGCGTCGTTCCTCCTCTAATCCGATAATATGGACACCGCTTACGCTCCGATAGGCACGCCCTCGTTGCCGGCCAATTACTACCGCCTGCCCACTGTCGAAAGGCGACCTCGCCCGTCTCATTAGAAAGTATATACAGTACTCAAACTCCACCTCCGACGACATTCCCTCATTTTGCGACAGTCGCCCTACGGCCCGGAACGCTCCGGCCCCCTGAGACCTCCACGATAGGCGCTCGGGGAGCACCCCTGCCGCCGGCTGTAGGTAACGCGCAGATGCTCCTGACTCGTGAACCCCGCCAGATAGGCGATCGTCTTGATGGGCAGATCCGTCTCGCCCAGCAATCGCTTGGCGCGATTGACGCGACAGATGTTGATTTCATCGAGAATGGAATGATCCCGAGCGGCCAGGAACCGCCGTTCGAGCGTCCGCCGGCTGACCGGCAGATCCTCGACCAGTTGCTCGACCGACAGAGGTCGGTGGCTGTGCGTCCAGATCAACTCGAGTGTCTGGGCGACCAAAGGGTCGGTCACACCGTCGGTCGCGCCCGGCGCCCGGGCCGAGGAGGTCAGCGGCACTGCCGCAGTCTGTTCGATCACTTCGGCGATCAGATCCATGGCGCGCAAGGACAAAAGAATCGAGTTCTCGGTGGGCTTGCGATGAATGCGATCGAGCAATCGGTCGAAGCGCCGGCTCAACCGCTCAGCATCCGAACAGGCAAACGCAGGTCTATCCGGCTCGATGAACTGAAGATCCATCAACTGGTGCACGGTCTGTCCGTTGAGAGAAAGCCAACGCTCCTTCCAGCCGGTCTCGGGATCGGGGCGATACCGATGCCACACGCCGGGGAACAACAAGAGCAGTGTATTCGGCTCGATCGTTCGATGACCACTGACGTGCGATTCAAATTCGCCCCGACCATCGGTAATGAGCAGAACCTGGAACTCGGGTAGGGTCCGCCCGCGCTGCCAGTCGAACCGATAGAGCGACGGATGCCCGGGCGGCGGATAGGCCTGTTGGGCCTGAATGTGGGCCCGTCCGACTCCGGTTACGTAGAGACCCCACTGCATCGCCTCATCGTTGACCGGAAGATAGTGATGAAAGAACTCACGCGGTAGCGCCATGACTCACCCTACGGCTCGTAGCCCAGCCTGGTCCAAACACCGCGCTGGACGCGATGCAGGTCTTCGTTGCCCGGCTGAGTCGACTCGGCACTATGACGACCACTGCTTTGCCAAACACCGATGTCCATCTTCGCAACCTCAAGGGTTCGCGGGTCCTTCCACTTCCAGTACTCGCTGTGACCATCGGCGAAGGAGAAGTTCGTTCCGTCGCCATGACGGGCCGTGACCTGGTCCCACCATCGCTCCTCCTGGTAGTGGAGGGTCCAACTGTTGGAGCTGAGTTGACCCTCATCAAGGAAGATGATGCGTTCACTCGGCCGCTTGATCTGCGCCCGCCGATACACCATCAGTTCCGCCGTCCCCGGAATCCCCGGATAGCCGTTCATGGAGTCCGGAATAGCATAGGTGACCAACTCGCCGCGCACGCCGGTCGGACATTTGAACAGTTGCTCATCCGGGCAGTACCGGAACAATCCCCCCGTACGAATCCCCTCCCGGTGTTCCTCCTCGGTGGCATTGTTGCCCGGAAATCGAACCCAGGGAAGCTCGGTTGAATGACCTGGATGAGCGTTGACGACGCGGTCGTCGTTGTCGTCGGCGTAGAGAATCCAGCCCATCGTCAACTGCTTGACGTTGCTCAAACAGGAGATCCGTTTGCCCTGCTCGCGGGCCCGATTCAAGGCGGGCATCAGAATAGCCATAAGGATGGCGATGACGGCAATGACGACGAGGAGTTCGATGAGTGTGAAGGCTCTCTCACGATGGCGCATTGACCTATCTCCTTTCCCTAGCCCTGCCTGCGACGGTAATCCGCACGAAACCGCCTTTAGCCGATCGGCCCGACCTTCACCCCCCTACGGACCCACAGCCCCGATTGTATCGATTATACCGCAGACGACGAGAACACCGAAAGGCAATACCCCCTTGTTTTGCGACACATAAACCAGCCCTCAAGAAGAAGGAGACAGAAACACCCAATCAGCGACATATCAGGGCTTGCCACCCCATTGAGCAGTCTATGAGCGTCTCCCCTGAAAGACCACGCACCTAGACCACCACTGAGCCAAACACGCGAATTGCGGCAGCCACACCGAAATACCGATGATGGTGGCCTAGTCGTCCCCGGCAGGACGAACGCGGAGGGCCATCCCCTCGCGGCCTGTGATCTTCACTCTCGCACCAGCGTCAACGAAGCCAAGCTCCGAACGCGCCTCGTACTCCTCGCCGTCCAGAGCAACCCTTCCGACAGGACGCAGGGGCGAAGATGCGACCGCAACTGCCCCGATATACTCCTGGAGATGCTCCCCCCGGTCCTCATGACGTGCCTGCGGCTCGAGGATCTCAGGCCGATCCGGCCAACCGAGTATCCACTGTTGCGCGACGTAGAGCATCGCCAGGAGGCCAAGCCCCAGCACATCTGGACCAGAACCCAAGGGCAATGTGAGCAGTACCCAAAGAGAAATGCCCACAGCGGCAAAGGTGATAGTCGCATTCAGCGAGAACTGATGACAGAGAAAGAAGAAGCACAGAAACAAAGGCAGGATGCGGAAGGAAACGCAGAGGATCATTCTCATTCTGCGGGGAACGACCGTTTGTTTCGAGAAGAAGACCCAGAACGCAATCGCGCTGACGGTCAGACCATATGCAATAGCAGTTGTTGTAAGATTCGCCACAGTTCAGTCATACACAGAAGACGCAAACAGTTCTATTCGACCGCGATCTTGAGGACGGCTTTGTGGATTTGGCCCTCGCCTACGAGGGGGGCGTGGGCGTCTTCTGGGAAGAAGATAACGAACGACCCAACCGGCACTTCGGTCCAGGTCTGCGGCGGGTCTTTGAAGAATCCGATGTCCTTCTCGGCATCGTACGGCGTGTGGACGACACGGCAATCGGCGGTCGGCTTCCAGCCCTGTTCTTCCGTGCCGGCGATGACGTACTGGATGTCGATGTACTTGCGATGGGCCTCCAGGTTGGCCTCATCGCGGGACCGGGCGGGGCCTTTACTGATTGCGCAGAACAGACGGTCGCCATCGATGTCGTGACGCTCGGCCGGCAGTTGGGCCAGGTCGCTGCGCCTGAGGAACGCAAACGCCTGAGCGAAGGCCGGATGCATGTCATAGTATTGCTCTGCATTTTCGAGTCGGTCGATGATCATATAGTCCCTCTTCGTGGTGACCTTGTTGTCTTTGTCCCAGCAGCAACCTGCCGCTCCCAATAGCGTGACCAGCATGAGAAGTTGTAGGATGGGCATCAGCCCATGTTGCCCCCGCCGGGTTGTTTCGCACGCGTCCTGCTCGCTCATGAGACGACTCTCCAATAGACATCCACACCAAAGCGCCCTTTGCGTCACTTCACCGCCCTACGTCTGCTCCGACCGGAGTCATTGTGGACGTGCGAAGCGGAAAAGGCAAGAGAAATGGGATCGACCGAAAGAACCACCAGACGGGGCGGCGATGCGTCATTCCAGGAACTGCCAGCGAAGCACGTGGACCGGCACGCTGAACCACTTGTTGGAATCGGTGGGCGGCCGCCCTCGCACGACCTTGCCCGGCGTTGAATCGGCCTGCAACCATTCGCCGCCGCCGAGGTAGACCAGCACATGAACACCGCTGGAGGTCACCGCGATGTCACCGGCCCGGAAACGCTCCGGCGCAACGTCGTTGATGGCCGGCGCGGTGAAGAGCAACCGTGTCCAGCCTCGATAGTTGTCCTTCAGCGATCGGGCCGAACAGTCGAACCACCACAGTCGCGCCGCCTCCCGCACGAGCGCCGGATTGGCCGTGACAAGTCCTTCCCAGAGATGCGCATCGATCAGGCCGCGACGAACCAGCCCCGAGCAGTCGATGCCGAATCGATTCTCGCCGCCCCAGACGTATCGCGTTCCCTCGTACCGCTGCAGCGAAGTGATGTAGCGACTGCGCAGGCGGTCCACGTCACAGTCGCGTCCGGGCGCCAAGAGGAGCAGGACGAGCCCAGCCAAAGCGATCAGAGGAAGCCAACGAAGCCACCGCCTGGACCATAGCAGGAAACTCGCGCCGGCAGTCAAGACGGGAATCGAGACGACCAGGAGCATCCGCCCCAAGCCAACGCTGACGGGCAATAGCACTAGGGCAACCACGCCGCCAAGGCAGATCCACCACACAATGTGTAGAAACGACCTTGGATGGGTCTTCCTACTGTACGTGTCGTTGGCGGGTGATTGCATTGAGTTAGTCCAATGGTCTGATGTCCCCGGGGACAGTCCGCGATCTAGACTCCGGTATTCGAACCGCTGGGCCCGGCGGCAATGAGCGTTTCGACCGCGTGGTCCGGCAAGGGGATCACGTTGTCACCCGCCTGCAGAATGATCTGGCAAGCCAGCTCGAAGAATTCCGCGTTCTGGATGGCCTGATCGAAATCGCGGGCGGCGGTGACCTGCCCATGGTTGGCCATGATCGCGAGATTGTGGTCCCGCATCGTCTCGGCGACAGCATCAGCCAGTTCCACCGACCCCGGCAGCAGATACGGGACATGGCCGATCGAGCCGAGATAGTAGGCTATCTCGGGGATCACGAAGTAGTTGACCCGGCTCGTGTCGCGACAGGCCAGCGTCGTGGCGCAGGGCGCTTGAAAATGCATCACCACATCTACATCGGGGCGGGCCCTCAGGATGCCGGCGTGGAGGTTGATCTCCACCGTCGGGGCCGGCCCACTGAGCACGGCGCCGTCGGCGATGCGGCACAGCGTGACATCCTCCGGCGTCAGGCGACTCATCCAGCAGCGCGTTGCCGTCACGAGCATGCGCTCTCCGTCGACGCGCTGGGACATATTCCCACTGCTGCAGCGCATCAACCGGCGCTGCCCCGCTTCACGACACGCCTGCGCGAACCGGCTAACCAACTCATCCGATACATCTTTCACGGTGTTCTCCTGAACAAGGCGCCGATCTAAGGGCGCGGCGCCGCGTTCTCAACAAAATGCAGGACGCGCAGGGCATGCCCCTTGCTGCGCGGGTCCTTCTTGTCACTGATCCGCAGCCACATCGTGTGCTCGCCCGGCTCGAGATCGGCGTCGAACAGGACAGTGCGCGGGTAGTGGAGTCCCTTGCTGAAATCATGGTACAGGTTGACCGCCCGCTCGGGGCGGCCATCGATGCTCACCACGACCATCCCGGCGTCGGGTCCGGCCAGGACGTAGGCGCCGACAGCCGTTCCCTTGAAGGACAAGGTCAACTCGGCGCCGGGTTTCTCGGCGCACAGCAAACGGGACTTGGCGAAGCGCCCACGACAAGCCCCTGCGAGCTCTGACCAGTCGGGTGTCTGAACGGCCATGTCACGGACGATTTGCGCTTTGTCCGGGGCGATCAGCCGACCATGGGAATAGCTGCGCGTGCCCAGGGCATCCGGTAGTGGATGCGCGATAGCCCCGGCGCCAGGAGCAACCGGGGTCCGCCACGCCTTCGACATCAGGCGATCGATCATGGTCGCGCAGAGGGTATTGCCGATCGGCCCTGGATGGGTGCCTCCGAACCGTTTCCAAGTCAGCGTCCCGGCCGTGATCTGCTCGGCGGTTTCCTTGGCCAGGTTGATCGTCGAGACGCCGTAGTGGCGCGCCACCTCGTCGTGGGCGCGAACCGAAAGCGGGACTTTGCCGGCTTGCCAGGTAGCGAGCATCCCGGGATTGATGAAGTAGACGATTACGATATCGGCGCGCGGATTGTGACGCCGGGTGTGACGCACGATTCCTTCCATCCCCCGCCGACATTCCCGGTACGCGTGATGCGCATCCTGATCGTCGTTGACCGCGAATTCGACGAAGAACAGATCGACCTGCCCCTCGCTGAGCACATCGTCATGTAGGCGGAAGGCGCCGGTCGTCGAGCACGTTGACGCGATACCCGCATCAGTGAAGGTGAACTCCGTCTGGGGGAAGCGCCGTTGGAGGATCGCCATCACCTTGGGGCGATAGCCATTCATCTCGGTGATCGATCCACCGATAAAGGCGACGTGTCCCTTCCCGCCCTGCTCGAAACGCAGCCGCGCGTTCTGAAACGCCCCCCGCAGGTGGATGTTCGCGTCCGACGTTGGCCCGGCCGCCACCTGCGCGGCCGGGACCGCGACAACCGTGAACAGAACGATCGCGGCAGATGAGATGAAGATCTGACTCAGGGACATGGGCACCCCTTCCTTGCCTTGAATAAACGAATACGACCCGACTCACTGTATAAGCCGATTCGCGTCGAACATCAAGCGCAATAGAGGTGGCGGATACAGACAAGGACGAACGCGGCGTTCGGCTGCGAGGCCGGGCGAACCGCCTTTGGCAGCCCTCCCCCCCTAGATAAGACTGTTGGGGTCACACTCTGCCAGGACCATCGGGTCGTAGAAGCGTTGTCCGCCGCCGTTCGTCTCTTCCACGAGAGTCGGCCGGCCGTCGTGGCTGTGGATGGACCAAATCTGGCCCGTGTGGGTATCGAGGATGAAGTCTTGTTCCGGATGGCTCATCACAGCGAAGCGCCCCTGGAGGTCGCGGTCCGTCCAGGACGCCCCACCCAACACCGTCAGAATCAGCAGCGCCAGCAGACCTCCGATCAGGCCGCTCTTGACATCAAAGAACCTCGACATGGTCAGGACCTCCCTTCTCTCCCCCGGTGCATCGCTGGAATGCACGGCGCTTTTCCCTATCTATTGCGTCATCCGCCGGACCCTTCACACTCAAGGACGGCGCGCCGGGACATTCGTTACAGTTTTTCGACAGGTTTTCTCCTGGAAACAGGTTGATCGGGCGTGCCGGGACGGCCACGATTACTCTTGCCAAGGACCGGTAAGGCTGTAGAATGGCGGCCATGCTGGAACTAGAAAACAAGATTATCCACGGCGATTGCGTCAAGATCCTGCGCAGCGTCACCGAGCCGTTCGCGGATCTGGTCTTCGCCGATCCGCCCTTCAATATCGGGTACAAATACGATAAGTACCACGACAAGAAGGCCCACGAGAACTACCTCATCTGGACTGAGAACTGGATCGCCGCGTGCGTGGGCGTGCTCAAGCCGCACGGGTCGTTCTACATCGCGATCGGGGACGAGTACGCCGCCAATATCAAGCTGATCGCCGACGCGCAGGGCCTGGTCCTGCGGAACTGGATCATCTGGCACTACTCGTTCGGCCAGCAGACGAAGGCCAAATTCGCGCGGGCCCACGTTCACATCTTCTATTTCGTCAAGGATCCGAAGCGCTTCACGTTCAACGACGAAATGGTCCGCGTCATCTCGGACCGGCAGAAGAAGTACCGGGACAAGCGGGCCAACCCGGCCGGCAAGATGCCCGACGACGTCTGGAACGAGTACCCGCGCATCTGCGGCACCTTCAGCGAGCGCACCGGGTTCCCCTGTCAGATGCCCGAGAGCCTGCTCGCAAGGATCATCCGTGTCAGCTCGGAACCAAATGACTGGGTTCTCGATCCGTTCTGCGGTTCGGGAACGACCGCTACCGTCGCCCACAAGCTCAACCGCAAGTACACCAGCACGGACATGTCCGAGGAATATGTAGAGGAGGCTAGGCGCCGAATTCGCGAATCCGAGGGCCTTCCGATCGATGGTGAGGGGAAATGCGAGTGGACGAAACACATGGACCATGAGCTCAAATGGCTTTATCACGAGAACATGGTACCTACGGATCAACTAGGGGCCGATCCCACATTGAGTATTCTGTTCGCTGAGAAATTCAACATGCGACTTGGCGAAAGGAAACGACCTGTCCGCCCCGAGGAAGTAATGAAGCGTCTCACACAACTCCGGAAGAGCGCTAAGCTTGGACCGCTGCGAGGGCATCCTATAGTTCCAACACGTGAACCACAGGAGATAGAGGAAGACGTATGTCAGACTGGACCGAGACTGAGAAAGAGGAACTGAAGAAGCTGTATATCAGCACAAATGTTACGAGCGATGAACTCATCAAAGACGGCCCTGCACTCGATGCATTTGTCGCAGAGTTGAATAGACTGGTCAATTCGAACGACAGGTTCGGCGCGGAAGGTGTCGCTGACCAACTCTTGAGACTGCGCAAAAGCGGAAAGCTCCCCCGAATCCGACGTTAGGTTCGTAATTCGAGTTGTCGACATCGGCAGGCCACAGCATAAAGACGTGCTCCCGTGAGAACTAAGAGACTACTGCTGCTCTCGCTACCCTTCTTCGACAGCGCGTTGATGCTGACGCTGATCCAGCCGCCGATCGGCTGGTCGTTTCTCGCCTGGCTCGCCGTCATCTCGTTCGCCCTGGGCTGTTCGCCTGATTTTCGACCCCGCACGATGGCGCTTCTCGCCTGGGCCGTGGGCTTTCTCTACTGGCTGGTCAACCTCTACTGGATCGCACCGATCACCATTCCAGGCTGGATCGGGCTCTGTCTGTACATTGCTGCGCTCTGGCCGCTATTGGCCCTGGCGATCCGTTTCTGCCGGGCTCGGGGCGTCCCCCTGACTTTGGCTCTGCCCATTCTGATCGTCGGGGCCGAGCGGCTGCAGGGCTTCCCCCTGGGCGGATTCTACTGGCGGCTGCTCGGACACAGCCAATACGCCAACCTCACGGTGATCCAGATCGCCGACATCTTCGGCGCCGGCGGCGTTTCGTTCCTGGCCGCCCTGGTCAACGGGTTTTTCGCGGACGTTGTCTTGGCAGTCGCCGCATCGCGCCCCAAACTGGCCGAATCCATCGAGCCGGACGAGCGCAACTGCTTCGCGGCGCTGGCATGCGAAGCTCTCGATTCGTTCTTCGCCAGCAAGAGGAGTCCGTCCCGCCTGTCGCTGGCCTGGCGAACGGGGCTGGTCCTCGCCGCGGTGGCGGGGACCCTCTTCTACGGCCAGTGGCGTTTGCGCCAGGCAGATACCTGTATCACCGAGGGACCCATGGTGGCCGCTCTTCAATCCAACGTCCCGCAATCGGTCAAGAACAGCTACCAGGCCTCCGACGACCTGTTCTACGAGTTGCTCGCCCAGAGCAAACAAGCCTCCCAGGCCGGCGCCGAGCTGATCGCCTGGCCCGAAACCATGGTCCAGGCCCTGCTCCAGCCGGAGACATGGCCCTTGCTCGTATCCGTCCCGGATGAGGACAGGATCTTCCACGCGGCGCTGTCCGATCACGCGCGAGACACGGCTTACCTGCTCGTCGGCGCCCATGGCGGAGAGATCCTGACCGACGCCCAGGGCAAACGTTTTCTGGGCGAGTACAATTCCGCGTTCTTCTACCGCACCGACGGCACACGCGACCCGGACCGCTACGACAAGATCCACCTGGTCCTGTTCGGCGAGTACATCCCGTTCCGGCGCAGCTTCAACTGGCTCTACGAGCAACTCAAGCGGTTCGCCCCGAAGGAATACCAGTACGACTACTCGCTGGAGCACGGCACGAACTACACAGTCTTCGAGATGACCACCCCGATCCAGCCAGCCGACGCCAACAGCCCGCTGCCCGGCGCCGACTCGGCAACGTACCGCTTCGGCGTTATCATCTGTTATGAGGACGCTATCCCCTATGTCGCCCGCAATTTCGCCCTGGACGACGACGGGAACAAACAGATCGACTGGCTGGTCAACATCAGCAACGACGGCTGGTTCGTCCGGTTCCTGGACGACCCGCCGCGTGTCAAACCGACGAGCGAACTGCCTCAGCACGCGGCGACGTGTGTCTTTCGAGCCGTTGAGAACCGACTCCCCGTGCTGCGCAGCGTCAATACGGGAATCAGTTGTCTGATCGATTCGACCGGGCGGATCCGCAATGAATACCAGACCGCCAGTGAGGGGTTTCCCCGCAACGCCATGCGCCGGACGGGTATGTCTGGATGGTTCACCGATAGAATGCCGATAGATAGTAGGGTGACTTTCTACAGTCGCCACGGCCAATGGCTGGACACGACCTGCGCGGCGGTTCTCGTCGCCGTGCTCGTTGTACCGGCCGGTATGAGCGTCCGCCGACGTCGAGCGGAGAAGTCGGCTCGGGCGCAGGCAAGAAGAGGGTGAAACGTTCAGGGCATGCGGGAGTTTCAGTATGCAGTACATCGTCCGAGTATTCGGCGCGTTATCGGTCTTTCTGTCGGCGTGGGTAATCAGCGGTTGTGAAGCCCCCGCGCCGGCCGAACGGGCCATCGCTCCTCCCGTCTTCACCAATCCCTCGGTGCGACGCCGTCCTCTGGTGGGCAATCCACAATCCGAAGCCCGTCAGATTCTCCTGGAGGGCCTGACCGACCTCGACCCGCGCGTGCGGGCCAACGCCGTGGAAGTCATCGCCACCGCCGGGGAGGTTCGCCTCCTGCCCAAGATTCAGCACATGCTCAAAGATACGGAGGTTCCCGTCCGATTCCTGGCGGCACTGGCCATCGGAGACCTCGAGTTCTCCCTGGCCAAGGACAAGGTAGCGCCGCTGTTGAATGACTCCGACATAAACGTCCGCATGGCCGCCGCTTACGCCCTGATGAAGCTGGGCCAGCCGGAGCACTTCCGGATCGTCCGCGACGCCGTGGCCAGCGAGGACCAGACCGTCCGGGCCAACGCCGCCCTACTGCTGGGAAAGAGCGGCAAACAGGAGGCGCTGCGGTATCTCTATTGGACCCTGCGCCGCCCCGACTCGACCGACAAGGTCTTGCTCCAGGCCGCTGAATCGATCGCCATGCTGGGCGATCAGCGGATCTATCCCAAGATCTGGACCCGCCTGATCAGCGCCTATGCGGATGACCGGATGGTCGGCGTTCGCGCCATGGGCGCCCTGGGCACCGAAGAGGCCAAGAACGCCCTGGTCACGATGCTAGACGACCCCCTGCTCGAGGTGAAGCTGGCGGCCGCCCGGGAACTCGGCAAACTGGGCGACCCTATCGGCGAAGCTCAGGTCAGAGCGGTCTTCGAGGGCAACTTCCTGGCCGCGATGGGGCCCCAGAGCGCCGATCGCACCCGGGTCCTGACCGCCCTGGCGATCGCCGAAATCGGGACCCCCGCTCTGGCGAAACACCTCCCTGAACTGCTCCAGGAGCCTTCCCCAACCGTCCGCATGGCGGCCGCGAAAGCCGTTCTGGCCGTCGCAGCCCCCTCGGAGCAGCCCTAGGAATATCCAAGACCCTGGGGCAGGCACAGAAGACCCGCAAGGTCCGAAAACGTGTTTTTTACAAGGTCCGATTTTATATAAACCATTCTATTTGGGCTATTTGGGAAAAATGACTTGACCTCTTAGGGCCTCACGCGTAAAATTATAGTACGCATTAGCAGTATCAGGACGTGGGTGGAGTGTAATCTCTGGCATGATGTGACTCTCCCAACTATGCATAAATGACGTGAGCCCAACGTCCGATAGAATGGAGTGTCGCAGAAACACAAGAACGCGCCTATTCGTGAAAGGAGCCTGTCTTGAGCACGCTTACGAAGGTTCTGATTGTCTTGCTGACCGTCTTTTCCATCTTCTTGTGCGGTATCGTGGTGACCTACGTTGCCAATGCTGAAAACCAGCGCGAACGCGCTGACGGGCTCCAGCGGGACTTCCAGTCGGCTCGGCAGACGAAGAACAAAGCCGTCGACGATCTGGACGCGGCCAAGGCCGAGCACCTCATGGCCCAAGAAGCACTGCAGAACCAGATCAAAGAGTTGGGCATCTCCATCTCCGAGCTGACGGCTCAACTGGACATGGTCAAGAGAGAGCGAGCCCAGTTGGTCCAGAAGGTCACCGATATGGGTGCGGCCGTCAAGCTGGCCAACGAGACCCAAGCCAGTCAGATGCAGCAGGCGCAGTCGTCCCAGCAGGACGTCGTGGCGCTTCGCTCCGATCAGGCGCGGCTCGATCGCGAGCTCAAAGAGAGCAACCAGATGCTGATGGAGAAGATGGCGATCGTCGTTCAGCTCGAGGCCAAGAACAAGCAACTGCTTGAGGCCAACGAGGAACTCAAGACGCAACTGGATCAGGTGCTGCAACAGCGCGGCAAAGTCGCCGCGGCGCCCAGGTCCGTGACACCGACGCCCGCCAAGGTTCAGCCGGCCGCGCCGGCGCCCAAGAACATCGGGCTCAACGGACGCATCACCGCGCTCGACATGAAGAACTCGCTGGCTGAGATCTCGATCGGTCGGGCTGCCGGCGTCAAGCAGGACATGAAGTTCCACGTCACACGCGGACAGCAGTTCGTCTGCAACATCGTCATTCTCGACGTCGATGCCGACAAGGCCGTGGGCGTCCTCGACCTCGTCCAGGCCGAGCCGCGTAAGGGTGACGTCTGCACCACGAACCTGTAAACCGCTCGTGACCGGGCCTGTTCGGTATTCGCTTCGCGACCAGGAGGTTAGTGACATATGAGTCCGATGCCGCAATCAAGAGGAGCCGCTTCCGCTCCCAATAATCTCTACACGGCGATCCTCGCCGTCGCACTGGGCGTGGTCGTCGCCACGTCCGCTTTCGTCGCCGTCCAGTGCTACACGCAGTACAACACGATTTTTGGCATGCCCTAGTCAGAATCCTCTTGACGCTACCCCCCGCTAGCACGCACAATACGCCAATAGCCACCTAAGAAAGGAGTCGGAAGTGCTGTTGGACTCGATCCTCGGCGTTTTCAGTATGGATATGGGTATCGATCTCGGTACCTGTACGACACTGGTGTGTGTCCGCGACAAGGGTATCGTCCTGAACGAACCCTCCGTGGTGGCGGTCCGCAAAGGGACCAACATCGTGTTGAACGACGGGGAAGCCGTCGGTTTGGTCGCCCGGGAAATGCTGGGCAAAACCCCCGGTTCCATCAGCGCCATCCGTCCGATGAAGGACGGTGTCATCAGCGACTTCGAAGTCACCGAAGCAATGCTGAGCTACTTCATCCGCAAAGTCCACGGCCGGGGCGGGCTCGTTCGTCCGCGCGTCGTGATCGCGGTCCCCAGCGGCATCACCGCCGTGGAGCGTCGCGCCGTCGTCGACAGCGCCGAGCGCGCCGGGGCCCGCAAGGTCTTTCTGGTCGACGAGCCGATGGCCGCCGGGATCGGGGCGGGACTGCCGATCACCGAACCGACCGCCTCGATGATCGTCGATATCGGGGGAGGCACCACCGAAGTCGCGATCATGTCACTGGCCGACATCGCGACCGCCGAATCCATTCGCATCGGCGGCGATGACATGGACGAGGCCGTCATCAACCACCTCAAGAAAACCTACAACCTCCTGATTGGCGAGGCGCGCGCCGAGAAAGTCAAGATCGCTATCGGTTCGGCCGCCCCCATGCGGGAGGAGATGACCATGGAGATCGCCGGGCGGGACACCATCAGCGGCCTGCCCCGCAAGATCATCATCACCAGCGAAGAGATTCGCGAAGCGCTGAAGGACCCGATTACCGCCATCATCGACGCGGTGACCGGAACGCTGGAGAAGGCCGAGCCCGAACTGGCGGCCGACCTGATCGAAAACGGCATCCATATCTGCGGCGGTGGGTCCTGCCTCCGCGGCCTCGATATCGTCCTGACCAACGCCACCGGATTGAAGGTCCATACCGTCGAGGACCCGCTCAGTTGTGTGGCCCGAGGCACCAGCGTCTACCTCGAGAACCTGGAGATATGGAAGGACACCATGGACCACAGTGACCGAGGGTGGGAGTAGTCGCACGCGGCACCGCGACGGCGCGGCCTCGCTCGGACATTTGGGTACCCGACGGCAATGACACGACCGAGCCACAAAATCTCGAAGCGATTCTTGTTCGTCTACTTCATGCTGGGCGGTCTGATCTTCCTGTTCACTCCCGCCGGCGTGACGGGTAAGCTCCAATTGGCATACGCCCGCATGTTCCGCGGGCCCCTGGCGGCCGGACGCGTCGCCACCCTGGCGGCGCAGACCCCCACGTATACCAAGAACGGTCGTTCCAAGACCTACGAGCAACTCCAGGCTGAGAACCGCCAACTCCAGAACATCACCGCCACCTACAAAGCCCACCTGACCAAAGCAGAAGACGAAATCGCCAAATTGCAGCAGCTGCGCAGCAACCCCGACTGGAAGCGCATTATCCCGGTACGAGCCAGCATTCTCTCGGATCCGAGCGGAAGCCGGAAGGACATCCTGATCAACCGCGGCAAGGCCGATGGAATAGCGGTCGGCCAGTTCGTCCTGGGTGATTTCAGCGTCATTGGCACAATCTCCAATGTCCTGGGCCCCACGGCCAAAGTCAGACTGATCACCGATCCGGAATCCCGAGTCTGGGTGCAGGTCGATCAGTCGAACGCGCGGGGGTGGATGATAGGCGCCGACTCTGGAGCCACCGCCGTGCGACAGGTGGATTCCAGGCTGGAGGTCAAGAAGGGCGCCCACATTTATGCTCTGAGAGCGCCGGGCTATCCGGAGATTCCTTTTCCCACCGGGATCGTCGTCGATTCCAAGCCGGACGAAGACCCATTGTTCCAGGCCATTTCGGTAGAACCGGTCTGTGATATCGCGAACCTTGAGAGCGTTTATGTCATCGTACCGGCCCGGTAGACGGACAACGCCGATACTCGTACTGCGAATCCTTCCTTCATGAGGAAAAGCTGAATGCACTGGTGGCGGTTTGCTGTGCTCATTGTCATTGCGACGGTCCTGCAAACCAGTTTTCTCGGCGTCGTCTGGCTGGGCCGCCCCGAGATCCGCCCCGATCTGCTGCTGATTCTCCTCGTCTTCTTCGCCGTCAACTGCAAAGCCAACGACGCAGTGATCGCTTCCTTCGCCATCGGGTTGGCCGCCGATCTGGCCAGCCCGGTCAGCGGCTTCATGGGACCGAAGATCATCAGCTTCGGCCTGTTCGGCACGCTGCTCTCCGATCTGAACAACGTCATCTCGATCCGGCGACTGCCCTACCAGGGCGTGGCGATCTTCATCATGGGCCTGGCGACCGTCCTTGCGGCCCATCTGCTGGCCCACTTGCGCGGCGCGGCGGCGCCGCTGAACGCCGGACCGGAACTGTTCTGGCAACCATTGCTATCGGCACTGCTCGGACCCTTTTTGTGCTTGCCGCTGGCGTGGTGGATGCATATAAATAAGAAGAAACGTCGGCGCGGGAAGTGGCGGTTCTAAAGCGTCGCCCTGTCGCCGAGACGAACCTTCACCGATGTGGGGTCCAGCCCGAGGCGCTTTTCGATCACGTCAGCGTTCTCGGATCGAATCGAGATGTACGACAAGCGCGTCAAGGTATTCATCGCCGCCAGCCTTCTGCTCCTGGGCGTTGGGGTCTTCCGGCTGGTGCAGATACAGTTGCTGGCCGACTCGTCCCTGCGCGACGAGATCGAAACGCTCAAGCTGCAGCGCGGCCGGTCCAAACAACTCAAGACCTTGCGCGGCCAGATCCTCGACCGGAACGGCAAGGTCCTCGCGACCGATGTCCCCGAGTTTCAGATCGCCATCAACTACCAGCTCAGCCGCTTCTGGGACCCGCGCGTCATCCGCGCGCAGCAACTGCTGGCCGAAGACAAGGACGCCGAGGCCGCCAAACGCGATTTCCTTGAGGCGGTGGCGCGGAAAGAGGACCTGGAACGCATCATACGTGACTGCGCGCAGTTCGGCGTCACGGAGGAGCAGATCGAGCAACGTCTCCGTAGCTTGAACAACCGGATGTGGAACGCGCGGACCTTCCACGCCTGGCGCCGTAATGACCCTGATCCCAACATCGTAGCCAAGTACGGCGGGCGTTTCGACCGTGTCCCGATGCGCGAGGCCCGGCCCGACTTCGAGCGGCTTTTCCCTGACCCCAATCAACGGTACAAGCTGATTGGCAAAGTGGACGACATCCGAGAATTGTACGAGAGCCGACCCCTGTTGAATCTGGAGACCGAGGACGACATCTTCGCCGCCCAGTTCGAGTTCATGGATCTCAACGACGTCGAGATCGTGCCCCGGGGCCGGCGTCAG
>JANQFY010000371.1 GCA_028277585.1 Sedimentisphaerales bacterium
TGACCGCTGATCAGGACGTCCGAATCGGCGCTCGCCCGGCGGCCAACGACCGCTTCTTCATGGGCGAGATCGACGAGCTGTATCTATACGACCGCGCCCTGTCGCAAGGCGAAATCGCCTATCAGGCCGGTCGGACCCAGCCGTTCGACGTCGAGTAGACACGTCGGCTGCATCTCTGAACACCCGCGGGGCCTGTGTCTTGTGACACGGGCCCCGCCTGCATTTGAACGGCCGACCACCCACGGCATCGGCCAAGGTCGCCTAACGGAATCCATACCAGAAGGCCGATAAAGAGGAATACGTGACGCGCCGCCGTTCTCGGCCGTCATGGTTTGGCGATATGGGTGGGGCCCGGAAATGGTTGAGATACTCAAGAGCTTCGAGCAGACGGCCGTGTGGTTTCGTCCGATAGTCCTGGTCTTGCCTGGATTAGGGGCCACCGCGTCGGGGTTGTTCATCTGGCTCGGCGGCCTGGGTTTCAGACGGCTCCTGCTGGCCGTGCTGGGAGGTGTCATCGCAACGCTGATGGCCCTGGCGATAATGGGTCTGAATCCGGCTGCAATGGTGCTCACGGGCCTGCTCGGAGCATTCGTCGCCGTGCTCTTTCGGCGGTTTTTTGCCGCGACGCTGCTCAGCGCTCAGGGCGCCCTGGTGACTTTCTTGGTCGTGGGATGGCCCTACCTGGTTCCCCCTGACGGGTCTTTGACCGGCCGACTGGCGTCCGCTCCGGACAAGCGCGTACTCACAACCGCCGAGAGCCTTCACGTCGTTCGCACCGCGGCCGGCGACGCGATCGAGGTCGCCAAACAAACCGGCCGCCAACTCGCCGCTTCGCGCTGGGCCATCATCACGGCGGTCGCGTTTACACTACTGATGACGGGCCTGCTGTTTCGACAGTTCGGTGGCGCTATGTCGTGCGCGTTGCTCGGTTCGGCGTTGGTCTTCGCCGGACTCATCTTGCTGCTGATCTTCAAGGGCTCGGCCCCTGTGACTCGGATGGCGCGCCAACCCATGCTGTTTGGCGGCGCGTTTCTGGGCATGATGGTGTTCGGGACGGCTGAGCAGTGGATTGTGTGCCGGCGCATCGACAAACATGACGAAGCCCAGGCGCCGTCCGGCAAGAAGTCGAAATCGCGGAAGCGCCAAACGGGCAAACGGACTTGGCGCGACCGATAAAATCGGCGATGATAGCGCCTTCATAGATGATAGTGACAACAGACTCGGGGGCGGGTTCCATACCGCCGAGAGACAGGAGCAAGAGATGGTCGCAGGGATGTGGATGCTGTTGACAGCGGCGGCGGGCGAGCCGGCCGAAGAGGGAATCATACCGCTGGAAGTGATGTGGAAGTACGTCAGTTCGCTCGGGATCGTCGAGGCGCTGACGTTTATCTCCTTCGGCACGGTCTGTCTCTTCTATGGCTGGCGCGTCTTCAAGATCCTCGTGACCATCTGCTTCGG
Source organism: Sedimentisphaerales bacterium (assembly GCA_028277585.1). Classification (GTDB taxonomy): domain Bacteria; phylum Planctomycetota; class Phycisphaerae; order Sedimentisphaerales; family Anaerobacaceae; genus Anaerobaca. The sequence continues at coordinate 1,459 of JANQFY010000371.1, forward strand.
CCTGCTCGGCCTGACGCTCGGGATCTGGGCGAACAATCAACTCATCGGGGGCAACGTCATCTGGCTGTCCCTGATCTGCACGGTCTTCTTCGCGGTACTGTCCATCCCCTTTATGCGCTGGGGCGTCACTTTGCTCGGAGCCCTCTCCGGCGGCATCCTGACCGGGGGCGTCTGGCTCGGGGCCGGTCTGCCCGAGCAGTACCTCTGGGCAGGCGGCCTGGTCGGTTTCATCGCCGGCGGCATGATGTCGTTCATCGTCTTCAAAGCCGCCGTGATTCTCTTCACCAGCCTCGGGGGAAGCACCCTGACCGTCGTCGGGATCCTGGCGATCCTCTACAGCTACATCCTGGCCGGCCAAGGCGAGCAACTGGAGACCTTCGTCTTCGCCAATCCCTGGTTCCTGCCCGCCCTCCTGCTAATCCCCATGGGCTTTGGAGTCTTTCTCCAGCACCGGTTCAGCAAACAGATGCAGGACTGGAACACCTAGTCTCACATGGCGTTGTGCATCGCCCGTATTGCGATACGGGCTGCATCCGATGTGCAGCACCCCCTCAGGAGGCCGTACGCGCAGTTGATCCTTGCCAAGAACCCCTTCGCCCCGTACAATCGCGGTTTCTGTGGGTGCATCAGGACCCGGTGTAGGCATGTTTTGCGTGCGATTTTAGGATACGCGAGGGAAATCCCGTGTTTGAGTCTCTAACCGACAAATTCAACTCAGTCTTCAAATCGCTCTCCGGGCGGGGACGAATCACTGAGGCCAACGTCTCCGACGCCATGCGCGACGTCCGCAGGGCCCTGCTGGAAGCGGATGTCAACTACAACGTCGTCAAGCAGTTCTGCAAAGACGTCAAAGAGGCCGCCCTCGGCGCCGAGGTCATCAAGAGCCTGCACCCGGGCCAGGTCATGGTCAAGATCGTCAGCGATGAGTTGACCAAGCTGATGGGGCCCGTCGACACGCGGATCTACTTCGTCACACCGGGCCCGACAATCATCATGCTGGCCGGCCTGCAGGGTTGCGGCAAGACCACCACGGCCGCCAAGCTGGGTCAGTATCTGGTCTCCAAGGGGCGCCATCCGCTTATGGTCGCCGACGATTTGCAGCGACCGGCCGCTATCGAACAGCTCAAGATTCTGGGCCAGCAGACGAACATCCCCGTCTACAGCGAGGAGATCAAGGACGCCGTCAAGGTCGCCCGCAACGCCGTCAAGCACGCCAAGGCCAACGGCAACGACGTCGTGATCATCGACACCGCCGGCCGACTGCACATCGATGAAGAGATGATGGGCGAGGTGGCCAACGTCGCCAAGGCGGTGACGCCCCACCAGATCTACCTCGTCTGCGACGCCATGACCGGTCAGGACGCGGTCAACTCCGCCAAGGAGTTCAACGACCGGCTCGAACTGGACGGCGTGATCCTCACCAAACTCGACGGCGACGCCCGCGGCGGCGCTGCTCTGAGCGTCAAGGCCGTCACGGGAAAGCCCATCAAGTTCATCGGTGTGGGTGAGAAGCTTGACAAGATCGAGGAGTTCCACCCCGATCGCATGGCGTCCCGCATCCTTGGGATGGGCGACGTCGTGACCCTGGTCGAGAAGGCTCAGGAGCAGTTCGACGCCGAGGAGGCGGTCAAGCTCCAGAAGAAGATGGCCAAGGGCAGCTTCGGATTCGACGACTTCCTCAAGCAGATGCAGGCCGTCAAGAAGATGGGCGGCATCAAGGACATGCTCAAACTCATGCCCGGCGTCGGGGGGCAACTCAAGGACGTGGACCTCGACGGCAAGGAACTCAAGCAGATGGAGGCCATCGTCCACTCGATGACCCCCAAAGAGCGGCGCGATCCCGACCTGATCGATCCGTCCCGCCGCCGCCGCATCGCCAAGGGCAGCGGGACCCAACCGAACGACGTCTCCAGCCTGGTCAAGACCTTCAAGCGCAGCCGCGACATGATGAAGGCGGTCAGCGGGGGCAGCTTCGGGGGCCTGAAGTCGCTCTTCTCCGGCGGGTTCAACATGGACGCGATGAGCGCCGCGATGACCGGGGGGCGCAAGATCAAGCAACGCTCCAAACGCAAACGGGTCATCAAGCGTCGGGGCAAAATCAAGAAGCGCCGGTAGCATCTCCCCGGCCGGCGCGCTCTATGGGGAGATCGATATGACGCGTCAATCGATCGATAGAAGACAATTCCTGAAATGCCTCGGCGCCGCCGTAGCAGGCGCCGCCCTGCCCCGCAGCGTATCGGGCGCCCCGAGACCGGCGGGCAAACCGAACATCATCGTCATCTTCTGCGACGATCTCGGCTATGGCGATATCGGCTGTTTCGGAGCAGAGAAGCACCACACACCCAACCTCGATCGCATGGCGGCCGAGGGCCGGAAGCTCACGAGTTTCTACGTCAGCAGCGGGGTCTGCACCCCGTCGCGCTCCAGCCTGATGACCGGCTGCTATCCGCGCCGGGTCAACATGCACCAGAACGAGGACGGCCTGTGCGTGCTCTTCCCCGTCAACCAGAGGGGCCTGCACCCGAGCGAAATTACGCTGGCCGAGGTACTCAAGGGCCAGGGCTACGCCACCGCGTGTATCGGCAAGTGGCACCTGGGTGACCAGCGTCCGTTCCTGCCCACGCGGCAAGGCTTCGACTACTACTTCGGCATCCCGTACAGCAACGACATGGGGACGCGCCAGGGACCGGGACGTCCGCCTTTGCCCTTGCTGCGCAATGAAGAGGTCATCGAAGCACCGGCCGAGCAGACCACGCTGACCCGGCGTTATACGGACGAAGTAATCCAGTTCATGCGGCGGAACAAAGACAAGCCCTTCTTCGTCTATCTGCCCCACACGATGCCGCACAATCCCGTACACGCCAGCGACGAGTTTCGCGACAGCAGTGACAACGGGCGTTACGGCGACTGCGTCGAGGAGATCGACTGGTCGGCCGGGCAGATCTTCGCCGCGCTGAAGGCGCTTGATCTGGACGACAAGACACTGGTCCTCTTCACCTCGGACAACGGCGCCGCCAAGCGCTGGGGCGGGGGCAATGGCCCGCTCCGCGGCTGGAAGGGCAGCACCTGGGAAGGCGGCATGCGCGAACCGTGCATCGTCCGCTGGCCGGGCAAGATCCCGGCCGGCACCGTCTGCGACGAGATGACGTCCACGATGGACCTGATGCCGACCTTTGCCGCCTTGGCGGGCACAACAGCGCCGACCGACCGCATCATCGACGGCAAGGACATCTGGCCCCTCATGGCAAGCCAAGCCGGGGCCCAATCGCCCCACGAGGTGTTCTACTACTACCAGATGGATCAGTTGCAGGCCGTGCGCTCGGGCAGATGGAAGCTCCATCTGGCTCTGAAGCCCAAGAAACGCAACTGGGGCAAACCTGAACCGTCCGCCCCCCTGCAGCTATTCGATCTGAAGGCCGATCTTGGCGAGCAGACGAACGTCGCGAAGAAGCATCCTGACGTGGTCAAGCGGCTGCTGGCGCTGGCCGAGAAGGCTCGGGACGACCTGGGCGATACGGGCAGGCCGGGCAAGAACCAACGGCCCGCCGGCTTCGTCGAGAAACCCGTTCCCTTGAAGATGGCGGCCCGATAGCCCCCACAGACCCTGTCGAACCGCGAAAAGGACCCGGATTTGGGCTCAAAGGCGAAAATATCACTGGAAGAGTACCTCGAAAAGGTTGCTCTGTTCTGTGAAAATGAGTATGGTAATAGGTTTCGTACGCAGTTTGCGGACGCAAACGGCACGAGCGAACTGGCGATGCTGGTCGCCCCGACCGCCGAGGAACTGGCGGGTCTGCGTAGGGCGGTGGCGATCATGACGACCGCCGAGAAAGAGAACGCCCTGACGCTCTCGGACGAGCAGATCAGGACGATCGCAGAGGACGCCCGGGTCGATCCGGCTAACTTCGCGATCTTTATCAACGGGTACATATTGACCTGTAAACGCGTTTCGTGACTCACATCGAACGAGTCACGGAAATTCTTGATACGCTTTTTGCGAAAGGAAGACCATGGCAGTAAAGATCAGAATGACCCGCATGGGTCGGCGACATCGCCCGTTTTTCCGGATCAACGCGATCGAGTCTCGCGCCCCGCGCGACGGCCGCGTCCTCGAGAAGCTGGGCCACTACGATCCGCTTGAGAAGGACACCGCCAAGCAGATCATCATCAACAAGGAACGCATCGAGTTCTGGCTGGGCAACGGCGCTGTGCCCAGCGACACTGTCGCCGAGATTCTAGCCCGCCACGGGATCAAGACAAAATACGCCGAAGAGAAGGCGGCCCGCCGCGCCAAGGCCCGCGCCATTGCCCGCAGCAAGGGCAAGCCGTTCGACGCCACGGATCGACGCCTCGCTGAGAAGAAGGCTCAGGCCGAAGCTGAGGCCAAAGAAAAGGCTGAAGCCGAGGCTAAGGCGAAAGCCGAAGCTGAAGCCAAGGCCAAAGAAGAGGCTGAGGCCAAAGCCAAGGAAGAGGCCGAAGCGGCCGCCAAGGCAGCCGAAGAAGCCGCCCCCGCTGAGGGCGAAGGCGGCGAGTAATCGCGGCAGCACCGATGCGAATCGACGTCCTGACACTTTTTCCGGAGATGTTCGCGTCTCCCCTGAGTTTCTCGATTGTCAAGCGGGCTCAGGAACAGGGCCTCGTCGAGATCGCACTGACGAACATCCGCGACTTTTCGATTGGCGACTATCGCAAAGTCGACGATAAACCATACGGAGGCGGCCCGGGCATGGTTATGATGCCCGGGCCCGTTTTCGATTGTCACGAGCACGTTACCTCGCTGGCCCCCACCAAAGGCCGCACCATCCTGCTCAGTCCCCAGGGAACGCCCTTGACCCAGGCCAAAGCGGCCGAGTTGAGCAATGAGGACCGGCTCATCCTGATCGCCGGGCGCTACGAAGGATTCGACGAGCGCATCCGCATCGGACTCGGCGCCGAGCAACTTTCGATCGGCGACTACGTCCTCAACGGGGGTGAACTGGCCGCCCTGGTCGTGATCGACGCCGTCGTGCGCCTCTTGCCCGACGCCCTGGGCGATGACGATTCGGCCAAGGACGACTCCTTCAGCGATGGGCTCCTCGAGTATCCCCAGTACACGCGTCCTGAGGTGTTCCGCGACATGAAGGTCCCCGACATTCTCCTCTCGGGCGACCACGGCAAGATCGCCCAATGGCGCCGCGACCAGGCCCTTCAACGCACCCGCCAGCACCGCCCCGACCTCCTTGACGACAGTGACACGCCCCAGTAGACTGGATGTTGTCGTGGGGACTTGAGTGTATAAGCCCCCGAACCGAAGCGCGAGACCAGGGAGAGTCACTATGAAATGCCCGGCCTGCGGTCATGAGAATGGCAAGAGGGCAATGCACTGCGCCTCATGCAGCCAGCCATTGTCTGTCGTTGCAACACCTTCCGCAACGCCGGTGAGGGTGAGTCGGTTGGCCCTTACATCATTCCTCTGCGCGATTTTGACGCCCCCGGGTGCGATATTTCTGGCAGTGGCGTATAGCTTTCTGGCAGGCCTGGCCATTGCCCGAACAGGTGAGGACCTCGGCACAACACCGTTACAGGTGATCTTCCTCGCCTGTATGGCCCTGTTGGTTGTCGCGTTCTTCCTGGGATTGGTTTCACTCGTGCGTATCGGCGCCAGTGGCGGCCGACTGACCGGTCGCGGATTCGCCGTGATCGGCACGGCGGTCCCTTTGGTGCTCGGGCTACTGCTTCTCGGCATTTCGCTCCAAGAAGCCCAGCGGCACAATACCTATGGCCGAATGCACTGTGGGACGAATCTGGCGGGGATTGGCAAGGCAATGCTCATCTATGCCAACGACTACGATGACACGCTTCCGCTTGCCGGCGGAGATGGGACAGTCTGGGGGCCGGGATTGAACGATTGGACCGCCACCGGCAGAACCGAAGCGTTTGGCCTCGACCCGAACGGTTCGGGAGGAAAAGCAACAATCAGCGCGAGCTTCTATCTCTTGGTCAAGTACGCCGATGTTCTTCCGAAGTCCTTCGTGTGCAAAGGGAATCGACGGACAAAGGAGTTCAAGCCCGGCAAGTACGGCATCAGCATCGATAGGCTCACCACCCTTTGGGATTTCGGCCCGGATCCTTCCAGGCATTGCAGCTATGCCTATCACCTACCCTATAGCAAGTACGCCCTGACAACCTCCAGCGAACCAGGGCTGGCGGTTGCGGCCGACCGGAATCCTTGGATCGACGAACCACAACAGAAGGCGCGTGATTCTTCCCTCTTTACTCCCGACCGCGGATCATTCGAGGGCACGGCGGAACAGGCACAGCACGGCAATGCGCGAGCCCACAAGAACGAAGGGCAGAACGTCTTGTTTCTCGACAGCCACGTCGAGTTCGCCAAACGCCCCTACTGCGGCCTCGATGACGACAACATCTACACTGCCTGGGATGGCGACGACAACATTCGCGGAGCACGACCAAAGCCATACGAGAGCCAGCCCACCAATGAATTCGATTCGCTGCTGGTGAACGATCCGCCCCTGGGCCGATAGAGACGCTACAGTTCTTCGATGGTGCTGAGCAGGCGGGGGATGATTTCGGCTTCGGGGACGGTGGCGATGCGCTGACCGTGGAGGTAGAGGTAGGCCTTCTCCTTGGCGGCGCAGACGGCGATGTCGGCGTCGGCCGCCTCGCCCGGCCCATTCACCACGCAGCCCATCACCGCGACCCGGCAGGGCTTCTCCAGGGCGGCGAGCGCCTGTTCGACACGCCGGGCCAGTTCGATCACGTCGATCTCCGTCCGGCCACAGGTGGGGCAGACGATCAGTTCGGGACGCGTCCGCTCGCGCAGGCCCAGCGCGATGAGGATGTTCCTGGCAATCCCCGTCTCGATCACCGGATCGCCCGCAGCACTGACACGGATCGTATCGCCGATCCCCTCCGACAGCAGCGCCCCGAGGGCGACCGCCGACGGAATGCTCGCGTCCTCAGGCAGACCCGCATGGGTCAGGCCCAGGTGCATCGGATAGGTGAACGCCTCGGCAATCGCACGGTTGACCGCGATGGTGCGCAGCGGGTCGCTGCTCTTGGCGCTCAGGACGACCTGATCGAAGCCGCGGGCCTCGAAGAGATCGATATAGCGGCGCATCTCCTCAAGCATCAAGGTGATCCGCTCCTGGGGCGGCACATCGTCTTTGAGGTCGCGGATACTCGCCTCGTTGACACCGACGCGGATTGCCACGCCATGGCTCTTGGCCGCGTCGATGATACGGTGAATGTCCTCGCGTTTCCTGATATTGCCCGGGTTCAGGCGAATCTTCGCTGCCCCGCCCTCGATCGCCTCGACGGCGCGATCGGCGCTGAAATGAACGTCCGCAACCAGCGGGATGTTGACCCGTTCAACGATCCGGGCGAACGCCTCGGTATCGGCCCGACGCGGCACCGCAAGGCGGACCAATGCGCAGCCGGCGGCGACCAGTTCCTTGACCTGACGAACGCAACGGTCCACGTCCGTGGTGGGGACTTTGGTCATCGATTGGATCGCCACGGGAGCCGAGGCGCCCAGCTTGACCGAACCGACGGAAACGATCGATGTGTGTCTTCTCAGCAGCATGGCGGGATTGTAGCTTGTCTTACAACGCCCGGCAAACTAAAATGCCGCCGCGTGCGATCGAGTCCGACTCTGGACCTCACTGACAACCTGCTGGATCTCTACAAGACTATGGGTACGTGGTTGCTTCTCCTCGGCATTGTTCTGGCCGTCGCTTACGGAAGCTCCGGATTGGTATTATTCTTCATGCAATCCAGGTTTCTCTACCGCCCCGTGCGCGATGTTTCTTCTACGCCGGCGGACCTGGACCTCGACTTCGAGGAGGTGACTTTCGAGAGCAAAGACGGTGTAGCACTGCACGGCTGGTTCGTCCCGGCCCGCGCACCGCGAGCAACCGTCCTGTTCTGTCACGGTAACGGCGGCAACATCATGCACCGCCTGGACACGATCAATCTCTTTGAAGGGATGGACCTGAGCTGTTTCGTTTTCGACTACCGCGGCTACGGCAAGAGCGAGGGCAAACCCACCGAATCGGGAACCTACCGCGACGCCCGAGCCGCCTATGACTGGCTTACGAAGACCCGCGGCGTACCAGCCGAGCAGATCGTCATCTTCGGCCGTTCGCTCGGGGGTAGTATCGCAGCCCACCTGGCCGGCCGCGTCACCTCGCGGGGGTTGGTCATCGAGAGTACGTTCACCTCGTTCCCTGATATCGGCGCGAAGTTCTATCCCTACATGCCCGTCCGCCTGCTCGCCCGCTATGGGTACAACACGCGGAATCACCTGTCGCGTGTGCGATGGCCCGTCCTGGTGATGCACAGCCCGGATGACGGACTGGTCCCGTACGAGTTCGGAACGCAACTGTTCGACGCGGCCAACGAGCCCAAGCAATTCGTCAAGCTCATCGGGGGACACAACGACGGCTTCATCGTCTCGGGAAACCTCTACAAGGACGCGTGGAGTCGCTGGCTGGATTCGCGGGGAGACAGCGGCGCCGAAGGCTCGGTTTACCGCGCGCCCTAGCCCGGACCGCCAACAAACCCGGCGCAAACGAAGGGGCAGGGGCGATTCCGAAGAATGCACCCCCACCCTTCCGGCAGAATATCAAACGCTCGATTCCCTTCGAGGTAAGGTCATGCTTCTCGTCAACGCAGGTCGACCGACCCACTGCCGCTCCGCAGCCGCAGGCTGCCCGCACCGACGCCGATCGTTCCGACGACTTTCTTCTTGGTGATCTTACCGCTGACTGTTATGGGGCGGTCCGTCTGTACACTGCCGTAGCTGGTCGACAGATCCGCCCGACCGGCGAACGCGGGCGGCGCCGTGAAATTGATGCTCCCGTAGGACGTGGTGACATCGGCAACCAGATCCGCCGGGCAATCGGCTGTGCACTCGACGCGAACGCTGCCGCTGCCCGAATGGGCCTTGAGATCCTCCGTCGTGACGCGTATCGCCTTGACGGACCCGTATGAACTGGAAAGATCCATGACCGGGACGATCCCATCGGTGATCGCCACCGACCCACTGCCTGAACGCAGCTTGACAGAATCGCCTTCCAACGTGGCGCCTGCGACCGGGCCGTACGAACTGATCGCCTCGCACTTGCCGAAGGTCGCTTCCGAGATAGTAACGCGGCCACTGCCGCTCTTGAGGTACAGATCGCCGCCGGAGAAGCGCTCGCACTTGACCGTCCCGTACGAGCTGGTCATGCGGGCGGGCCCTTCGATGTCGGCGGCGCTAATCGTTCCACTACCACTGTGCAACGTCACCTTCGAACCGACGATCCGCCGGGCCGTGATCGATCCATATGCCGTGTCCAGGTCGGTAGCTCCTTGGATATCCTCAGCCTCAATCGAGCCACTGCCCGTCTTGCCGTTAACAACGCCTTCGAGGTTGATCAGGCTGAGACTGCCATACGAACTGTGGCACTGCACGTTTATCCGTCGCGGCGCCGTGATGACATAGCTGACGGTGATCGAACGATGCTTCTCGAGTTTGGGCTTCTCGGCCCGGACCTTGAGCGCGTCCCCGCCCCGGTCCAAGCGGATCTCGACCTGCTCGGCCAGTTCCTGAGCCTCTACTTCAGTGGGCGCCAGGGCCGTGATCGTCGCAACGACATGGCACTCCGTCGCATCGCTTCCTGTGATGCTGACCGCACCGGACGAAGTGTCCGCATCCAGCGTCCCAACCAAGGGCAAGGCCATCGAACGCTCCACAACCTTCACATGGCGTGCCCGGCTCCCGGTGCCGCCGACCTGAACGCCGCAACCGGTTGCGATCAGGGCCGTCAGAACGCAGAGACAGAGCAATCGGTGATGACGCATACGAAGTGACACCATAGAGGTTCCTCTCATCAGAAGGTCATTTGATCGTGATCGACCCGTCGTCGGTCTTGAGCGTAACACGGCCTTCGCCGGCTCCGACGGTGCCGCGCAGCGACTTGCCCACCTTTCCCTGAGCCGTAATGGGCAGATGCAAGTTCAGCGAACCATCATCTGTCGAGGTCTCGACCTGCGCCGACAGATTCGGCGGCGCGGCGAAGGTGATGCTGCCATCGGAGGTCGTCACCGTCGCGTCGATGACGTTCGGGGCGTCGGCGGCGTATTCGATGTGGACCGAGCCATCCGACGTGCGACAATTCAGACGCTGCGCGACCAATTCGCGGCATCGAATCGTGCCGTCGCTGGTGTGCAGGTCCAGGCTATCGGCCCGCACATCGCTCAACGTGATGCTGCCATCGGAGGTCCGAGCGGCCGTGGACGTCGTGCCCACCATCTCGAGCTTGATACTGCCGTCACTGGTATGCACATCGAGCGTCCCAGCCTCGACGCGAGCGCATTCGATCCGACCATCGGAGGTCTTGAGCCGCGTGTCGCCCTTGATGTCCTCGACATGAACGCTCCCGTCCGACGTCTTGGCGTCCACGGCGCCTTCAATGCGGGCCAGACGCACGGACCCGTCACTGGTGACCAGCGACAAGCTCGTCTGTTGGGGCAGCGTCCCGGTCAGCGAAACGCCGTAACTGGCGTTGCGGATCACCGAGGGCCGCTCGATGCGGAATCGGAGCCCCCCCGCCACGGGTTCGAGCTTCACCTGGATCTGCTCGGCCAATTCCTGGGCTCGCTCCTGTGTCTTCGCGTGGACGCGGATGGTCGCCATCAATCGACATTCGGCCGTTTGGGTCCCCTCCAGCGTGATCGACCCGTCCCGTGTCTCGGCTGAGAACGAACCACCCGGCTCCAGCGGCGCCGACAACTCTTCCTGTCGCTCGTACTTGACCCGATTGCTCCAGCCATCGCAGCCGCTGACATAGATACACGAGGTGCCCATCACCAGGATCAGGCCCAGGAGCAGGGCCAACGAAATGCGCCTGATTCGTCCTTGCTTCATTTCTATCCCCTTCACATATCCGCACGGTGTACCGCGTTGCGCGAGACATTGTAGCGTCTGCGGCGTCATTTGCCATCTCCGTTCAGACCTTCTGCACGTTCTTTCGGAATTAGTCGGACCAGAGCGTCGGACATTTCATCGATCTGCGATTTTCGCGAGTTTTTCGCACAGTTGGCACATTGGGCAATCTGAGAGGGTTCTGGCTTCGCAGCGGCGTTTCGGCTGGCGAATCGGCCGGGGCTCGGGTATGATCGCATGTCGTCTTGCCGGCCCGGTCCGTCGTGATGGGCCAGCCAACGGGAACACCAATTCAGATAGGTTTGTTGGAAGAGGTAGCGCTATGCTTACACGTCGCCGTTTTCTCAGACAGATGGCCCTGGCCGGGGTCGGCAGTCAACTCCTACCCTACGCCGGCGCCCTGAACGCCGCTCCCAGGAAACAGCCCAACATCCTCTTCCTGTTCTCCGATGACCACTCCCTCCAGACGCTCGGCGCCTATCGCACCCGGCTGCAGGATTTCGTCCGGAAGCACCGGATCACGCCGAACCTGGAGCAACTGGCCGCCGAGGGCGCTACGTTTAACAACAGCTTCGTCTGCAACTCGATCTGCGGGCCCAGCCGAGCGGCGATCCTGACCGGTAAGCACAGTAAGATCAACGGGTTCTGGACAAACGGCCAGCGTTTCGACGGGTCGCAATGGACCATGCCCCAGGCGTTTCAGAAGGCCGGATACCAGACAGCTCTGTTCGGAAAGTGGCATCTGGCGTCCACGCCCACCGGTTTCGATGTCTCGGAGATCCTGCCCGGCCAGGGCATGTACTACAACCCTGACTTCATCACGAAGGACGGGGAAAGGATCCGCGAGCAGGGCTACTGCACCGAGATCATTGCGGACAAGACCCTCGACTGGCTCGAGAACGGGCGGGACAAGGACAAGCCCTTCTTCCTCTGCAGTTGGCACAAGGCGCCGCATCGGACCTGGATGCCCGAGCCGAAGTACATGGACCTGCTCGATGACGTCGACGTGCCCGAGCCGGACAACCTGTTCGACGACTATGCCGGGCGGAGCAGCGCCCTGAAGCTGCAGAAGATGTCGATTCGCGACGAGATCAACCTGGCCGGGGACGCCAAGGTGACACCGCCAGTGGTGACGTCCACGCCGGAGGAGATCCTTGCATCGGCCGAGAAATCCGCCTCCCGCGACGGCGCGACCTTCGCCGAGTTCAAGCGCATGACGGATGCCCAGAAGGAGGCCTGGGACGCCCACTACGTGCCCAGAAATCGCAAGTTCCGGGCCAAGAAACTCACAGGCGACGCGCTGACGCGTTGGAAATACCAGGCGTACATGAAGGACTACATCCGCTGCATCAAGTCGCTCGACGAGCAGATCGGCCGCGTGCTGACCTACCTCAAGGACAACGGGCTCGCCGAGAACACGATCGTTGTCTACAGCTCCGATCAGGGCTTCTATAACGGGGAGCACGGCTGGTACGACAAACGATGGATCTATGAGGAGTCGCTCCGCAACCCGTTCATTATCAAATGGCCCGGCGTCGTCAAGCCGGGTAGACGGATCAATGCGATGATCCAGAACATCGACTACGCCCCGACACTGCTCGAATGCGCCGGGATCGACGCGCCTTCGGACGTCCAGGGCGACAGCTTCAAGCCAATCCTGGAGGGCAAGACACCCGAGGATTGGCGCAAAACGATCCTCTACACCTACTACGGACGCGGCGCCCACGCAGTCAAGACGCACTACGGCGTGCGGGGCAGACGTTTCAAACTCGTCCATTTCCCCGAGACCGACGAGTGGGAGTTCTACGACATCAAGAAGGACCCGACCGAGATGAAGAACCTCTATGGGCAAGCCAAATACGAGAAGCCCGTCGCCCGGATGAAGAGGGAGTTGAAGCGGCTGGGCGAGAAGTACCGGGTTCTGTAGGATTCGGTCGATTCGAGGGATTTGACGGACGAAGTGTGGCCGGGTATAATCCCGCCCGTGTTGGCCCCCTGCCGAGGTCGTCGCGATCCCGGCCTGAGAGAGAAGGGCCTGAGTAGAACGAAATCGCGTATTTGATTGAATGAATCATGATTGCCCAACTGACTGCTGCTGATTTGATCCGTCCCAGCGAGAAGAAGCTGGCCCGACTCTATGACGTCTTTCTCGTGCTGGGCGGCTCGGTCCTGATCGCCCTGTGTACACAGGTGGCGATCGGCTACCCCGTTCCGGTGACGGGCCAGACCTTCGCCGTCCTGATGGCGGGCATGCTCCTGGGCTCGCGACGCGGGGCTCTCTGCGTCCTGACCTATATTGGCCAGGGTGCGGCCGGATTGCCCGTCTTCGCCCATGGCAAAGCCGGTATCGCGGCTCTTTTCGGACCCACAGGCGGGTATCTGATCGGGTTCGTCGCGGCCGCCTACCTCGTCGGCGCCCTGGCCGAACGCGGCTGGGACCGCCGGGCCGGAACAACCATCCTGGCGATGGTCCTGGGCAATTGCGTCCTCTACGCCGGCGGCCTGCTCTGGCTTACCTGCCTGGCGAGCCTGTTCGGCAAATCGTTGGGCGGCAGCGTCCTGGCGGTCGGCCTTGTCCCCTTCCTGGCCGGCGATATCCTCAAGATCCTCCTGGCCGCGGCACTTTTGCCCGCCGGATGGAAGCTGATTCGCCATTTTGGGTTTGAAAAGTCCGCCCAAATGCGGTAGAGTACCAGTGATCCAGTTCTTTGCAGTACTTGGGGAATAGTGTAACGGCAGCACGACTGACTCTGGATCAGTTAGTCAAGGTTCGAATCCTTGTTCCCCAGTTTCCCTTTTTCTCCCCCTGCGCCAGCGATCCCTGTCAAAACACCCCTTCGGGCCCGAATGTGAAAGCTGCCCGCCCCAGGCATGGATCGAGTGCGTAGGTGTGAGCGACTGCGTTCCGCAAGCCGTTTCCTCTGGGCCAGGCGTGCAACAACGGTACGAGACTCTCGACTAGTCCGGTGCTCGGGGATCCAGCAGTAGTTGAACCGGCTCAGATTCTTGGCCGGTTCGATCGTAGAGGTACACCTTGACTTCCACGACGTTCGGATCCGGACGAGAGACCCACACAGGCGGCAGGGTCGATTCCCAGTCTTCCCGCGACATGGGGATGTTCACGTCAATGTCGCTACCGCGGATGTAGCGGTCCCACTCCCCAACGCTAGCACGCTGGTTGGAGTCACGAATACTGACCGGCACCGAGACTGTGTTTATGACATTCCCCCAGAGCAGGCCATGCACATAAACCGGGTATTTCTCGCGGCGTACCTCATCAGTTCCGGTGGGATTGATATAACGCTCCTCGACACCGAATCCAATCACATCCATGTCCTCGTCGTAGAAGTCGAGCACCAGTGTGATTGGACACCCGCTGGGGCGGGTAAGTGCTGACCAGAACAGGATTGGCTGTGAATCCAGCGTCTCATCCTGCCACCTGGAAAGAGCCAGGTCCGCCCGCTGCTTCACGCCGGGCAGTTTGATTGTGCGGTGATCGCCCTGACTCCATTCCCTGAGTTCTTCTTCGACAGCCTCCGGCCCGGTGCCTACGAGGCAATAGACGCCGTCATGTTTGCCGTAAGGATAGGAATTGGAGCTACTTATGATGCCTTCTTCCCAAGGAACCCAGTCGACGGTCATCAGGCCACGAGCTTTGAGCGCGCAAAATTCGAACGCATCTCGGTCCCTTCGCTTGATGCGCGTTCGACGGACGCGCTCGATGTTCCGTGTTAAGTCACGTTCGAATCGCGCTCGAAATCTCCTCCGATTTACTTCCGCGACAGGCCCAGTTCCAACGTAAACCAGAGCCAGAAGCGCATCCACATCCTTCTGAGCATGAGCTTCCTCGTAGGCCAGTGCCAGTGCCTTGAATGAGGTCCTACCTTCGCCATGGTGCCTGTCACATGAATTGCATCCCATGATGATTAGTGAGAAGATGACCCAGGACGCATGACGAGAATAGGACATTGAAATCCCGCTCCAAGGTCGACTGAATAGTCGTCTTAACTGTGTTTCCCGCAGATGATAGTCGGCATAGGGGAGAAGTCAATACAGCGGCGTGACATTTCATGCAGCGTGACCAGCGAAGTGGCAGCCAGGCAGCCAGCGAGCGGGGACGCTCACCCCACGGGATTTCGCATAGAACGTGCAACGGTCTAGAATGGGAAGCCGGTGACATGGAAGATTTTTTCTATTGCTGTTGGGGCCTGGAGTTGCGGCGGTTGAGGGCGGTTGATTTGCCCTTTTTTTCGCAAAGAACGTGCAGTTCCGGCCAATAGTAGAGGCCCTTCTGTCTTGCGGGCCCTGCTCTTTGACATACAAACGACGAATGACTCTCGAGTTGACGGCGAAAGAAGAGGCAAAGACGAAGAGGAGTGAATCTGCGAAATAAACCCAATTTCCGGGTTTCTGGCTCAGAAACAAGGGATCGGGTGGAAAAACAAAGCCAATCTTGCCAGTCGTGCGAGCGGCTAGGTATCCTTGCCGAAGCGGACGTCGCGGACATCGCGCTCGCGGCCCGTGGGCAATGTCAAAGACTGGTAGAGTTCGGGTCGACGGGTCTTGATCCAGCGGACGCCCGTGCAGTTGTCCCGCAGGGTCGGGTCCAGATCGGCAATGACCATTTCGTCGGCGGCCTTCCAGGTCTCAGTCAGGACGCGGCCGTAAGGGTCGAGGATCATGGCGTTGCCCGTGCGGATCTCGTCATCGTCGACGCCGACACCGTTGCTGAAGAGCAGGAACAGGCCGTTGTCGTGCGCGCGGGCGGGCAGCCAGGTCATCAGCCACTCGCGGCCCTTGGGGCCCTTGAACTCCGCTTCGATCGCTTGCGGGTCCTGCTGCCGACGGTCCCACAGCACCGGATCGACCAGGCCCATGCAATGAGGGCTGGGAGAATTGCATCCGCCCGTCTGATGGGGCGCCAGCAGGATCTCGGCACCCTGCAGCGCGACGGAGCGGACGTTCTCCCCGATGTTGTTATCGTAGCAGGTCAGCACAGCGGCGCGACAGCCCTGCGGCGTGTCGAACACCGTGTACTCCGATCCGGAGGCGAGATGCTCGCTGATGAAGCAATGGATCTTGCGGTGCCGCTGGAACGTCCCGTCCGGCATGGCGACCACATAGGTGTTATACAGGGTTGCGTCATCGATCTCGACGAGACCCGCCCCGATGGTCATCTGGTGACGCTGCGCCAGGGTCATGAGCGCTTGCGAGGAAGGGCCCTCGAAGACCGGCTCAGCCAGATCGATCAGCGCCTTACGGGAGAGGCGGCGGAGGAACCAGTAGCCCGTGATGCAGCATTCGGGAAAGGCGATGAGTTGGACGCCTTGAGCCGCGGCTCGCTCAGCGAAATCAGCGATCTTTGCCAGGTTGGCGACTTTGTCACCCGAGGCATGTTCAAACTGAACGGACGCGGCACGGATTGGCTGCATGGTCGGCACCTCTAATTGAGACTGGCAATCTGACTGAAGCAAGACAACGTGGAACATAACGATGATATCGAATCGGCATTCGGACGGAAAGGACTGCTTCGGTAATCAGCGGGCCATCAGGATGACGACGACCAGGAGCAACGCCGCCAAGGCCCAGCCGACTACGGCGATCCAGAACAAAGGTGTCGCGACGATTGAATCTTCGCTTTCGGCTTCGCCCTCTTCCTCAGCGTCGTCCTTCTGCTCCAGTTGAGTTAGTTCGGGAAGCTTGATGAGCTTGCGGGCCCGCGCGGGTGGTTGTCCATCGGCCACGGCCTGGAGATCCTCGAGCAGATCGGCCGCCGAGGCGTAGCGGTCGCCCGGCGCCTTGGCCATACACAACTCGATGACCTCACTGATCCCGACCGACAGCTCAGGGCGAACGTGATCCGGCGGAACGAGCGGCTCCTGCAGGTGCTTGCGCATCACGGCCTTGATATCCGCCCCCTCGAACGGCGCCTTGCCGGCGACCATGTGGTAGAGCGTCGCACCCAGGCTGTAGATGTCCGCCCGGTGGTCGACATCCATATCGCCGCGGATCTGCTCGGGCGAGATATAGTACGGCGTCCCCAGGGCCTTGCCCGCCTCCGCCTCGGCCGCTTCGCGATCGCTGACGGCCCGCGCCAGCCCCATGTCCGCCAACTTCGCGACGCCGTGGTCGGTGATCAGAATATTCTTCGGCTTGACATCGCGGTGCATCAGCCCCGCCTGATGGGCGTGATCCAGGGCTTGGGCAATCTGAATCCCGATGGCCAGGGCGTCGGCCTCACTGTAGGGCCCCTCCTTGACCAAGTGCTCGTACACCGTGTGCCCCTCGACGTACTCCATAATGAAGTAATGGGTCTCGGCGTGGCGGCCCACGTCCAGGGCTGCGACGATATTGGGATGGTTCAGCTTCGCGGCGGCGCGGCCCTCGGCGTAGAAACGCTCGACGAACTTGGGCATCTGGCTGAACTTCTTGGGCAGGACCTTAACGGCGACGATGCGATTGAGACTCAGTTGCTGAGCCTTGTAGACAGTCGCCATCGCGCCGGCGCCGAGGCGTCCAAGCAACTGATAGCCCGGAATCTGGCGCGGGGGTGGAACCGCTTTGACGATGCGTCCGGCCGCCGTCAGCCGACTGCGCAGGATCGCCATGTCCACCGGCTTGACGAGATAGTCGTCGGCCCCCGATTCAAGACCGATGACCATGTCCTCGCGCGTATCGCGACCGGTGAGAATGATGGTGAAGATGAAGGGCAGATCCAGGCTGCGGCGAATGCGACGGCAGATCTCAACGCCGTCCAGCTCGGGCATCTGCCAGTCGAGAATCGCCACGCGGGCGGCGTCTCTTTTGCGCAGCAGGTCCCAGGCCTCCTGACCATTCTCGGCGGTGGCGACCTCATAGCCCCACCGGCGGATGTTCTGCTCCAGCACCTTGCGCCACACGGGATCGTCGTCAGCGATCAGTACCTTCATCTCAAGGCTCCATCAGCTATCGCATTGGACCACTCAAGACTCCAACAGATCGGTCAGCCTCGTCATGAGATATTCGATCTCACGGGTCAGCGCCGAGAACGCCTCCTCAGCCTCCTCCAGGTTTTCATCGCGTCCTATCGTTTCCAGTCGCAGGGCCGCCGCGGCCGGACGGGCGAGCCCGAAGATCTGCACCGAGCCCTTCAGCGTGTGCGCCGCCCGCTGCAATTCGGTTGGGTCCTGGTTCGCAATCGCCGCGCGGATGCATTCCATCAGCTTGGGGCATTCCGTCCGGAACAGCTCCACGACTTCCTTCATGGCCTCTACGCTTCCGCCGGTCAGTTCCAGGACTTGCTCCCGATCGATTGCCTCTCGTTGCTCATCGATGACATCGGCTTCGGTCTGGGTCCCCGCCATTTCGACGATCGTCTTCTCGACAACATCATAGAGATTCTTGGCGCGGATCGGTTTCGGGATATACCCGTCCATGCCGGCCTCCAGGCAACGCTCGCGGTCGCCCTTCATCGCGTGGGCCGTCATCGCGATGATTGGGATGTGCTCGCCCGAGACCTCCTCCTTGCGGCGGATGATGCCCGTGGCTTCGAAGCCATCCATGGTGGGCATTTGGACATCCATGAGCACGACGTCAAACGATTCACGGTCGAGGGCCGCCAGCGCCTCCTGCCCGTTGTTGGCGACGGTGACCTGATGGCCCCGTTGTTCGAGCAGGCTGACGGCGACTTTCTGATTGACCAGACCATCCTCGGCCAGCAGGATGCGCAGCGCCCGAACGCCGGACGGACGCTCGCGACTGACGGCTTCAACGGGAACCTCATCGGCCGTGGCAACACGCAGAACCGCGACGATCGAATCGAGCAGTTCCGACTGCTTGACCGGCTTGATCAGACAGTGATCGATGCCCAACTGACGACAGCGCACGCCGCTGCTCGGGCTGCCGGCCGAGGACAGCATGATCAGAGGGACCTCACTCAATTCCGGGTTCTTCCTGATCTCTTCGGCCAATTCGAAACCGTCCATCTGGGGCATCATCCCGTCCAACAGCCCCAGTTGAAACGGTTCACCGACGCCGATGGCTTTGCCCATCTCCAGGAGTGCGGCCTGACCACTCGCGACAACGGCGGGCTTCATGCCCCAGTTATGCAGCATCTCGTCCAGGATCAGGCGGTTCGTCCCGTTGTCGTCCACCACCAGCACGCGCAGCCCGCTAAGCGTCTCCAGTTCGACCTTCGGCGCGACCGAGATCGCCTCGTGCAGGGAGAACGCCGCGATGAAGTGGAATGTACTGCCGGCCCCCACCTCACTCTCGACCCACATGCGGCCCTGCATCAGCTCGACCAGGTGGGACGAGATCGCCAGCCCCAGGCCCGTGCCGCCGTACCGGCGCGACATGGAGCTGTCCGCCTGACGGAAGGCCTCGAAGATGACGCGCCGTTTCTCCTCCGGAATGCCCGGCCCTGTGTCCCGGACGCTGAAGTGCAGGCGCACGTCGTTGTCGACGAGCGAATCGGTTCGCACCTCCACCACAATCTCGCCCGTCTCCGTGAACTTGATCGCATTGCCCGTGAGGTTGATGATGACCTGGCAGAGCCGCCCAGGGTCGCCCAGAAGACCGTCCGGCACATCGGGAGGAATGCGATAGACCAGCTCCAATCCCTTGGCCGCGGCGCGGCCGGCAAGTGTGTGCAAGGTGTCGCCCAGCGTGTCGCGCAGGGCGAAGCCGACCATCTCGAGTTCGAATTTGCCCGCCTCGATCTTGGAGAAATCGAGGATATCGTTCAGTAGGCGCAAGAGCGTCTCAGCCGACTGGCTGGCCAGATCGAGATAGACACGCTGCTGCGGGGTCGGAGCTGCGTTGAGCAGCAGATCGAGCATCCCGATAATGCCGTTCATCGGCGTGCGGATCTCGTGACTCATGGTCGCGAGAAAGTCGCTCTTGGCCCGGTTGGCGACCTCGGCCGCTTCCTTGGCCGCCTGCAACTGCTCCTCGGCGAGCTTGCGATCTGTGATGTCCTGCGAGATGCCGAACGTCCCGATGATCTCCCCGCTCGGACTGCGCAGCGGGAGTTTCGTCGACGACGCCCAGGTCACGTGACCATCCGACCAGGTCTCCTTCTCCTCCTTGTCCAGCATGGGCTCGCCCGTCCGGATGATCTCCTGTTCGTCCGCCAGGGCTTGTCGAGCATGCTCGCCAGTGAAGAAGTCACAATCCGTCTTGCCCAGCGCGTCCGAGACACCCGCCAGATCGAAGCAGCGCGACAGCGCCCTGTTGATGCGAATGAACCGACTCTGCCGGTCCTTGAAGTAGATATTGTGGGGCAGGTTGTCCATCAACGCGTTGAGCAGATACCGCTCGTACTCCAGCGCGGTCTCAGCCTTCTTGCGTTCGGTCACATCCCAGAAGATGACCTGCACGCCCACGGCTTTCCCGCTCGCATCGCGCACCGCGGATTTCATCACCTGGACATAATGCGTCTCGCCGTCGCTCTTGTTCTCTTCGACCGCCTCGAAGAGCTCGCCGGTGCGGAGCACGCGTTCGTCGTCCTGACAGTACTTCCGGGCCAACTCTTCCGGAAAGAAATCGAAATCGCTCTTGCCCACAATCTCTTCGAGCGGCTTGCCGAGTAGATCGCAGAATGACCGGTTGGCGAAGGTGAACTTGCCGTTGGCGTCCTTGCGCAGAACATGAACGGGCAGGTTCTCCACCAGCGAGGAGTACAGCGCCTGGGAGTCCTTGATCGCTCCCTCGGCGTGGCGGCGTTCGGCGATCTCGCGCTTCAGGTCCTCGTTGGCCCGCGCCAGTTCGGCCGTGCGTTCCTTGACGCGCTGCTCCAGTTCTTCATGCGATTCCCGCAACGCTTCCTCGGCGCGCCGGCGCTGAACGAGGCGCCACATCCCCTGCATCAACAACGTCAGTTGCTGAACGTCCGAGTCCTCGTACAACGCCGACTTGTTGCCCACGCCGGCGACCGCCACGATGCGCCCATCGTCGAACACGGGCACATTCATATGACGGGTGACATGGACATGCCCCTCCGGATAGCCTTTCTTCGCGGGATTCGGCGCCGCGTAGTCGTTGGTGATGACAGGCTTGCGTTGGCGAACCGCCTCACCCCACAGACCGGTTGTCTCCACTGGATAGACGATCGGCTTGTCGATGACCGCGCATTGCGCCATCGCCGTCTTGGACCAGGCGTGCATGGTCAGGACCGTCTCATCCTCATTCATGAAGGCAAGGTAACCGATCTGGCTCTGGGTGAGCCGGACGGCTTCTTCCAGCGAGAAATCCATGATCTCTTGCATCGACGCACCGGTCATTTGCCCCAGTCGCAACAAAGCTTCCAATCGAGACTGCTCCAGTTGCAGCGCGTCCTCGGTCCGGGTCCGCGTCTCCTCCAGGTCCAGACTGTGCAAGGCAAAGGCGATATCGCCAGCGACCTCCTCGAACAGGCTCTGCTCCTCTTCGCTGATCGGACGGTCCTCGCCAATGACGGCGCCGATGAGCCCTCCGATATCGCCGCCGTATTCCAGGCGCGCCGCCATAGCTTTGCCGCCCCGACACATCCGGGCCAAGGGGCAATCCCCGCAGGTCGAGGCGGGATTATTGATAATCACGACCTCCGTTTGCGACAACGCCTTCTCGGCGCAACAATGCCATTGGCGGCGTTTCATGCCATCGATGAGGGATGGGAAATCCTCCCCCAGACCCGCCTGCGTCGCGACCTCCAGTTCCCGAGACGCGTCCAACAGCGCGACCCAGACGCCTCGATACCGGCGCGTCTCGCTGAGACTCTCACAGATGCCCTGAAGCAAACGCTCCCGATCCGTCTCCCGAGCGATGAGTTGGTTGACGTTGCGAATGGCCCGCAGGAGGCTGTTGAGGTGCCGCACGGTCTCTTCCGCCCGCCGGCGCTCGGCGATCTCGCTGGTGAGATCGCGATCGGCATCGTTGGATTCCGGGGCGGAATGCCCCCTATCGGGATGGCTTTCGCTCATGACCTGCTCCCCTATGTTGTACCAGCCTCTGCGAAAGAACCTGTTACCTCATCTCCATCATCCGATGGAACGCAGCAAAGTCGAGCGTCACACGATGCGCCGCAGACGCCGATCCAGTCGACCGTCTTAGCCCATCTAGCGACCTTAATACGATTGTAGCCCATCGACCGACCATCCACAACCCATCTCCGTGACGCAATCGCTCATATTGAGCCGACCGGCCGGATATGCTATACTATGAATACCGGCGGGAATCCTGCCGTCACTGAGAGCCGTTCCCGCGGCGCTGTTGAACCGGAGGGTATGGGGTTATCCTGATTCATGATGAATGCGAATAAGCCACTCTTCTTTGTCCTGTGCATCTTCCTTCTGAGCTCTTCAGCCACGCTGCGGGGACAGGAACTGCTTGAGATCACCGAGTTCATGGCGATCAACGAGAACGGGCTCGACGACGAGGACCAAGACGAAACCGACTGGATCGAGATTCACAATGCCGGGGCCGAACCGGTGAATCTGGACGGTTGGTTCCTGACCGACAGAGCCGAGAACCTGACCAAGTGGCGCTTCCCCGCTGTGACACTGGCCCCGGATAGGTACCTCGTAGTCTTCGCTTCCGGGAAGGATCGACAAGACCCGGCGGGCGAACTGCATACGAACTTCAAACTGAGCGGGTCCGGTGAATACCTGGGGCTGATCCATCCGGACGGGGCCACCGTCGCGGCCGAGTTCTTCCCGACCTATCCGATCCAGGCGCCCGACATCTCTTACGGCCAGCGGGGATCGATGTCGCAAGAGACGCTGCTGGCGCTCGGCGCACCGGCCCGAGCCCTCATCCCCCAGAACGATGCATTGGAGCCCGTTCGGCAGCCAGACGGGTTCCGCCCCTGGACGCTGGAGGACTGGGACGATTCGAACTGGCTCGCGGGTGTGACCGGTGTTGGATATGATTATCCTTCGCTGATAGGGCTGGACGTCTCGGCGATGCGCAATGTGAACGAGACCGTCTACATCCGCATCCCCTTCGAGGTCGAGGACCCGGCTGCGATCAAGGCCCTGACGCTACGGATGCGCTACGAAGATGGGATGATCGCCTATATCAATGGACACGAAGTGGCGCGCGACAATGCGCCGCCGGCTACGACTGAGACGTGGAACTCCGGCGCGGCGGCTAACCGCTCCGACAACGTTGCGATCGAGCCGGTGGACTTCGGCATCCCTCAGTTCGATTTCCTCCACGTCGGGACCAACGTACTGGCGATCCAGGGATTGAACTACCGGACGAGCAGTTCGGACATCCTGATCGCGCCGGAGTTGATCGCCACCGTCGCGGCAGACACGCCCCAGTCACGGCGCTACTTCCCGATCCCCACGCCGGGCGAAGCCAACAACGCAGGTGTCGACATCCTGGGCCCAATCATCACCGACGTCGACCACACTCCGAAGTACCCGACTGAAAACGACGACCTGCTCATCACGGCTCGGGTCGTGCCGACGTTCGAGCCAATTCGAGCGGTGCAAGTACACTACCGCATCATGTTCGGCGCGAAGGTTACGATGGTGCTCCGCGACGACGGCGCCAGCGGGGACGGTGCGGCCGGCGACGGGCTTTACGGCGGCGTGATCCCGGCCAGCGTCCTGAGGGCGGGACAAATGGTGCGCTGGTACATCACCGCCTCGGACGTCAATCGGGAGACCTTCCGCCGGCCTGCTTTCGCCGACCCGCTGAATTCGCCCCAATACATGGGAGTCGTGATCGCCGATCCGAGCCTCAGGTCTCTCTTGCCCGTGTTGCATTGGTTCATCGAGAACCCCAACCAGGCCAACAGCGATTCGGGCACGCGCTGCGCCCTGTTCTACGATGGGCTGTTCTACGACAACGTGTTGGTCAACATTCACGGCCAGTCCAGCCGGGGCTTCCCCAAGAAGAGCTACGATATCGATTTCCACCCGGGCCACAACTTCAAGTGGGACCCGGACCAACCCCGCGCCGACGATATCAACCTGCTGACGACCTATCCTGACAAAGCCCAGATGCGCAACGTCCTGGCCTACGAGACCTACCGCGACGCGGATTGTCCCTACCATTGGGTCATTCCCGTACGCGTGCAGCAGAACGGCGCGTTCTGGGGGACGGCCCACATGGTCGAGAACGGCGACGAAGACTGGCTGATCCGGATGGGGCTCAACGCCGACGGGGCGCTCTACAAGATGTACAACACGTTTACGAGCGGCAGTCACGCCACCAGCGGCGCCGAGAAGAAGACGCGCAAAGACGAGAACAACGCCGATCTTTCGGCCCTGTTCGCCGGCGTGAGCCTTTCGGGCGAGGCGCGGCGACGCTTCGTCTACGACCATCTGGACGTCGCACAGATTGTCAACTTCCTCGCCGCCCGCGCCATCACGGGAGACACCGACTGCTGCCACAAGAACTACTACTTCTATCGCGACACGGGCGGCAGTGACGAATGGCAGATGTGGCCCTGGGACGTCGACCTGTCGTTCGGACGCCGCTGGATCAGTTCCCACACGTATTGGGACCAGCGTCTCATTCCCGATACGCGTCTGTTCGTCGGGGGCAATAACCGTGTGCCGCAGGTACATCTGGCGAATCTCGGGCGTTCCGAAGATCGCCTGCGGCA
>JANQFY010000425.1 GCA_028277585.1 Sedimentisphaerales bacterium
CGCAAATGCTCCAGCGGACCGTCATCTATTCAGCGTATCTGGATGACCTAAACAGGCATTTGGAGACGAGCAACAAGAAACAGGATATGGAGTTGCTCAGGAACATGAGGTTGCTCAAGAAGAGGGAGGGCTCGGGATCTCCCGTAGAAGCATTGCTGAATCACCTACAGAAAATCGAGGGGAGCATAGGTCGATGAAGATTGATATTAATGTCATGCTTAGTCGGTTGTTCCATGGGATCATATGCGCTCTGCTGATCATCATGCTCCTGATGTGCGGAGTTTTCTTCTGGGGTGCGTATCGCAATCACTGCGCCACGGTACATACGATCGAAAGCAAATGCCAGAGTGTCTTGGAAGATGTAACAGGAAAGGATGCAAAGGTAGTTGAATCAAGAATCGAGAGCTTGAAGAATACGCAGAAGGACCTCTTCGAGACCAACACGATTTCGTTCTTCTTCAATCTGTTCATGATTGTGATCGTTACGGTTGGCGGCTATATCTTGTCGGTCACACTGGGCAACCAAAAAGACGCGGAAAAGACGCTGAGTAACGTGCGAAAAGGCCTTGGCGGTTTCATCGGTAGTCTTCGCTTCGAACTGCGCTTGCAGTCCTGCCTCTGGGCACTACATCAACTATCTATGAACAGGCCACCCAACTGTCATGTGGAGATCCGAGATCTCGTGACAATGATCAACAATGACTGCTCGTTGATGCCGATATCCGAAATTGGCATGAGTCCGGAAATCTGGAGGCGCCATATCGGCAAAGTTTCGGATGTTGAGGACACACTGCGCACTGCTGGCATGTTGGACAGGGACGTCGCAGGAAGACTGGTAGAACTGCGAATGTTCCTCATGGATAATCGAGAGAGATTCGAGAGACGCTGGGAGAACCTGCTAGACGGTTTGCAGATTGAGTCGATTGATATCCGCGATAACACCTAAGTGCGCGGTGCGGAGACAGACGCCCGAGAGAATCGGGAGTGTTGGCCTTGAGTTGTTAGTTCTCGGTTGTGGGTTTCGGGATGCTGTATGAGGAAGGGGCTGAGACCACGAGTTGCCGATCTGGTGGAACTGCCACCGAAGGTGCTTTCGCTTCCGTCTAAGGGGCTAGCGAATCGCCGTCCTGTGAACTTCACAGGCTTGTCTTGAGAACGAGCGTTCAACAGGTTGCTGCCCCTTCCCCCCCCTCACGGGAGCCAGCTAGGCCGGGGGGGAACCTTGCTTGAAGTGTTTTTGGATCTCTTTGCGGAAGTCGGGCGTGTCCTCGTAGTTGTGTACTGTGGTGCCGTGTTGGACTACGGCTTCGAGTAGTTCTTCGGTGGTGTCGGCCGAGAGTGCGACCGAGCAGTGGCTATCCGGGAAATCTCTGCAGTCGATGTATTGGCGGGCCATGATGGTCTCCATTCACTGGGCAGCCAACGTTCTTCGCGAACGGTGTACGCTGGCTCACATGCCTAACGGCACCTTACGGTCCGCGGCCCGAAGGGTTCGGCAGATGTGAGCTTCTTTACGCATGATGAGCCCGGGGGTTCCCAAGGGGCTATGTTCGGCTTCGCTTTTCACGAAAGTGGTGATAGTTCATCCGGATACAGATCCGATCGCCCGGCGTCCAGGCAGAAATGCCAGTTAACCCACGAGAATTCCCTAGTCTTCTCTTGCACGCTTTAGCATAATTGGGATGGACATTACGGAGGTCTAGGATAGCCACAATCTGGCGGAAATCCAGGACGGTGTGTGCTTCCCGCCGGCGCCCGATCCGGGGATGCTGAAGCACTACGGTTCTTTCCTGGAAGAGGCGTCCTCTGGACGTGAGCCCGCCGGGAAGAGGAGGTTGGGCGGTCGAGCCTAAGAAAGGAGCGAGGAGGGAAATGGAGCGCTCAGGCCCATTCTATACTGGATTCGTTGCTTGCCTGTTGATAGCGGCCCTGGTTTGCACGACACAGGCTCAATACAGTGGCGGGAGTGGTGCGACCGACGATCCCTATCAGATCGCCACGGCCGACGACTTGATCCTGCTCGGCCAGAGGCACGCAGACTACGACAAGCACTTCATCCTGACCAGCGACATTGATCTGGCCGGCGATGGTGGAGCCCCCAGGGTCTTTGCCAGAGCGGTCATCGCCTGGGATGGTGCGGTACCTTTCAGCGGTGTCTTCCACGGCAACGGCCATATCATTTCCAATCTGACCATCGTTGGCGAGAACTACCTGGGACTGTTCGGCCGATTGGACACGGCCGGGGCGATCGTTGCGCTGGGGCTCGAGTCGGTCGATGTAAGCGGGAACAGCGACGCCGGGGGGCTCGTGGGCAGCAATTCCGGTAGCGTCAGTAGAAGCCATTGCACGGGGACCGTTGAAGGCAATGAGCGTGTCGGCGGTTTGGTGGGCAATCATTCCGGCAGCATCAGCAGTAGCTATAGCACCGCGACAGTCGATGGAAGTGAGAATGTTGGGGGTCTTGTCGGGTGTGGTTCCGGCCAGATCATGAATAGCTATGGCGCGGGCGCGGTCCATGGAGAGACAAACGTCGGCGGCCTGCTGGGTCAGGGCCGCAGCAGTATCACCAGCATCGTCAACTGCAGCAGCAGCGGCGACGTCAGTGGAACCGCGCGGGTCGGGGGCCTCGTCGGCTGGAATGCCGGGAGCATCATTAGCAGCTATAGCATCGGTGCGGTTAGTGGCGAGACAGAAGTCGCCGGCCTGGCGGCCTTCAACGGCGGCAGGATAACCTCGTGCTTCTGGGACATCGACACGAGTGGACAGGTCGCCAGCGACGGGGGTCGGGGGCTGGCCAGTACCGAGATGTTGGATGCTCACACCTATATAGATGGCGGATGGGATTTCGTCGGTGAGTCGCTCAACGGGGTCTGCGACTACTGGCAGATCTCACCCGGAGAGTACCCGACTCTGCGGTGTTTCAGTAATGGCGAGATTGAGATGCCGGCAGGGGCGGGGACTCCAGCTCAGCCCTATCTGATTCGGGATACCGGGGACCTGGGGGCTGTATGGCTTGAACCGGAAGCACACTTTCGCTTGGGAGCCTCCCTGGACCTTGAGGGGATTGCGTGGTCAATGGCGCCTCTTCCTTGGTTCAGAGGGACTTTCGACGGCAATGGTCACGTGATCGCCAATCTCCGCGTTCGCGGGGGGAACTACCTGGGCTTTGTCGGGATACTTGACTCCGGCGGGAGGGTGCTCGATCTTGGCCTGGAAGGCGTGGCAATCAGTGGGGCGGGCCAGTGGATCGGCGGCCTTGTTGGCGACAACCGCGGTGTCATTCGCGCATGTTACAGTACCGGCACGATCAGTGGCAGATCGGATGTCGGGGGGCTTGCCGGCGGGAATCATCACACGATCACCAGTTGTTATAGCACCGGCAAGGTCAGTGGGGATTGGCGCATCGGGGGTCTGGTCGGAGATAACCATGCCTATGCGGCAACCTGCTACAGTTTAGCCACGGTGCGTGGCGAAGGCGCGGTCGGAGGGCTTGTCGGGGGCAATCGCGGCGCGGTATTGTGCTGTGTGTGGGATACGGGAAGCTCGGGACTTCTCGGTAGCAACGGTGGTGTCGGTCTGACGACAGCCGAGATGATGGTCCCTGAGACGCTCGGTCTGAACGGTTTTTCCAGCGATCCCAACTGGGTCTTGAGTGCAGGGAACGACTATCCTCGATTGGCGTGGCAAGGGACCGCCGGAGGTCCGATCCCGCAACCTCTAGTCGACTGGCTCGATGGCCAGGGCAGCGAGGCCGTACCCTACCAACTCGTCACAGCGAATCAGCTTGTTCGACTGAGCAGAGCCGGCGGCTTGGCGGAGAAGAGCTTTGTGCTTGCCGGTGATCTGGATTTGGAGGGATTGCCCTGGCATCAGGCGGTCATCCCGTACTTCGTGGGGAGTTTCGATGGACGAGGGCACTCCATTCGCAACCTTTCCATTGAGGGCGAATCCGATCTCGGGCTTTTCGGGCGATTGGGCTTTGGAGCGATGATTCTGAATCTACGATTGGAGGAAGTCCATATCATCGGAACGGGTGATTGTGTAGGCGCCCTGGCGGGGCACAACTCGCATGGTAGCATCACCAACGCCCATAGTCGGGGCGCGGTCGCCGGAGATGACGATGTCGGTGGGCTCGTAGGGAGCAACGACAACGGGAGTATCGCCGACAGTTCGAGCCACGTTACGCTCAATGGCGATTCTTCGATTGGAGGTCTTGTGGGGGCGAATTGGCATGGCGACATCAGAGGCAGTTGCAGCACGGGCGCCGTCAATGGCGTCTGGGCCAGCGGCGGCCTTGTCGGCTATGCTTCGGGTGGTGACATCAGCGATAGCTACAGCACCGGCGCGGTTCACGGAGTCACTCGCGTCGGCGGCCTGCTGGGCAATGGTAGCGGAACCGCCATCGTCAATACGTAC
>JANQFY010000440.1 GCA_028277585.1 Sedimentisphaerales bacterium
GTGACGCCACCGTTGATTTCACTCGTCTGTGACGAGGAGCCATAGTACTTGATATTGAGCGTCCCACCTGCCTCGATCGTGGTCGCGCCGGCATCCTCGTGCGAGAGCGTGCTCCCCGTCATGTCGAAACCACCGCCCGACTGGATGATGGTGGCGCCGGCGCCCTGGTTGGAGAGCGTCGCCATCGTCATCTTGAGCGAGCCCCCATCCTGGACGGTAAGCTGGCCTTCGTTCGTCAGGGTTTTTGAATTCACCTGCAGGACGCCAGTGTTCCAGACATCCAGCGAACTCGTGTCCCCAATGGTGCTGTCGGATCCTATCTGCATCGTGCCGCCCCCGACCACGATGGGACCTCCGAACAGTCCCTGGAGGTAGCCGTAGCCGCTGATCTGCCCGCCCTTGTACCCGGCATCGGACTGGAAACGCCCTCCGTTGAGGTGCACGCTGTTGTCGTGCAGATCGGTATCCTGGCTGAGCAGCAACCTGGCATCCTGTGCGACATTGATCGTACCCACCCCGAAGAGGTCGGCCGCATTGTAGGTCAGGTTCCCGACGGAGCCATAGTAGTCATACCGATTTAGATTGATCGTGCCGTCATTGGTGATGGCGCCGTTGATCGTGCTCGTCCGCGACGACGAACCGGAGTAGTTGATGTTGAGCGTGCCTCCGTCCCGGATCGTGGTGGCGTCGGCGCCCTGATGGGAGAGCGTACTTGAGATCATGTCGAGCCGGCCGCCGTCCTGGATCGTCAGTTGCCCGGCGTTGGTCAGGGTCCGAGACGCCATGTTCAGGAAGCCCGTGCCGGTGATGTCCAGAGAGCCGGTGTCCTGGATCGTGCTGTCGGCCTCGAATTGCATCGTGCCGTTCTCGACCGCGATGGGCCCGCCCAGCAGACCTCGGAGGTAACCATAGCCGTTGGCCTGCCCGCCCGTATAGCCCGAATCGGCGCGGAAGTAGCTTCCGTTGAGGCCCACCACATTGTCGTGCAGATCCGTGCTCTGGTTAAGCGTCAACGCGGCATTCTGAGTCACGTTGATGGTGCCCGATCCGAACAGGTCGCTCGCGTTGTAGATCAGGTTACCGACAGAACCGTAATAGCTGTACCGATTCAAGTTGATCGTACCGTCGTTGGTGACGACGCCGTTGATCGTGCTTGTCCGCGACGAAGAACCATAGTAGTTGATGTTGAGTGTCCCGGCGTTGTCGAAGCCCAGGGCCGTCGCCAGCGTCAGGGTCTGTCCCGTCATGGTCAAGGTTTCCTGATTAAGCAGGTAGTCCAGCGTGACGGACGTATCGAGCGAGACGATTGGATCGGAGGCCGTACCGTGAATGTAGGCGTTGAAGACATCGCTGGTCGTATTATCGGGATAGCCTCCGCTGGGATAATCCCAATGCCCAGCGTCCGACCAGTTCCCACTTCCGCCTTGCCAGGTACTGTCGACCGCCGCAGCCCAACACGAATACGAGGACAACACCAAAAGCCCTACGAAAATGCAGGATGTGGAACGTTTCCGATCGATCATCAAGATCTCCTTCATCGCTCGGGGCGACCGCAAGAACTCAGCGCGGACGAGGCACCCTTTCCTACAGAGGCTTGCTTGAAATCTCGTATCCCTTACCACGATTCGTCTGTTCTCGTACCGGTCCAGCGATGGCCCCAGCCCTTGGGACGGTAGAGCCCCCATATTCAGAGGATGCACTCCTCGCGGTAACGCTCGGACATCCCTTCCATCCACATGGTTGCCAAGAAAGACCCGAACATCCTACCAGATTCCACCTGTCAAGTCAAGCGTTGTACTGTGGATTCGTGACATGACGGGGCGACATCGCCGCTCCGAAGGCGTCACGAGGGCAAATCTCGAACCTGACGGTTGTATGGTGTGGGCAAGAGTATCGTATCTACTCGATTTGCGGAAGGTTGCATGCCCTGGTACGACGGGCGCGCAAGTGAGCGGGGGCGCTCGCTCCACGAGATACGCTCTGCGCTTCACAACTCGTATGGAGCAAGGCCCAGAGAGGTGACGCTCTGCAAAATCCGTCAGGATTTCGAAGAGAACATGCAGCACTTTGGCATGCAATCCCGGTGACATAGGGATTATTTCCTACTTGCTTTTTAGTCTTAGGCTTATGGCGATGTGCCAAGCAGGGTTCCCCGCTTTTTTCGCAAAGAACGTGCAGTTCGGCCCAACAGCAGAGGCAGGCTTCTTCTGGGCTCGCGCCGAGAAAGGGGATCAAAGTGCTAGATGCAAAAAGCCAAATTGAGGAGATGATCGCCGCTTGCGGCGATTCCGCAGTTTTGATCTTTGATGTCTACGTTTTGATCTGTCTTCCTGCGGTCTCCAGCCTGAGGTTGATTCTGCAAAACGAACCCAATTTCGCGGTTTGTGGCTCAGGAATGGGGGTCGGTTGGGAAAACGAAGCCAAACAAAGCCAATCTTGGGAGGCGGCGGGCCGGGAGCGTGACAGTAGGTCCTTGACGCGGGGCTCCGAGGCGGTAGCATGGGACTCTCATCGAACCATTTCATACTATTAGGAGTTGGACAATGATGACAAGCATCTCTCGAGGACTCATTCTGGCCGCGGTTCTGGTGCTGGGCGTTTCTATCGCCAGCGCGGACGATATCATGGGTCAGTACGCCGGGACGTTCTACGCCGACAGCCAGGTGCAGGTGCCGGCTTCAGCGGTCGTGATCGCCGAAGACGTCGACAAGTGGCGCATCGTGATCGAAGCGGTCAGCCTCGATCGCAACCGGGCCGGGGCCAACATCGAGGTCTACGGCACGAAGAAAGGCTTCGAGTGCACCATCTGGAGCCGCTCTGGCGGGTACGATTGGCGGGGCACGATCCGCAACGGACACCTTTCGCTGGGCAGCGCCTATGGCCAGCATTTTGAACTCGACAAGGTCGTGCGGAAGTCCCCGAAGGCCGGGCTCAAGCCCCCGGCCGGTGCGGTTGTCCTCCTGCCTTTCAAGGAAGGCGTCAAGCCCAGCCTCGGCGCCTGGACGAACCAGAACTGGAAGGCCCTCGAGACGGGAGTCATGCAGGTCAACAAGGGCGCCACGCGGACGAAGGACCGTTTCGGCGATATCAAGCACCTGCATCTGGAGTTCAAGCTGCCCCTCGAGCCGCTCAAGCGCGGGCAGGGGCGGGGCAACAGCGGCCTGTTTTTCAACGACACGTATGAGGTCCAGATCCTCGATTCGTTCGGCCTGTCCGAGACGTCCGGCGACTGCGGTGGCCTCTACAACGTCAAGCGGCCCGACGTCAACGCCTCGCTGCCTCCCGAGACGTGGCAGACCTACGACGTTGAGTTCCGCGCCCCGAGGCTCAACAACGACGGTTCCGTCAAGGAGGCCGCCCGCATCACGGTCTTCCTGAACGGCGTGAAGATCCATGACAACGTCGAGATCCCGCACGGCACGGCCAACAAGAACGCCAAGCAGAAGACGACCGGCCCGATCCAACTGCAGGATCACGGCCACCCGATCCAGTTCCGCAACATTTGGCTCGTCAAGGGCTAGCGAGGTCCGGCTGCGGACCTGGTAGAAAGCAGTTCAGAGCGTCCGGCTCCGGTCGTCCGGCCGGAGCCGAGGCGCATCTGCCGCGGTGGCCTCGCCAAATGGCCTAACCGCGTGCCGGGAATAGACTTGACGTGAGCGAGACGGCCGCGTAGTATCCACGCAGTGAAGTGTGTGCTGGTTTTGCCTCTTTAGCGGGGATTCTGACGCAAGATGAGAGATATTCTAGGACATCGCGCATTCTGGGCGAGCCTCACGCTCGCGGTAGTGCTGTTGGTTGGTTGCGGTCGCCAGGCGGGCACCGATGGCGCCAGCGAACTGCTGGACAATGCCGAACTGGGCCCGACCGTCGGTTCTGTGGCGATCGTCGCCGAACCTGAGCCCGTGGCGGTGGAAGGCTTCGGCCTGGTCGCCGGGCTGCCTGGCACCGGGTCGGGGGTCTGCCCGGTCGGATTGCGGGCCTATCTGAGGCAATACATCCTGACGCAAGTTTCCGATTCGTCGCTCAACATCGACGAATTCATCGACAGTCGCAACACGGCGGTCGTCCTGCTGGAGGGGGTCATCCCGGCGATGGCCTCTGAGGACAGCGCGTTCGATGTGCGCGTTCGACCCGTCGACGGCTCCGACACGACGTCGTTGCACGGCGGCTGGCTCTACCAGGCGGAACTGCGTCAGAAGGGGACGTCTCGCCTGCAGACCCGGACGCTGGCGATGGTGGAGGGGCCCGTGTTTGTCAATCAGCTCGGCGTTTCCGAGCCTGACTTGACCCGGGGCTTCATTCTGGGCGGCGGCTCCCCGAAGTTCAGCTACAACGGGGCGATGAGGATGCGCCGCACCGACTACCGGACGGCCAGCGCCGTGCGGAACCGGTTGAACGAGCGCTATGGGATGGGGACGGCCGCGTCGGTTTCGTCCACGGATGTGGCGTTTGTTATCCCTGAGGCCTTTCGACGCCGCCCGCGCCGGTTCGTCTCAATGGTGGTGACGACCTTCCTGACCGAGACGCCGGAGCTGCTGCAGACCCGTATCGACACCTTCACCCAGGGCCTGACTGTTCCCGAGATTGCTGAGCGGTGCGAAGTATCCCTGGAGGCGATCGGGCGGCGTTGCCTCGTGAAACTGGCGCCGATGCTGGAGACCACAGACGAAGCAGTCCGGCTCCGGGTCGCTCGGTGTATGTTGAATCTGGAGGACGATCGCGGTCTGCCGCCGTTGCGGGCGATTGCGCGGGATCAGAAGTCGCCGCGGCGTGTTGAGGCGCTCCGGGCGGTGGCCATCGGCGCCAACCGTAACGACGCGGTTCTGCTGGCCCGTCAGTTGCTGCGGGACGACGATCAGGCTATCGTATTGGCCGCCTACGCGCAATTGCGCGAGTTGGAGGACTTCTCGATACGCCAGGAGTTCGTGGGACGCAGTTTCCATCTCGAGCGCGTGTTGCAGACCGATCGCAAGGCCATCCACGTGACACGGACGGGCAAGCCGCGGGTGGTCCTCTTCGGGTCGCCGCTGCAATGTCGCGACAGCCTCTTCGTGCAGTCCCCGGACGGCGGGGTCGTGCTCGACTCCCGCGCCGGCCAGGATTTCGTCTCACTGACGCGGCAAGCGCCGACGGGCCATGGGGTGATCGGCCCGCTGCGGAGCGGGATGAGTCTTAGTGAGGTCATTCGGATGCTGGGCGCCGAGCGCCGCAGCGCTGCTCGTTCCGGGCCCGGGGGGCTGGGGGTCCCCTATTCGGATGTGATCACCGTCCTGGAGCAGTTGTCCGCCAAAGAGGCCGTGGCCGCGGAGTTTTGGGCCGGCCCTCTCCCAAAATCGGCTGAATAGTCAAGAAAACACGCACTTCGGGCCGATAATACTTGAACGTGTTGCCCCAAAACGACCCTGGACGGGGACAGAGTGTCCCTGTGTTGAATAGTGATAACTGGGTAATGTATGCGACTTGAGAAGATCATACTGGATGGATTCAAGAGCTTCGCAGATCGTACGGAGTTCCTCTTCAATGCCTCGATTATCGGTATTGTCGGACCGAATGGATGCGGCAAGAGCAATGTCGTCGATGCAGTCAAATGGGTGCTGGGCGAGCAGAAGCTCAAGAGCCTGCGCAGCGACCATATGGCGGACGTAATTTTCAGCGGCAGCGGCAGCCGCAAGGCGCTCGGCTCGGCCGAGGTCTCGCTGGTGCTCTCCAATCCGGAGGGCAGCGCCAGTGGTCGCCTGCCGATCGACGCCGAGGAGGTCCAGATCACCCGGCGGATCTACCGCAGTGGGGAGAGTGAGTACCGCATCAACAACAAAGTCTGTCGCCTCAAGGATATCCGTGAGCTGTTCATGGATACGGGCGTCGGCAACCGGGGGTACTCGATCATCGAGCAGGGCCAGATCGAGCAGTTGGTCGGCGCGTCGAAGCTGGATCGGCGCATCGTCTTCGAAGAGGCGGCCGGGATCAGCAAGTACAAAGCCCACAAGAAGGAGGCGCTCCGCAAGCTGGACCGGACGGAACAGAACCTGCTCCGTCTGGCGGACATCCTCGAGGAAGTAACCAAGCGGCTGCGCAGCGTCAAGCTCCAGGCGGGCAAGGCGCGCAACTATCTCGAATACACCAAGCGGCTCAAGGAACTGCAGGTCAATTTCTCGCTGGTCGAGTACGGCAAGAACAAGGATATGCTCGAGGGGCGGCGCAAGGCACTGGAGGAGGCGTCGGAGCGGTTCTCGGCGGTCTCGGCCGAAGAGGCCGGCGCCGAGGCGGAGATGAGCCGCCTGGGCAACGCGATCATCGAGACCGAGCACAAACTCAGCGAGACGGGCAATACGCTCGTGGCGATCCAGAGCCAGATCGATCAGAAGCTGCAGCGGATCGATTTCCTGCGGGCCCGGATCGGCGAATTGACCACGCGCCAGGGAACGGCGGGCGAGGAAATCGAGCGGATGCGGGAGCAGGGCGATCAGGTCAAACGCGACCTGGCCCGGCACCGCGAAGAACTCGGCGGGTGCGACGGTATCGTGGACGAGCGCCGCAAAGCCATCGAGACCATGCAGGCGATCACCGAAGAGGGGGACGCCCAACTGGCGTCTCTGGAGGCCGAGCTGGAGGACGAGAAGTCGGGTATTATCGACATCGTTCGGCGCACGGCGCAGTTGCACAACGAAGTGCAGAGCATCTCCAGCTACCGCGACAACCTGTCGAACCAGCGGAACCGGCTAGCGGGTCGGGCTGAGACGGCCAAGGCCGAACTTGAACGCCTGCTGACCGACAAGGCTCAGCATAACGCCCGACTGAGTGACATCTCCCGTGTCCTGACTGAGCTGGAGCAGAACCTCGAGGAGAAGCGCCAGAAGATTACCGACGCCGAGACGCAGATACTCGAAGACGGCAAACATCTCGCGCAGAACAAGGAATCGCGCAGCGCCCTGAGCAGTGAACTGGCGGTCCTGACCGATATGGAGCGTCGTCATGAGGGGCTGGCCCAGGCCGT
>JANQFY010000446.1 GCA_028277585.1 Sedimentisphaerales bacterium
GGAGTACGCCTGGAGCAATTGGAGGGTCGTCGCGGACGACTTCCGTTGCATCGGTGAGATGCCCGTGACATCTGTCCACTGGTGGGGCTCCTACCTGGGATGGAACGGCGACGCCCCGCCGCAGACACAACCGGCGTCCTGGCGCATCGGATTCTGGAGCAACGTCCCGGCCGACGGGCAGCACCCCTTCAGCCGTCCCGGGCAACTGCTGTGGGTCGTCAATGCTTCTCCGGCCCGCGTCGAGATCGAACGCGTCGGTCGCGACGAATTCCCGGGCAAACCGTCCGACACCTGCTTCCAGTATCTGCTCGAACTCGACGAGCAGGAGTACTTCTGGCAGAGCGCCTACAGTGACAAGAACACCGCCGACAACGTCTTCTGGATCAGCATCACGGCGGTCTACACGGGATACCCCGCGCCTGACTACACCTGGGGCTGGAAGACGCGCCCTCAACCCTGGCTGGACGGCGCGGTCAGCTTCGAGTTCCGCAAGAACGAACTACGGCCGGGCATTATCGTCGATACGGGGCTGGCCCAGCCGGTCACCAATTCGCTCATCTGCGAGCGTCTCGACATGTACGACATGGCGTTCGAACTGGACACCGACCCCGACTACATCAAGTGGGAGCAGCCGTTCACGGGTCTGCGTCATTGGGCCCACTACGAGGACGAAGAGTCGCTCGCAACCACGGGATCGGCGCCGGGCGTCAAGTGGACACAGAGCCCGGACACGGGCAACGGCGGCATGGCGGTGGACATCACGCGTGACATCCCGCCGACCTGGCCCGAGCAGATCGCGGGCGACGATTTCCAGTGCACCACGACCGGCCCCATTACGGGCATCACGCTCTGGGGTGCGTGGTACCACGACCTGTTGCCCAACAACAACGCTAATGATGTGACCTTCACACTCAGCATCCGGGCCGACATCCCGGCCGATCGCAGCCCGACCGGCTACAGCATGCCCGGCCAGGTACTGTGGCGCAAGGACTTCAAGCCGGGTGAGTTCACCGTTCGGATGGAAGAGGCACGGACGCAGAGCTTCTACAGCCCGTGCAACGACGCCTTCGAACAGAACAACCATTTGGCAATGTATCGATACAGCTTCAAGATCGACGACAAAGAAGCCTTCCAGCAGACCGGCTCGGCCAACCAGCCGAAGGTCTACTGGTTGTGCGCTCAGGCCTTCCTGATCCACGCGCCGGGCAGCACGGCGACGCGGTTCGGCTGGAAGGCTTCGGCCGACCACTGGAACGACGACGCCGTGTGGGTCCTCGCCGAAGAACCCTATCCCGGAGGCGGTTGGGGCGAGTTGCGCTTCCCCAAGGGGCATCCGTTGTCCCCGCAGTCCGTCGATCTGGCCTTTGAGATCGAGTCCGAAGCGGCCGGCACGGGCCTGACGTATCGCCGTCTGGTCGCCGACGACTGGCAGTGCACCAGCCCAACGCCGGTCACCGGCCTTACCTGGTGGGGCTCCTACATCGGCTACACCTATCGCCCGTGCGAGTGCTTCCAGATGCCCTCGCCGAATCGCCCTGATTACTTTCTGCTCTCGATCTGGTCGGACGCACCGGACCCGACGCCGGCCGACCCCGCGACGTTCAGCTTCCCCGCCCAGAAGATCTGGGAGTACCGGGCCGACAGTTTCGACGAAGTCCTCGTCGGTTTCGACAAGCATCCCGAGCTTTCCACCTCGGCCGCGCAGGGCCATGAACCGGTCTACCGCTACACCGTCCGGCTTCCTGAGAAGGACTGGTTCTGCCAGAGGAATCCGCGCGACGTCTACTGGCTCAGCGTCGTCTCCGTCTATGAGAACCCGCAGGCCATCACGTATCCCTGGGGTTGGACCAATCATCCCCAGAAGCTGTGGGACCTCTCGGGAACCGACGTTCTGGCGCACTGGAAGCTGGATGAATTCACCGGCGTCACCGCCTCGGACAGTTCGGGCAACGGCAACGACGGCGTCCTGCAGGGCAATCCCGTCTGGCGACCCGGCTCCGGTTATCTGAACGGCGCGCTCGACCTCGACGGCTACCGCGATTACATCAAGGTCGCCAAACCCAATGGTCTCGATCTGGCGCCCGGTTCGTTCTCCGTCTCGACATGGGTCTACCCCCGGCAGACCAAGGGCGGCTGGCAAGCTATCATGGAGTACGACCGAACGAGCGCCAACGGCAACCGGTTCGGCCTTTGGATCGATCCGCAAGGTCGCTTCCACTTCCGCGTCGGGCTCAACACCTGGCAGACCACCCAGACCCTCGGAGCCAATCAGTGGCACAACTTGGTCGCCACCTACAACGGCGCCACCCGCCAGATGAAGCTCTTCATCAACGGCATCCTCGATGCGACCGCCACGAACACGGGCGGCTTCGTCGCGCCGGTCCAGGCAACGCTGATCATCGGCGGCCGGGGCGACGAGAATGCGGAGTTCCTCAACGGGCTGCTCGACGACGTGCGGATCTTCGGCGTGGCGCTGAGCCCTGAGGACGTGCTGACGCTGATCGGGGTCGGCCGCAATGACGACGCCGTGGCGACCGAACCCCAGCCGGGTAGCTCCCCCGCCACCTGGCGCTGGAGCGAACTTTTCGATCAGACCGGCGCCAGCGAGGATATGTCGTTCGTGCTCTTCACCGTGCCGGCGCCGTGTGATGGCACCAAGACGACCGTGGATCTGAGCGATCCAGGTGAGCCGGCGGACGACAAGAAAGACCCCGCCGATACCGGCAATTCGAAGAAATAGCCTGACGAATCTCACCCAGTGACTATAAAGGGGCGTCCATGCCAAATGTGGACGCCCCTTTTCTCTTGTCTGCTCTCTATCCCGACCCATTTCGATCCAACTTCCGGCCGGATTCACGCAATTGCACGTGAATCCCGTGTTTTCGCAGAACCTCGCCGAACCGCCGCGCATAGCAATCCTGGAAACAAGGAGTTGAAGGAGTGGTAAGATGGCAGAAAGAAACGACAACCTGATCAGCATGCTAGTCTCCGGGACGCTTGCCATCATCGGTATGATCCTTGCCAGTTGAGCTTCGCCCCTCAGATCACTTGCACTGTCACGCCCTGGTAGGCTATCATGGGGTCTGCCGGATACCAATAGACCTATCTGATAGGAGTGTGACGATGCGGAAACGAAGCGGCTTTACCCTGATAGAATTGCTGGTCGTCATTGCCATTATCGCCCTGTTAATGGGCATTCTTATGCCCGCCCTGGAGCGTGTGCGGCGGCAAGCCCGCGGCGTAGGGTGCAAATCCAACCTGCACCAGTGGGGTCTCATCTTCGCCATGTACTGCGACGAGAATAACGGTCGCTTTTACAGTGGATTACTCCAGAGCTTCGGCAGGGACGTCGCGCACGGTGACTGGTGGCGCGAATGCATGCGGCCCTACTCCAAAGACAAGAAGATGTGGCTCTGCCCCACCGCCAAGAAGCACCGCAGCGGCGCGTCCGTCGACTCCATGGCGCTGGCCCGGGACCCGTACGACGCGTGGCGCGTCCCGGTCTCTCATGGCGGGGACGTGGGCAGCTATGGGCCCAACGGGTGGATGTGCAATCCGCCGTCCAGCATGGACACGCTTTGGGGGCGCGGGCCGGGCAAGGACTACTGGCGCACGTACCAGGTCAAGAGCGCCTATCGCGTCCCGGTCTTCACGGAAGGCTGGTGGGTCGACGGGTGGCCCCGGGACACCGACGAACCGCCGGCGCAGGGCCATCAAACGCCGACGATAGGCGGCCAGGAGATGCGCACCCTCTGCGTCAACCGCCACAGCGGAGCGCAGTACGTCCTGTTCGCCGACTGGTCCGTGCGTAAGATCGCCCTGAAGCAACTCTGGACTCTGAAGTGGAACAAGTCCTTCGACACCGCGAACCCCTGGACCAAACAAGGCGGCGTGCAACCGGCCGACTGGCCCCAGTGGATGCGCTCGCTCAAGGACGAATTCTGATCGCAGAGTCACCCTCACCTCGGCCAAGAATTCGTGAGTGAGTTTTTGCCCTTGACGCACTCGGTCCTCGATGCCTTAATGAGTGCGGAGGTAGTCGTTTCACGTTGACGTCACCCTGGTTGGTGTCACCAGCCCCGGAACGCGGTGCGGTCGGACGTGGAGCAGGCTTGGGCAAGACGTTAACTCAAACTCGATGAATTGGAGAGGAAGGATCGAACATGAACAGAGCCACGATCGGAGTAGTGGGCGCCTTGATGATGGCGGTCTGCACCGTCAGCTATGCGGGTTATACCAGACTCGAGGTCCCGGGGGCGTCTATGACATTCGCTCAGGGCATCGACGGGGACAACATCGTCGGCTACTACATGACCGATACGTTCCACGGGTTTCTGCACAGTGGCGATAGCTACACTGCTATCGATATGCCGGGGGCTGTGCATTCCTCAGTCAGCGACATTGACGGCAGTCACATCCTGGGAGTCGGATCGGGTCTCCATGGATTCATCCATCAAGCTGATACGGCTGTGTACACGGCCGTGAGCATCCCCGGCATCAGCGAGGCCAAGCCTACGGGAATCGACGGCGGCAACATTGTAGGATACTACGAAGACGCCTCAGGGACGCACGGATTCGTCTGCGACGGCAGCACGGCCACGACTCTGGATGCGCCGGGCGCCACCTTCACGATGGCCAGCAAGATCGACGGCACACGTGTTGTGGGCACCTACGCGGACGCTGCGGGCACGCACGGATACGTGTATGATCAGGGCGTGTACACGACGCTGGACGTTCCCGGAGCCATCCACACCGCCGCTTACGGCATCGACGAAACCGATGTTGCGGGCCATTATGAAGACGCATCAGGGATACATGGATTCGTCTACGATGGCGCTACGTATACGACACTCGATGTGCCCGGCGGCCGTCTCACTACCGCGCTCGGCATCGACGACGGCAACGTTGTCGGCCATTACAGTACACCGGGCAGCGGCGACATCTATGGCTTTGTATACGAACCGGATGTCGTCGTGCCTGTTCCCGCCACGGCCGTTCTGAGCACGTTCGGGGCCGGCCTGGCCCTGTTTCTGCGGCGTTGGAGAATCGTCTAGGAGAGCAAGATCATGAACCGATCATCTCACCACCGCTCAAGTGGGTCACTGGCCCCGGCTGCCATCCTGCTAACCGTATTGTGTACAGGGCCTCTCTTCGGCGCGTTTCGGGCGGCGATTGCGGTGCGCGATGTGACGCCGGAGAAACCACTGCCGATTTCGGGCGGAGTCGGGCCCTCCCACGCGGCGACGAAGACGATCGGACGGCTGAATGTGCGGGCGCTGGTGTTCGAACAAGACGGCACGCGGGTCGCGATCTGCAGTACGGATTTCCTCGGTTTTCCGGGCGTGCTGTGCGCGAGAGTTCACAAGCAAGTGCGCGGGATCCCGGCCGAGAACATCCTGATCGGCGCTACGCACAACCACAGTGGTCCTGACTGCTATGGATTCCCCGACCAGACGGGCAAGACCGATTGCGATCTGGACTACCTCAACGATGTGTGTCGGAAACTGGCCGAGGCGATCAACGAGGCGGTGGACAAGCTGCAGCCGGCGGTAGTGCGCATCGGCACGGACCGAGCGCACGGCAAGATCGCATACAACTACTACGCCGAGAAGCTCTACGATCCGCGCTGTCACGTTATCCAGGCTCTCGACGCCCGGCACAAGCCAATCGCGACGCTCGTCAATTACGCCTGCCATCCCGAGGTGATCGGCCCCGGCCAGGGCATCCTCTGCCCGGATTTCGTCGGGCCGCTCTACGATCGGATCGGGGCCCAAGGAGGCGGGATCGGGATCTTCATGAACAGCGCCCTAGGAGGCATGGTCACCGCCGACTGTCGCGGCTCTGACGGCAAGGACGTGCAGACCTGGGACGAGTGCATTCGAATCGGTAATCGCCTGGCCGACGAAGCCCTGCGCATCGCGGGCGGTGCCCCGATCCAGGACGATCCAACGCTGTCGTGCCACAGCAAGACGGTGACACTGCCCGTTGACAACGCGATGCTCCTGCAAGTAGTCCAGTTGTCGCCCTTGGGATTCGCCCTGGAGAATGGGAACAACATCCAGACGCGCCTGAACGTCGTGAACCTGAGCGACGCCCAGATGCTGACTATCCCGGGCGAAGCGATGCCCAATATCGGCTACTACCTCAAGCGCAAGATGCACGGTCAGCACAATTTCCTACTCGGCCTGACCAACGACGCATTCGGCTACATCCTCGCGAAGGTCGACTGGAACAGCTTTGAGCGCTACGAGTACATCACCCGCACTTGCCTGGGCGAAAACACGGGCGAGATCCTGATCGAAGAATCACTGAAACTCGTCGACGCCTGTCCTCGCCCAGTACGCTGACGTCCAGACCTGTTACGAGAGATGGGCGAGCACCGCCCTCTCGAGCCCTGCAACGCTATGAGAAAACAACCGAGGGCCGCGCGATTCGAATCGCGCGGCCCTCGGTATAGGTGCTGCTTCTGATCGGTGTACGGCTCGAGCCGTCACCGCTTCATGACGCTAAAACGCCATGTAGAACGGTCCAGGCCGTCCGACCAGACCAGCGACTTCGGCCCCCGAGAGGGCGCGGTTGTAGATCCGGACTTCATCGATCATGCCGTTCATGAACTCCGTTGGGTAGCTGCTTCCGATGCGAAGCTCCTGATCGGGCTTCATCAGCAGCGGCGTGCCGGTGAAAGTGATCGTCGTCGCAAGAGCGCCGTCCAGATAGAGTTCGGCGGTCCCGGCCGTTGCGTCGATAGCGTAGGCAATGTGATGCCAGTCGCCAATACTAACGGCGCCACCGTCCGCCGCGACGACATCGACGCTGGTGTTGATCCAGGCGCTGCCGTCACCGATATCGCCATGAATTCGTACTGCATCGACCTTGAGATCGAACGTATTGTCGCCGTTGAAACGGGTGCCGATTATTCCGCGCACCCCATCCAGGTCCTTGACGTTGATCCAAGTCGCGACAGTGAATGAATTCAGGGCAAGATCATCCGAATAGGGTACGTTGACATACTGGGGCACGCCGGCGGCGCTGGCCAGGTCGATCGCCTGGCCCTCGTAGCCCGCCACGAAGTCAGGTGTGCCGGAGATCGTACCGTCATGGTTGCCCGCCGCATCGGAACCGTCGCCATCGAGCGGATAGTACGCCACCAGGCTCTCATCGCTCGGCACGACCGATGCAACCAACTCGCCGTCATACGGATAGACGCGGATGTCGTCGACGAACAGTGTCCCGGCCGCTCCGGCTCCCTCGACGCCGATCGCCAAGGTAGTGACGCTCTGGACGTTCAAGCCGGTCAGGTCGATGATCCAGGGAATCCAGGTCGCAATCTTCAAATCCTCGGCCGAACCATCGTAGAGAACCTTGGAGCCGTTGATCTTGACGTACAGTTGTCCGCCCGTATTGCCGGGGTCGCCCAGGAAGAACAGCGACAGGCTTCTGATCCCGCTCCGGCTCCAATTCTGCACGCCATCAAAGGTCCGCTCGGCCTCGGAAGAGGCGGCAGTACTATTATCAAAGAAGAACGGCATGGACTGCCCGCCGCTACGGGCCAGGGTCGTCTCGGCGAATGGCGATTCCAGATTCCCGACCGTCGAGCCATTGTCTGCGACGCCATAGCCGTCAACCCAAGTCTGGTAGATGCGGTTTTCCTCGTCGTCATAGGTCTCGAAGTCTTCAACGACGATCGATTCGGCCGTCGAGAAGCTCCAGACGTTGCCCTCCCAGGCGGACGGGGTCTCGACGTCATTGATCTCATCGACCTTCCAATAGTAGGTCACGCCTAGATCCAACGTGGCGTCGTAGCTGGGTTCCGAGACAGTCGCTACCGGAGCGGCGCCGTCGATCACGGCCTGCTCATCGGCATCCACATAGACGTTGTGCTGGGCCGCCTCTCGGCCCGCGCGCCAACTCAAAGT
>JANQFY010000507.1 GCA_028277585.1 Sedimentisphaerales bacterium
GTGCAACAACTCAGCCGCCTGATTCGCCTCCAGGCTCTGTATGGCGTCGCCATCCTGGGCGATCTGATCCCACTCGGCCAGCGAGAACGGCTCAACCTCTTTCTGCTTGGCCCGCTCCTTCCAGAAGCGGTATCCCACGCGAGTCGCGATCCGCGCCAGCCAATGACTGAAGGGCGCCTGCTTGCGGTACGTGTGCAGGCTCAAGTAGGCCTCGACGAAGACATCCTGCACAAGTTCTTCGTGCACCGTCCGGTCACGACTGAAGCGCCACAGGATGCGCGCCACATGGTCCTGGTGCCGTTCGACCAGCCTCCGATACGCATCGGGATCGCCCTGCCTCGACTCCTCAATATCGGCGTCCTCGTCGGCCACCGATTCCGGCCCGCTGGAGGTCGCACCCCCAAGGACCGCCAGCGCCCATCCCCATCCGAAATGGACATGGTCCAGCAGTCGCGTCAATCTGAATGTGGGCCAGGCCGTCGCATTCATATGTTAAAGAATAAGCAAAATACCGAGTTGTTTTCAAGGTAATTCCAGGTTCCCATGGTCGGTCCCAACCAGCACAGGCAAGGCAACAGCCGCGTCAATCAGACGGGGCCGTTGCCTTGCCGTGCCGTTCAACTACTGCCACTGCGGTCCTCGCCGACGCGGCGCCTTGTCACGGAACGCCTTGATCTCGTCCTTACTGAGCATGCCGTCGTCGTTGGCGTCGCCCCGCTCGAACATCCGATCGAGGAATACCGGACCCGCCTCCTGGGACCCACGCCCGCCCATCTGTCCGCCCCGACCGCGTCCCCGAGCCGGGCTCTCGTTGTCTTTCCAATTCGGTCGTCCGAACCGACCTTCGGGTCCTCTGGAATCGGAGAAGCGCCCTCTTCTTCTCGGGCCGCCTTCGTCCGACATGGGACGCCGACCGTGTGGGCCGCGAGGCCCCATCTGCGACCGACCGCCTCGGCTGGGGCGCTCCTTGGAACACATCGGGCATCCGCGTTCCATACCGCGACCGCCTCGTTGGCGCGGCGATCTCATGCCACGGCCTTGGCCCTCTCGACGCCCTCGGAAACGAGCGCCGCGTTCCCTAGCCTCCTTCAGTTGCGCTCGCTGTTCCTCGGTCAACACCTCGCGGATCGAGGAGCGCGTCTTGCTCTGGTGAATGGC
Source organism: Sedimentisphaerales bacterium (assembly GCA_028277585.1). Taxonomy (GTDB): domain Bacteria; phylum Planctomycetota; class Phycisphaerae; order Sedimentisphaerales; family Anaerobacaceae; genus Anaerobaca. Next base: position 1,159 of record JANQFY010000507.1, read on the forward strand.
CTGAGCAGCCAGGGCCCTTCCGAGGGCGTCGGCCGCACCTCGAATCTCCTCCTCATCGGCACCATCTCTTGCCACCTCACCGAAGGCTTTCCGCGCCTCGGCCACAGCCTGAGAGGTCTCCTTTGCCTCGATCCTTGCTTCGCGGCTGATATCCGCAATCTTCTCGGTCTGTTCTTCGGTGAGATCCAGTCGATGGCCCATGACGCCCAACATGCCCGCCCGAGCCGGACGATCGCCGCGACCTGGCCCTCCCGGGCCAGCGCCCCAACCGCGCCTTCCTCCGCCAGGCCGTGCAATCGCGGCTGTGCCGCACACAAGCAGTAGGGTCGCCACGCTGATCCGTAATGTCCTTTTTCCGGTTTTCATTGTCAGTTCCTTTCGACACTGCGTTGATTCAGTCCAAAGTCGTTGCCGTTTCAGGGCCCTTCTGACCAGACAGTGGGTGCATCGCGAGTGGAGGTTACAAAATAAGGAGAGATTCTGGGATGAAATCCCGGCAGGAATCCGGGGTTGATTCGGTCCTGCAGTAGACCGCCTCCCTCCCTGCCATGATTCGGAAGGCGAAGCCGGACGGATGAACCTGCTACTTGGGACCGCCCGTACCCATATCGAACAGCCCGGCATCGGCGGCGCGGCGAAGCAATTCCACGATATTGCTGGCGCCCATCTTGTGCATGACGTGGCTGCGATGCACCTCGACGGTCCGGGGAGACCTGTGCAGCGTGGCAGCGATCTCCCGGTTGTTCTTGCCTTCAAGGATCAGATGGAGAATGCGTATCTCCGTCTTGGTCAAATCGTGATTGACCACAGCGCTGCGTTTGGAACTCTCTTCCAGCAGAATCTGAACTGTCTTGAGGAATCCCTCCCGGTCGAGCGGCTTTTCGATGAAATCGGCCGCTCCCTCCTTGAGCGCGCGTACGGCCATGGGAACGTCCCCGAAACCGGTCACCACCAAAACGGGTAACCACGGGCGCTGCTTCCTCACTTCCATCAACAACTGGATGCCGTCCTTGCCCGGCATCTTCACATCGGTGATCAGAAGATCGCAGGGGACCGATTCGAGATGGGCCAGACAATTGTCAGCTCCGTCGTAGCATCGAACATTCACTCCCACGCGCTCCAGAGTCTTACGGACGACCATGCGAACCTTGGGCTCATCGTCGACGAACAGGACATATCTTGAGGCAGCATCATCCATCGCTAGCATCCTCTCGGCTTGTGAATCAGTCTCCTGGAATCGGCCTGGCAAAGGAGGATGTCGACATGCCCGGCCGCCACGGCCGACCGACAGGGAACCGTAACCGTCTTTTCTCCCGATGCCCCATTCTTCTCTCCACCAGGTCGGACACGCTTGCCTAGCAGTTGTGCTCCATCCCTAGGTGACCCGCAACCAGAGCACGAACAACCTGCCACATCCCTCTCCAAGACCAGCAATCGCAACAAACATGGTAGGACAATATGAACCAGAGATCAAGACAAAGTTTTGCCTGAACAGAAGATTGCCCCGGATACATACCTCATGCCCGCCGCCAGGCGCTGCGATCGACTAAGGTCTTGAACCCTGCTGGCCCGTCAAGGTCTCCTCCAGATCCTCGTCCATTCGCTCGGGGAGTTCCTCAGAAGATTGTCTGGTTTTCAGGGGCAAGAGGACGGTGAAAGTCGTCCCCTCGTTTAGTTCACTCTCAACGTCGATTCGACCACCGTGGGAGGTGACGATCTTATTGACAATCGCCAGTCCGAGACCGGTCCCTTTGATCTCCGTGCCCGGTCGCTGGACGCGGTAGAAACGCTCGAAGACCTTGGGCAGCGCCTCTTTCGGAATGCCGAATCCGGTATCGCGCACCCGAATCGCCAGATGCTCGGATTGGCGTTCCACGGCGACAGAGACATGCCCACCCTCGGGGGTGAACTTGATCCCATTGCTGAGGAGATTCGTGACCACTTGGACAATGCGATCGGCATCAAACGGGACGAGGGGAAGACGCGACTGGTACTCGCAACTGAGATTAACGCCTCGCTTCTGGGCATAGGGAACCATCGTGCTGTACGCGTCATCGATGGTCTTCTCTACGGCGTTCGCACGAATCTCCAGCCTCATCTTTCCGGCGTTGAGTTTTTGGAAATCCAGGACATCATCGATGAGTCTCGACAATCGATCGATGTTGCGCCGGGCCAGACTGAGAAAGTGCTTCTGGTCCTTGTTGATCCGGCCGGCGACTTCGTCCAGGACGATGTTCACCGCCTCGCGCATCGACGTCAGAGGGGTTCGCAATTCGTGTGAGACGGTTGAGACGAACTGCGATTTCATCTCGACCGCCTCGCGAAGCTCCTCCTCGGCATGCTTACGGTCCGTGATGTCGTCCAGCGCAACGACCACGTGCTTGCCGGAGTCAATGCTGAGCGGTTCGACGCTCACCAGCAACCACGGGCGAACCCGTTCCCCGTTATCGGTGAGGACGGGGCGAATCTCCAGACCGCGGATTGGCTTGTCCGATTCCAGAACAACTTCGATCATGGTCTTCAGCGAACACTCATCACAGTCAAAAGCCTCCTCGGCGTTCTCGGCTCCAACACACCCAAGCGCTGCGCAGGGGCTCGTGCCAATGATCTCGTGATAATTCCGGCCCGAGATATGGCGGATGGTCTCATTGGCGCGCGAGACCACCATCTGCTCATTAACGAAGAGCATGCCCACAGGCGCCGCATCAAAAATCGCTTCCAGGTTCTTCTGCTTGCGATCCAGCACCTTGTGGGTGCGCATGCGTTCGGTGATGTCAACATCCGCGCCGCGGTACCCAATCAGTGCTCCGTCATCATCAAGGATTGGCACGCCGCTGCGCGTCAGCCAGACGATCTTCCCATCCTGATGGAGATTGCGCGTCTGAAACTCGCTGAACTTCTCCCGTCGCTCGATGAACTCGAACGCCTGGGCCTTGAGTTGTTCCCCCTCATCCGGATGAAAGAAATCATAGAAGTGCCTCTTGCCGAGAATCTCCTCCGGCTTGTAGCCCAGAATCTTCTCCACCACGGGGCTGGCATACGTGTACAGTCCGTCGGCATCGATCTCCCATATCCACTCCTTGGCGTTCTCGACCACTTGTCGAAACCGTTGCTCAGAGTGGAGCAGCGCCCCCTCCATGCGCTTGCGTTCGGTGATATCCCGCACAACGCCAATCGTTCCTGTAACCGCCCCGTCGGAGTCACGCAGCACGCTCAGGGAGATATCCACGTCAATGATCTCTCGGCCGCGACGAACCATCTGGGTCTCGAGGTGGTGCTGCATGCCCTTGCGTCGAATGTTCAAGTCGCGGAGACGCTGCCATTCCACTGGTGGGTACAATGACTTGACCGCGCGGCCCAGCAGATCCTCATGAGACATGTCCAACAGATGCTCGGTGAACTTGTTCCACGACACGAGATTTCCATCTTCGTCGACCATCATGATCGCGACAGCGGAATTGTCGAAGATGGTGCGATAGCGCTGCTCGGCCACTTGCAATTGCCGTTCCGCCTTCTTTCGCTCAAGTGCGTACCGGATCGAACGGACCAGCAGCGTGCTGTCCACCTGCCCCTTGATGAGGTAGTCCTGAACGCCCTTCTGCACGGCCCGGGTCGCGGTCTTCTCGTCATCCAGACCGCTGAGCACGATGATCGGCACGCAGGGCGCCCGCAGCTGAAGTTCGACTACCGACTCCATACCCCGGCTGTCGGGCAAGCCCAAATCGAGGAGCACGAGATCAAACGAGTGCTCCGCGAGCATGTCAACCGCGGTGGACAGGCGATCGGCGTAGTTGACATCGTAGGCGCCTAACGACGATTGAGCCAGAAGCCGTTCCAGTAACTTCCGGTCAACAATGTCGTCCTCAACAATGAGCAACTGCAATCTCTGTGGACCAGTCAACGCTATGCTCCTTCAGGACAATGCGACAGTCGCACCAGTAAGACGACACTGCTGTCGCCAAGTGGCGCCAGTGGATGACACAGACACGGACCGCATGGGATACAATCGCCAGGGCTACCCGCTCTTGCCGTCGGCCAGCACCGCCTGGATTTTGGCCATCAGTTCGGCAAAATCGAATGGCTTCGTAACATAGTCCGTCACGCCATGGGCGGACGCCGCCGCAATATCTTGCGGTTCACACCGAGCCGTGAGCATGATTACTGGAATATGCTTCAACTCTGCGTCGGCACGGAGTTGCTCAAGCATTTCGTGCCCGTTCATCACAGGCATGTTGGTGTCGAGCAGGATCAGATCCGGCTTCTCACCGCGCGCCTGCTCCAGGCCCTGCTGCCCATCACCGGCGGTAACCACCTCGTAGTCAGCGAACTTGAGCCGATACTCAACCGTGCTGGCAAGATCGGGCTCATCGTCAACGATCAGGATCTTCGACTGCGATGTCTTCTTCTTGCTTTTGAATAATCCCAACACTGGTGCTTCTCCTTTCTCTGTCACCCGGGACGATCACACGAGCCTATCTGAAATCGAATGCCGTGTGCCTGTCGGGTTAATGGTTAGCGCCTCAAAACACCGGTCGCGTCAAGTCCTTCTCCTTCTGCTGTCGCGACCTCGTCTTCTTCTTTGCTTAGCTTGTCCTTAGCGTGCCGCTCCGCCAAAAGGGAATGACCGCGTATGTGCTTGTACTTGGCGGCAACATGCTCGGGCACGGGCCGGCCTCTATCGATATGAGGGGAAAGCAGAACAACCAGTTCAGACTCACTGGTGACTGTCTTGATACTCTTGAACAAATAGCCGATGAGAGGCAAGTCACCCAGCAGGGGAACCTGACTGATCTCTTCGGTCTTCTCCTCGCGGCGCAGCCCTCCGATAACCACCATCTGCCCATCCTTCAGGAGCAGAGACGTCGTGGCCTGACGCGTATCGACCACAGGCACGCCCTGCTCGCTCTGACCCGTACGAACGTTCTGCTCGGCCGAAACCGTCAGGAAGATGTCGTTGCCGTCCGTCACGACGGCAGTTACCTGCAGATTGACACCGACCTCTTTGAACTGGGTCGAGCTCAAGGCCTCCTGCCCTCCCGTCGCTGAGTCGATCAGCTCCTTGTAGGGTATCTCTTCGACGGCTTTGATGGTCGCCGACTGCCCACTGACGACCAGCGTGCTTGGACTGGCCAGGATCTCCACCTCGTTCTTCTGCTGCAAGGCATGTAGCACGTGTCGAACACTGCCGCTAATCACACTGAAATCACCGCCCAGCCCGACCGAGTTGAAGGCGGTTGCTTCCCCGATGGTCGTCGCGTCTTCAATGGTCGAACGCAAACGCGAACTACTGAGATTCTGCCGGTAGATAACGTCATGGTTATCATCGGAGAGTAGGTCCCAGTTGATGCCTATCTCCGTATCATTGCCCAGCTTGACGTCAAGAATGACGACTTCCACCATCACCTGTTGCGGCACACGGTCCGCCTTCTCGATCTCCGCCAGGACCTTGACGAGGTTCTCAGGAGTGTCGCAGATCACCACAGAGTTGTTCTGCTCGTTGGCACTGACCATGCCCCAGCGTGTCACCATCTTTTCCAAGACGCTCTTGAGACTTGTCGCGTCGAGAAACTTCAGCACGACGGTCTCCAGCAGCAGATCCGGGTGCTCTTCGAGAGGAACCATCGTCTCCTCAGGCACGACGGGCGCCCCTGCCTGGAGCAGCGCAAACGGATTGTCCTGGCTCACATCGACGCGGGAACCAGCCCCCGTAGCGGCCGGAACCGGCAGTGCCGCAATACACAAGGAAAGGAACAGCACTATCCCGATGTCAGTCTTGTATAGCGGTGTTCTCATCGCCGCCGGTCTCCTTCTCGGGGTTCACGTAGATCGCAATCGTCAACTGGCAAGTGACCAGATCTGGATCACGCTCATTCGTTCTGATTGATAGTTTGTCGACCCACACTTTCTCGGGCCGCGCTTGTAGTTTTTCGATCAACCGCATGATACTGGCGTATGGGCCCTGGATTGTCAGGACGGCGCTCCGGCCAACAATGACCAGGCCCTCTTCGCTGCTCGCCCGATCCTCATTGTTGGGAAAGCTGATTGAGGCGGCGGTGCAACCGCTCTGTACACAGAAGCCCTCCAGGTCTCCCAGGAACTCGTCGGCCTGCAGCGGGCCAAAAGCCATACCCGACAACAACTCCCACTGGGCCGTCAACTTCTCGAACCGGACTTGCCTGGCCCGCAACTGATTGTTGAAGATCTTGCTCTTCTTGATGCGTTCGGTGGTTGCGTACTCGTACTGCTGTGAGGCGTGCAAAGCTGTCAAATGAGGCGCCACCACCCAGTGCCGCAAACTCAGAACAGCCACCGCCAACAGAGCGCCGATGACAGCACGCTTCTGTCTCTGCGCATAATCGCGTAGTTGGTCCATATCCATTTGCTAGATGGCCTTTCCTGGGGCCAGAGTACAGGCGACGACGTAGCGAACCAGTTCGTCCCGGCCCATACCACGATCGGCGTCTACAACCCAGGCCCGTTGAATGTGCTCGGACTGGGTGAGCATTTTGGCGAAGTCGTGCACCGCCTCGTATGAATGCGACAGCCCCTCCAGGGACAGCTTCGAATCGCCGTCGACAGTCAGGTCGGTTACGCAGAGTACGCCAGTAGGAGTCACGCGACTCATGTCATCCAGCAACTGCACCCATTGCACATCGAGATGCGAATCAGCGATTCGCTTCAATTCGGCCAGCTCATCCGTTAACAACGCATTCTTCTTCTCGAGATCCACCAACTCACTGGCTACGGTGGGGAGGGCGCGATGACGTCGCTTCAGTTCGTCTTGTCGCAGCGCCACAATGTCCTGGTTCACCTGCTTGGTCAGGAATCTCAGCCCTCCCACGATCATGATCACGAAGAACGTCAGAAGAGCGACCGCATTGGCGACGAGCAGTACGTTTCTCCGCGTGGCCTTTTCGCGGGCGGCCGCCATTGGAAGCAGATTGACACGGCAATCGTGTTCATCATCAACGAGGAAACGCATCGCCAATCCCAAAGCGACCATCGAGATGTCATCCCCAGCCTTTGGGTCCAGCTCCGTATTCTCTGACAGCGTGCTGCCGGTCCACACACTCACCGATTCCGCTGTCACGTTGGCCTTCAGAGACTCGATGGCGTCGTCGCTGAGAGGCACTTCCATATCGTCGACGACCGTCACACTCCACGCTTCGGCCCGGCCGTCATTCTGGTTCTGATAATGGCTGATCAGCGCGTTGATTTCCGTCGCCACTTGAGTTTCAAGACCGCCCGGTCCGGCAGTAGCCCCTTCGACCTTCTCCGTTCGGATGAAATCAGCGGCGCCGGCACGGAACGCGTACAGGTTCACCATGCCCTCTTTCACGATCGCCACCATCCGCCGATCACACGGCTTGCATCCCTGCCCCAGCCCTTCGACCACGCGTGTGCACGCCACGGCGGCAGGCTCGACGATCTCAGCTTCCAGTCCGGCGCGACGGCAGGCCTGGGTGACAGCCGTGACGGCACTTTCGTCGATGGCGCTGAGAAACACCTTGCCCGCCGCGCTGTGTCTGACCGGCGCCGTCACCCGGAAATCTGAGACTGTTTCGCGGCCGGAAAAAGCAGCGTATTCTCTGATCTCACCGCGTATGTACCGGGCGATTCGCTGGGGATCCTGTTCCTCCAGCCGAATCACACGGCTGACCGTGCTGGTCGTGGGCAGTGCCAGGGCGATATGTCTGGTGCGCGCCCGGAGGGCCCCCTTGAGTTCTCGCAGGATCTTGACCAGAGCCGCCTCGTCCACGATGCGGCCACCGGTGATCGCCCCGTCAGGAAGCGGGACGCGAGCCGCCTTGAGCAAACGAAATCCCGCCTTGGTCTTACCCAGCAAGACCATGCTGATCTGGCTTTCGCCAACATCGATGCCCAATGCGGTTGTCACGTTCGTCTTCATTCATTCACCTTGAAACTGTCGATGTTCACGCTGTAGGGAGGCCCCTCTGATGCCACCGTGACGTCCGCCTGAACACGGGCTATGTAGCCGCCGGGTGAAGTGGCCACGGAGGTGATGCTCGCTGACTCGACAACAACGGTGTACGTGCCACCACCGGAGAATGACTTGTCGGTAAATCCATCGTCCCATTGCGAATCCAGACGTAACTGCGCCAGGGCATCGTTGAGACCGGCTTCGGCGATCGCCAGGGCTTCGGCGGCACCCAGGTGATTCCGCATGATCTGAATCTCTTCCGTATTCATCTGCACCATACCGATGACAATCGCGCTCAACAGCGCTATGACGAAGACCACCATGATCAGAACCGACCCTGCGTTATGTCTGCTCACAATCATCATCCTGTTGCACTCATACGAACGCCCAATGGTGACACCATCCAGCTCACACCGGCACTCTCTGATCGGCTAATCCGCCCTACGGGTTCGGCGCTATGGCAATGGTGACAGCCCGATACCGTTCGCTTGAAGTCAATGAGAAGTTGGACACGCCACTCGGCCCCGCCGCCTCCTGGACGACGTACCCGGCACCGCCCGAGCAAGTGCCTGATCCTGAATTACTCTCGTCCATTGTTACCGGCGTATGATCGGCGAGACCTGGGCTATCCAGAGCAATGGAGTCATCGTCGAAGCCACCGATACGGAGGATGAGACAGTTCCCAACGGTGGTCGTGACCGATAGGCTGGTCGGAAGAGAACTCGTCCCCCCTCCCACGGAACACGCGTTGATTGGATCGGCCGGATCATGGCCGGCGAACCGCATTATCCAACCATAGGCCTGCTGTGAACTCGAGCCCCAGGAGAACTGATGGCTGGAGGCTTCCGAAGCGTCCGCCTGTTTCCACCAAACGCCCAGAGTCACCCCTGACTGCTGATCGAGATCGCTCTCGATCCATCCTTGCCCCGCCGGCGGCGTAAGCTGATTCTTCTTGTTTCCGTCCACTGCAACCGCCGCGACGAGCAGGTCGCCCTCTTCAATGCCGCCAGAAGCCGGCGCGATGGCGACTGTTGCAGCGACCCATTTCTTGCTGCCGGTCATTGAAAAGGCGCCGGTGCCGGTCTGCCCTGCGGAACTCTGGT
>JANQFY010000043.1 GCA_028277585.1 Sedimentisphaerales bacterium
GAATAGCGCCTTATGGGGCTCACATCGACAAAACATTGCTGATGGTGTCTTGTTCGACAAAGTGCAACTGGCGGAACAGGTCTTGCATCCCATGCTGAATCTTTCGGTAACACCCATCCAGTGGGGACGCCTTGATGGCTGGCGGTCCAGACTTGCATCGGCCCAGGTTGTTCAACAGCGGTTTGAGAACCTTTTCGCGGAGGACGATCAGGCCGGTCATGACCCTCAGCCCCTTCGGCGTGGCGCGGTAGCGCCGCGAGCGATCATGGGTCTTTTCGATGAGCCCCTTGCCCCGAAGCTTCTTGAGGTCGTAGGCGGACTTGCGGGCCGTGTAGTCCTTGCCCTCCGGTCCCAGAAGATGTTGAACCTGCTCGGCATGCTCGGCGGTGGTGAACCCGGAAGGACTCAGCGCCAGGGTTACGGCGGCCTCCATGGCGGCTCGGGTGCGAGGGCGATTCACGTCGATGCCACCGACGCGGGTCTGGCCGACGAGGCTGGGCTTGGGGAATTCGTCAAGTTGGCCTTCCCATACCCAGGCGGTATCGACGCATTGGATCGCATCGAGGAACCGCGTGAGCAGTTCGTCCAACCTGGCGATGATGTGGTTGAACTTCTCAAGGACGCGACCGCATCGAAGGTCGCCGACATTGTGGGCGATGGCCTCGGTTCGCAGCACGCACTCGCCTTTGGTATAGAGCTTGAGGGTCACCTTGCCGAAGTGAAGCTTGAAAACCGTCAAGTCATACACAGGCATCTCGACTACGAGCTGTTCACGGGGCGATGGTCCGATACGTTTGAGCCGCCTCTGACGCTGTCCGAAGATCTTCAGCACGCGCCGGATGTCCAGGAGACGGCGCGTCCGGTCAATCACGCCGTCAAAGACGCGTTCCATCTGCCGGCCGTTGCGGAACAGCAGGTTCCGGCTGTACTCCATCTGGTAGACGGAGTAGCTGTACTCGAAGCGGCTTCGCTTCTGCTCATCGAACGACAGCCCAAAGCACAGGCACTTGTATATCCACCGATCGCAGACCTGGCGAAGCTGCCCTATAGCGGCCTGGAACCGCAAGGCGTCTGCAGCTTCCGCCAACTGCCGCGAATCGGATATCTCGACGAAGCAATTGCCGTCCTTGGTGAATTCGACGCCACGGCGACGGGCAAGGCAAGCCGTGTACTCATGGCCGTTGAGCATGACCATCGCTTTGAACGGCGGATGGCCGCAGATGGCGATGGTCACATGCCCCCACTGGGCATCCATGATGTGGAAGAAGTAATGATTCACGAACGGCATGGGGCCGCGGCGTTTGATGTGGAAGCCGCCACTCTCAAAGCGAAGCACGCGCCAAACGGGTGCAGGCATGCGAGCGACCAGTACCGCAAAGATGCCACGGAATGCAGGATTGTCCGGGATGTACTGCTTGGCGATGCGATGCTTGCGGGCCCCCTCTTTGCAGTCGATGATGGGGATATCGTTCTTCTTGGCCCATCCGCGCACCCGACGGGAGAACCGACCGGCCATGCGCATCAGGTGTGTATCGTCCAGATTATCGAACGTGCCGTGCAGGTTGTGCCACCACCAACGGAACCCGCCCGGGGAACTGGCAATGCCGTTGTATGCATTGATGACGATCCGGTCGACGACGTCGTAGGTGTCGTCCAGCAGCGGGGCGTAGTACTCGGTGAACGAATCCTGGCTGACCATCGCGGCCTCCGATCTGTGAAGATGTTCTCTCTTCACATCGGACAGCCTATCCACATTCAACTGCCGCGAAGCGGCCACGCCTTCCGGGCGCAGTCCCGGAAGGCGGCAAGGTACTTGGAAAAGGAGATTTCTCCTGATGCCACGGGAACGCGTGCAGAGGGTTCCTGACAACAATCGAGTTCGCGTGGGAGAGGGGCAAGGTGGTTGTGGTTCACTGAGAACGGGCGAGTTACGTTCGCGGTGAAGCACGAGCCAAGGAGTGGTTCGTTCTGGCATCTGCGTGGACATCCGCCGAGGCTGCCGACCAGCGATAGTGCCGCCACTTGAACAAAACGCGCCCTGCCTGTGGGGCAGGGCGCGTTGTCAAGTCAAGTCTCGATCTTCAACTACCCGGTGCTCATCATTGCTCGACGGCTTCAGTTGCAGCCTGGTTCTCCACAGCCTGTGGCTGGCGTTCCTCGCCGTTGACTTTGACCTTTGGGCCGTAGTCGATCTCTAACCGGTCTCCCTCTGCCACCTGCCCATACGATTGGCCATTGATCATGATCGTAAGCGGCTGAGCCTTGTCGTCTCGAACTACTTGTATCTTCATCTGGCCGTCGGCGGTCTCTCCTTCAAAGAGGCCCACACCCCAACCACAATTGACAAGCGGCGGATGTGTGAAATCGATTCCATGAAATGTTTGATGCGTGAATGGGACTATCTCCGCAACCCGCCAACGCGGATTAACCGCACGCCAGACAATCAAAGTTGCCGCGCCAGCGACCAGCAAAGCAATCAACACATATATTAGATATTTCTTCATCTGCTATTTCCGATACTATTTGCGGCAGCCCCTCATAGGGCACTACTGTCCTAGCGTGATATCGATCTCGGGTTTACCCGTTTTGGGATTACACTTACACCTAACAGTGTATTTCTTACTGCTTGCCTGCGCCAAAACGTCATGCCCTCCTGGGCCTCCGGTGCTCGCCTTGATCGAATTCCAAGAGGCGGTTATTGACCAATTCCTCTTCTCAATCCACCAAGCGGTAATTCTTCCCTCCAATACGGCAGCACCATCTTCATCAGGAGCACCGATATCATCTTTGGGGTCGACATTCACTGTCCAACTGCCGCTCCATCCAGCGGATATCCCAAACCCCAGCGGGAGAGGAATCTTGATGCCGCCACCTTCTTTCAGATTTGTCTCGACATCAATATTCTTTGTTGGACTGTAGGATTTGGCCTGCCGAACATACAGACGACCGTCTTCCATGAGGCATTCGAAAGGAATCGTGGCTTGCCAGTTTGCATACTTTGACGTCCGCATGCTTCGCCACTTCTTCCTGCCAGGACGGTAGCGGCGCATGAAGCGCGTGCCGACGCTCTTGTATCTCTGGTATTGCTGGAAGCTGCCATAAGCGCCTACAGCCTGCATGGTCTTTTCTGAGTTACGTTCAGAGACAGCGGTATGAACGAATAGCGATCTATGATACTTGCTTCCATAGATTACCCGCGTACCTTCGGGGTCAAGACCCATCGTTGGACGAGACTGCACATACTCGTACAGATTCATCCCGTCTGCGTACTGGTTGCTGCCGGTCGGGTCGCGGGGGATGAAGTGACCGGCCGCGGCGGGTGTCCCACCAGCGCCCATGCGCGCATGGCCTCCAGCACCGGCACCCGGGTCTCTTTGCATGAACACGCCCATTCCGGCGTGGTACATGGCGGAGGCTTCGGTGGTGAACACAGCGACGGCCGCGAGGGCCACCAAGACGGCGATCACGCGAGTTTTCATGTTCGTACCCCTTTCCTTGGGTCGTTCAGTGCCTTTCATGTTCTTCTCTCACGGCCTCGGCGGCTGCCCGGGCACCGGCGGCTGGTATGGTTGCGGCAGGCCCAGGTTCTGTCGAGGCGGCATTGGCGGTTGTAGTACGCCCGGCATGGGCGGTTGCATTCTCCGCATGTTGGCGCGGTTGATGGCGTTGATCCGCTCGATGTCGGCCATGGGATCGTTGCGGTAGACCATGGGCGGCTCGCGGAATCCCTGCCGGGCGAAAGTCGGCGGCAGGAGGCGGCGTTGGGCGTCCCGCGCCCAGGCCAGATAGGCCGGATGCTTGGGCGCTAGCCGGTTCGCGGCGGCGTAGGTGTTGAAGGCCTCCTTCGTCCGGCCGTTGTCGATCAGGCAGTGGCCGCGCGAGGCCAGAAAGCTGGCCAGTTCCTCGGCGGGCGTCAACGAGATGAGGTAGCGATTGTGCTTGGCCTCGGCCTCGGAGACTTTGTCGGGCCAAGTGAGGTAGTACTCGTCGGAGAAACTGTTCATGCCCTGGTTGGTGCCTTCGATGTTGATGCGGTCGTTGGGGGCGTCCCAGCGGCAGAAGGTGTGCGATTTGGTGAGGACCAGCTTGACCGGGTAGCCCAGCCGCCGGGCGACGGCGGTGTAGATCGCGGGCATGGACACGCAGGTGCCGCCGTTGTCGTCGCCGATCATGCCATGGATGAACAGGTCCTGCGAACGGCGGAAGTCCACGTCGCGGATGCGCTGCTTGTTGTAGTGGACGCCGAAGTCCTGCTGAAGCACCGTGACCAGCATGAGCATGCGGAAATAGCCTTCGGAGTTCTCGTAGTTGCCGGGGTTCTGGACGAACCTGTAGAGGTGGCGATCGGTCTCGTGCTTGACGCGCGCCGCCCAGCGGTCGAGCGTTGCCAGACGCTGGTCGATGTTGAGCTTCTCCGCGCCCGGCAAGCCGACGGCGCAGAGAAGGTTCATCTCAGCGATACCGACATCGGCCAGCTGTTCAACGGGCAGGTCGAGCAGGTCATTGAGCGTCTGAGCCTTACGCGTGAACTTCGGCGCATCAAACGAGCTGGCGGCGATACCGTGTGGCGACGGAGAAGAAGGCGTGTAAGTCGAGGGCTTGTTCGAGAAGAAGACGAGGTAGGCGACGAGGGCAAGGACGACGACGGTGAGGACAGGCAAGGCGATGTTCAGGGCCTTCTTGGCCCGGCTCGCCTCAGGCGGCTTCGGCGCTGGTTTGCGCGCTCTACTTTTCCTTTTCTTCTTCGACATCACACCCCTGCTGCAACGACAGATAGAGAGGTTCCCGCCCGGAGAAGAGTCGTCCGCCAACCCCACCGTAGGGCGGTCGATTGCGGAGGTTAGCAGAAGCGGATGCTGGCGTCAATGACGCAAGTTGTTTTTTTTTGAGGCTTACGGAGATTTCTGCGAAGGATCGGCCCGCCACGCAAAAAAACAAAGGTGGAGGGCGAACAGCCCCGTCACTTCGAGCCTCGGCGGGGTAAGTAAGGAATGGGCGGCGATGCTTTTTCGGAAAGTCTAATCATCTTCGCTCTGCGCCGGGTAATTGACTAATACCCCCTCCGCGCGGCAAATCGCCCGGTTCGGCGGATGTAGTGGTGAAACGCACCGCTGCCCGCCCGGCGGGCGCAACAGGACTGGCCATGGTGCAGATGTAGAGCATGGCCTCCGGGGCGCGCCGCTGCGGATGGCATAGATAACCAGAGAGGGGCGCGAGAAACTCTCCGCCCGCCCGAAGATTCCGTGACGGGGTTTCGCCTCAGGAACTGGATGAGAAGATAGGGGCCGACGTGCGGCCCGCAGGAGATGGCATGCCAGATCACAAGGAAGTGTTGGACCGACTGGATCGCTACGCCAAGGCGTGTGCGCGCAATATCCTGCGCAAGTTCGACTTGGGCCACGATTGGCACCGGTCGGAGGACATCGCGCAGGTGCTGTTCCTGGCGGGCTGGCAGGTCTGGAAGGCCAAAGGCGACGAGGGCTTGGCCAAACACCGCATCTCGTCGCGGGCGAAGAATGAGGCCGAGCGGCTGCGGGCGGAACTGAAAAACGAGCCGCAGCCGGTGCCCGACCTGCCCACGGCAAGCGACAGCGAGCGGGACGGCACCGATGCGACCGAGGCCTACCACGTCGAGTCGGCGTCCAGCCCGCACCGCCCGGTGGGCATGAGCGCCTGGTCCCGGTCGAGCCCGCTGGAAGACATGATCGTGCAGGAATACCTCGACAGCCTGACCGACCGGCAGCGCCGGATCGTCGAGTGCCGCATGGCGGCGATGAACGTGAAAGAGATCGCTTCGACGCTGGGCGTGAGCCCGAGCACAGTCGAGCGTGAACTGGTCCACTTGAAGAAAGGATTCCACCGTGACCAAGGAGACTGATATGGCCAAGACGACCAAGCGGCACTACTGGCTGCGCGAGGACTTCGACGAGATCATGGGCCTGTGGCCCGGCAGCGATATGGGCCGACCCGGCGCGGCCGACTCGTCGATGTCGCTGTTCTACCCCAAGAGCCTCAAGGGCGCGACCGGCGAGCTGAAGCTGCGCGGCCTGGACTGCACTGAAGCGGACCTGGCGTTGCTGGCCGAGCGCGGCATCGTCTCGCCGGATCGCGGCCATTCGCTGGTGACCGACGATGAGGGCAACGTCGGCACTCAGCCGTCATCGGGCATCACCTACTGGACGAAGGAGGCCATCGACGCCGCCGCCGACTGGCTCTATGACAATGATCGCTGGGGCCATTGGACCCACTTCTGCTGGGTGGCCAACCTGCGGTTCGGCCAGGCGGTGCGGGCGCATCGATATGTGTGCGCCAGGCACGACCTGGGCGTTCGCACCAGCTTCGACGTGGTCGGCGTGGTGACCGTGATCGATCCCCCCGACAACCCGGGGACTTCCGACGACTACGCGCGGGTGCGGTTCTTCCCGGCGGGCACCAAGGTGGAGGTGTCCGAATGACCACCACTGCAATCGACAACCTTCTGCTGGCCGCTCCCGAGGTCGCCATCGAGGCCGGTGGTGAGCCCAAGCGCCCGCGCATCAGCATCGTCGCCTACACCGGCGGTGTGATGCGGGTGCCCGGCTGGGGCGACGTGGCCATCGATCTTGATGGTCTGGACGCCTCGGGCCAGTTGCCGCTGCTGGCCGATCACAACGCGACCGTCTCGGGCGCGATCGGCCACGGCGAGGCCCGCGTGGTCGGTGGTCGCCTGATCGTCACCGGCGTCATGAGCGGCGCGGGTGAAGCGGCCAGGCAGATCGTAGAGATGACCACCGGCGGGTTCACGTTCCAGGCATCGGTCGGTGTCGAGCCGGTCGAACATGAACGTATCGCCGCCGGAAGCAAGATTGAATTGAATGGTCGCACCTTGTCTTCGCCGCGCGGGTTCGCGCTGGTGAAGATCGGGCGGCTGCGGGAAGTTTCCATCACGCCGTTGGGGGCCGACGCCGGGACGAGCGTCGCCATCGCGGCATCACATCGCAACACGGAAAGGCATGTCATGAACACGGACG
>JANQFY010000057.1 GCA_028277585.1 Sedimentisphaerales bacterium
ATGATCGCGCCGGCAATTCCCATCTCGTAGAAACCGGTGTCGTAATTGATGCCCACGTGCTGTTGGCTCGGGCCGAAGAGATGAAGGTCGGCATTCGAGTGGAGGGTGACCACCAGTTGCGTCTCGGGACCTGTGACCTTGACCTTGGCCTTGTCCCAGTCGACGCCTCCGTTGTGGAAGATGTAGACCCGCACTTCGCCTTCGAAGGCGGATTGCCAGGTGTGGGTGGCTTCTGGGCCGCTGAAGCATTCCATACGGCCATCCCCGTTCCAGTCCCAATAGTAGCCCTGGATCGGGCTGCCGTCGCGGATGAAGGAGGCGCTGGCGTCGAACTCGATTTCTTCGCCGACCTCGGCCTCGTAGGGCCCGCCCGCGTCGACGTAGATGTCGCCGCCGGCGGCGCCGCCTGCCAGGATCAAGACCGCCAGGACCGGACCGATCGTGCGCCTCATAAATGTGCTGGACTTTTCGGTCAACATATCATACTCCTTTCGTAGTGATCAGGCATGACCGGCCGACTGAGCATGTCTTCCCTGGCATGTACCTATGTCGGCCGGCGTGCTTTCGATGCAGCCATTCTCCGACCTCTCATCTCTTCCTGTTGATTGGGGTGCGCCGGGGGCCCCGACGCCGGCCAGTGCGGGGGCCCTCTCCACCAACGCTCGGGGGCGCGCGGGGCCTTAGAGCAGATATAGTGGTTACACAACCTCGGCAAGAGCAGGGTGAGCTGACGGCGGAAGGACGGTTCGCTCCGGGCGCCTCGGTCTCGGCGCCGGAGGTGGGACGGATTGTGATGTCCTGGGACGGCATGGCGCACGCCTCCCGGGCGTACAGGGTCCTTCGTGGGACCGCGGCAATCGGGTGGACCAGAAAAGGTGCTGCGTTTCGAATTCGTGAGAACGCTTGGACTGATTTCGCCTACCAAGGGTTTATACTGACATATACCGGAAAGACCCCTTTATCCTGCGCCCGATTCCCTCTTTATTTTTGCGGGCGATTGAGGACCGCCGGCGTCTACAGATGTGGGCGAGACCGATTCGTCGAGCGCCGAAAAATTCTTACCGTCGGCGCTTGCATGTCCGCCGAGGTTGGTTAGACTGGGTCGTGTTGTTTGGTCCATCGCGTGATCGAACCTGGCGCCGATCACGTCGACCGGGTCGCATCGAACCGAGCTTAGAGGTTCCCGTGACATTAGCTGGAGTCGACGGATCATGAGACGCAACGACTACACCGCTATGGGCAGCGCCGAGCAGGCGTTTCTGACGACCCAATGGTCGCTCATCGACGAGGTTGGGTCCGGCGCCGAGGAAGAGAACCGTATTCTGATCGGATTACTGGCGGATCGCTACTGGAAGCCGGTCTACTGTTATCTGCGCGGCAAGGGGTGCAACAACGAGCAAGCCAAGGATCTGACGCAGGGGTTCTTTCATGAGGTTGTGCTGGAGCGCCATCTCGTGGAGAACGCCGACGCGGCCAAGGGGCGCTTTCGTTCGTTTCTGCTGTTGGCCCTGGATCGGTACGTCACCAAGGTGCGCGACAAACAGACGGCGCAGAAGCGCCGCCCCCGAGGCAAGTTGGTGCCCCTCGATTTCGTCGAGCCTTCGGAGCTGGTCCATCCCGGCGACGGCGCCGATCCGGAGCAGGCCTTCAACCAGGCTTGGATGTCGGTCCTGCTCGAACGGGTGCTCAATCACGTCGAGGCGAAGTGTCACGAAGACGGCAAAACGGTTCATTGGCGCGTCTTCAGCGAACGGGTGCTCCAGCCGATTCTGGAGGAAACGCCTCCACCGTCTCTGGAGACGGTCTGCGCCCGGCACGGCGTGGTGGGCGGGTCCGTTGCCTCGAACATGATCGTCACCGTTAAGCGGCGTTTCCGCACCGCCTTTCGTGAGCACGTGCGCCGCTCAGTCGCCGGGGACGAGCACTTGGCCGAAGAAATCGAGGCCGTCCGCAAGTTTCTCCCGGAAATGGCGCAAGAGGCTCACTAGAACCGGAATATAGTTGCAGTGAGCGAAACTACCCAGCGAAGCGGCAAGAAAGAGACAGCGTCAGCATGGATGATGGTGGACGCAAATCCCCGTTCGGTCTGAGCCCCGATCAGATCAGTCGGCTCGTGGCGCTGGGATTCGAAGACGAGGATGCCGGGGCCGCGGAATCGCCCCGCCCCGAACCGGCCGGCGACGATCCGCGTTCGACGCTCCGCGCTCAGGCGGGCCTCGACGCGGCGGGCGAGCGCCTGGGCCAATGGATCGGCCGCTATCGACTCGAACGCGTCTTGGGCGAGGGCGGCATGGGCATCGTCTACCTGGCGCAGCAGGAGCATCCGATCCGACGCCCCGTGGCGCTGAAGGTGATCAAGCCGGGCATGGATTCGCAACGAATCATCCGGCGCTTCCGGGCCGAAGAGCAGACGCTTGCGCTGCTGCACCACCCAAACATCGCCCAGGTCCTCGACGCGGGCACGACCGACACGAGCCGCTCGTATTTCGTCATGGAATATGTCACCGGCATGCCGATCACGGAGTACTGCGATCGCAATCGCCTGAGCGTGGTGGAGCGCCTCAGTCTGTTCCAGCAGGTCTGTCAGGGTGTCCAGCACGCGCACCAGAAGGGGATCATCCATCGCGATCTGAAACCGTCGAACATTCTCGTCTCGGTCGAGGAAGAGACGCCCATCCCGAAGATCATCGACTTCGGCGTCGCCAAAGCGATCAGCCAGCCCTTCTCGGGGCCCACGCTGTTCACCGAGGTCCGCCAGTTGCTCGGCACGCCCGAGTACATGAGCCCCGAACAGGCCGAGATGGGTGACGTGGACATCGACACGCGCTCGGACATCTACTCGCTCGGGATGCTCCTGTACGTCCTGCTGACCGGCGTGCTGCCCTTCGATCCCCAGGCCTTTCGCCGCGGCGGGCTCAAGCGCATCCGCCGGATCATCCTGGAGAAGGAGCCCCGGACGCCCAGCACCCGCCTGACACGCCTCGGCAAGGAAGTGGCCGAGATCGCCCACCGGCGGCGCACCGATGTCACGATGTTGATCCGACGGCTGCACAGCGAGCTGGAGTGGATTCCGCTCAAGGCGCTCCGGAAGGACCGGGACCAGCGCTACCGCTCCGCTTCGGAGATGGCCGACGACATCAGCAACTACCTGGCGCACCGCCCCTTAATCGCGGGGCCGCCCGGCGTGGCGTATCGGGTCCGCAAGTTCGTACGCCGCCACCGGGCGCTGGTGGGCGGCGTCGCGGCCGTGCTGGTCGTCTCCCTGATCGGCGCCGTCATCTCGATGCTCTTCGCTCTCGACGCCCAACGCGCCCGCGACGACGCCGAGACGATCGCCGCCTACCTCCAGACCGACGTCCTGGGCGCCGTTTCCCGCATCCCGATCGGCGAGGCGAAGGTGACGGTCCTGCTCGACATGGCGTCGCAGGGCCTCGAAGGGCAATTCCAGGATCGCCCTCTCGTCGAGGCTTCGATCCGGTGGACCCTGGCCTGGACGTATCGCGAGCTGGGCGAATCGCAACTGGCCGAACAGCAACTGAAGAAGGCCATTCCGCTCTACCGCCAGAACCAGGGCCGGGACCACCCGACCACCCGAAAGGTGGCGGCGCTGCTCGCCTGGATCTATGAGGACCAGGGCCGTTACCGCGATATGGAGAACCTGTGTCGGCGGCTGGGCAACACCCATCAGATCGCGGTGGCGCGCTACCATCTGGGGCAATACCACACCGCCGCTGCGTCGTTCGCCGCGCTGCGCCCGACCATCGACCCTGGGGGGCACCCCTTCGCGACGTGCAACCTGGCCCGGACCTACGCGGCGCTGGGCCGCTATGACGAGGCCGAAGCCCTCTTCGTGAAGACGCTGGCCGAATGGCCCGGGGGCGATAGCCACAACTGGCACCGCGTCTATTCCAGCGCCCTGGCCGATGTGTACCGAGAGCAAGGGCGGTTCGAGGAGGCCGAGCGGCTCTTCTCTCAGGTCCTGAAGGCCCAGTACGTCGACATCGGCTTCGAGCATGTGCACACGCTGATGTCCACCCACGGGCTGGCCCGCCTGTATGTCGATCAGGGCCGCTTGCCCGAGGCCGAAAAACTGCTCCGCAAGGCGCTGCCGACTGCGCGACAATGCTTGCGAGAGAACCACCCCCTGATGCTCCGCCTGGCCCATACGTCCGCCATGCTGGACCAGAGCCGAGGGCGCCATCGAGCCGTCGAGAGGCACCTGGGCCGGGTCGTCGCCGCCCAGCAGGCCGAGCTGGGGCCCGACCATCCCGATACGCTGCAGTCCAAACACGACCTGGCCGTCTCGTACGCCGCACAGAATCGCCCCGAGGAGGCCGAGCGCCTCCTGGTCGAGGTCTTCGAAGGGCGCCGCGAAAGGCTGGGCCCCGACCACCCCCACACCATCACGTCCTTGCAAACGCTGGCGAAGCTCCCCAAATCCAGCGACCGGCCCCGACGCGCCACACTGCACCGCGCCAACCTGCCCGCCGAGCCCAGCGGCGCCGACTAGAGCGCGCCGCCGGTGCCAATCTGGCAGCCGGACCTTCCCTTCCTGACACGCCGCAATCCTCTTAGATCGCCTGATTGCGGTGTTATGTGAATGATTAACTCTGGCATGGTATTTGCAGTTGAGATTCTGCAGAGACATAGCGGCCGCCGGCCGCACGAGACTGCATACTGACTGCCGAAGGAGGATGCCATGCCGCCTCGCATCTGTCACCGCTGTATCTACGCCGCGGGCCAGCCGAGCCGGGCGATGATGAACCTGCTCGCCGGCTGGGCGCCCATGCTGACCTGCGTCAACAGCGACACCGCGCCGGGCCAGTTGCGCCCCGTCCTGTCCAACAGCACGTGCCGCAATTTCCGCGCGCGGCGCGAGCCGGCCCGCTGGACCAAGCCCCCGGCCCCTGAGGACGACACCGTCCGTTACATCGGCCTGACCAAGGGCTACTTCGCCACCGTCGATGCCGCCGACTACGCCGCTCTGGGCCGGTACAAGTGGACCGCGATGGTGACGGGCTCGAAGGTCTACGCCATCCGGGCCGAGAAGGGCAAGACGATCCTGATGCACCGCGAACTCATGAACGCGCCCGACGACCGGGTCGTCGACCACATCGATGGCAACGGCACGAACAATCGGCGGGCCAACCTGAGGGTCTGTACCCGCGCCCAGAACCTCTACAACAGCAAGCCCCGCCCGGCCCGCTCGCAATACAAGGGCGTCCGCTACGACAAGCGGAAGCAGAAGTGGGTCGCCGAGATCACCCACCGCGGCAAAAAACACTACCTCGGCTCCTTCAACGAAGAAATCCAGGCCGCGAAAGCCTACGACCCCCAAGCCCGCAAATTCTTCGGCCCATTCGCCCACCTGAACTTCCCCGAACCCGACCCGGACCCTGGTCCCAGTGATTCGTGACTGGACATGTGCCGCATTTGCGGTGTACGCGGATAGCGTGCATGACAGGGCTACCACGTGCCTCGAGATTCTCCTTGATCATTACAGTCTATGAGCGCACAATAACTCTAAGCAAGGCAGGGTGAAGTGGATGCAGTCTGACAGGGTGACGCAAGCGCGTCTCCCTGTGGAATTCTCTCTCGGTGATGGGCTAAGCAACACGCATGATACTCGACGAGCTTGTTGAGAGGCTGGGATACGCGGATTCCGGGAGCTACCTGCGAGACGATAGCGGAGCCTTTGATCGTGTTGTCGATTACGGACACCTGTTTCGTCAGGCCAGGCGCGATCCGTGCTGCTTGAAAGGCGTCTATACGCTCAAACAGAGCGACACGACGGCCATTCCGGTGGTGTACGTCTGTGATGTGGCTTCTGAGACCCAGGCCAAGGATGTCCATCGTCTGGTGTGGAACCAGGACACTGTTCCCTTCGTTATCGTCAACAGCCCCAAGGCCGTGCGTGTATATCCCGGTTTCTCTCGCCAACCCGAGGGGCGTACCAGCAGCGCCGTGACGAAGGTAGAGCGGGAGTTTCATAGAGCGGACCTCGTCAGAATCGCTGGAACCCTCAGCGCCGCAGCCATTGACACCGGGGAGACCTGGCAGACTTGGGGGCCCCACATCCGCTCCGATCACAGGGTTGACTGGCAACTGCTTGACAATCTCCGGATGCTGGATATGTGGTTGCAGCAGTCCGGCGATCTTGACCGAACTGTCTCACACACACTGATAGGCAAGTATGTCTATCTGCGCTATCTCCGAGACAGAGAAATCCTGTCATCCCGAAAGTTGGACAAATGGGGCATCGATGCCGACTGTGTCTTTGGTCGCAAAGCGACATGTGATGGGCTCCAGGCACTTTCGGAGAGGCTGGATGAGTGGTTGAATGGCGAGGTGTTCCCAATTGACTTTCGCCGCCGCAGTGGGCTCAGAGACGAGCATATCGCACGCGTTGCGGGTACTTTTCTGGGCGATGAACCGCTTGGCACCGACCAGTGGCAACTCCACCTGGATTTCAAGGCATACGATTTCTCCTACATCCCGATTGAGGTTCTGTCCATTGTGTATCAGCAGTTCCTCCACACACCGGGAAAGGATGGAAACCTGAGCCGAGGGCGCTCCGCTGGGGCCTATTACACACCGATTCCGGTAGTGAATCTCATGTTGTCTGAGTTGGAAGAACACCGACCGCTCGAAAGAGGCATGCGCGTGTTTGACCCGTCATGTGGATCAGGCGCCTTCCTGGTCCAGGCGTTCAGACGCCTCATTGAGAAGGAATTCCCACCCTCGGGCGAGCAGCCGAGGGTCCAGGACCTCCGCGAACTCGTGGAGACCCATTTCTTCGGGGTCGACACGGACGAGGATGCCTGTCGTGTAGCCAAACTCAGCCTGATTCTCACGTTGCTGGACTATATTCATCCTCCCGATCTTGAAGCAAATGGTCGGCCGGGGCCGAAGCCGCGCCTTCCCCATCTCAGAGACAACATATTCTGTGGGAACTTCTTTGACGATGATGCCAAATGGCGGCGTGTCTTCGCTAGCAGGAAAGCTGATTGGGTAGTAGGCAACCCCCCCTGGAAGCAGTTGGAATCAAGGAATATTCGCAACGAAGACGTGCCTGTTCTCGCTTGGATGAAGGCAGAGAGTAAGCATCGGCCTGTGGGAAACTACCAGATGGCAAGGGCCTTCGCCTGGCGCGCTGCGGAATACGTTGATGAGGGGGGCGAACTTGCTCTGTTTCTTCCGGCCATGACGCTCTTTGAAGAAGCTGCCCAGAGCTTTCGCTCCCAGTTCTCCCGTGATATGCGGGTCCACACGATCATCAACTTCTCGAATCTGCGCCATGTCATTTCAGGCGGGCGATTTACGCACCCAGCAGCAAGCTTCTTCTATTGTCCGAGGTTGCCGGAGGGTGAGCCACCCGATGAGAATGAGGTTACCCGTACGTATGCCCCGCTCATTGCCAACCAGGAAGCGACGAGGCCATCAGTTGACAGAAGACGCAACGAAAGCTGGAGTATTATCGTCAATGCCAGTGAGATTCGAGATATTCCGGTTGCCAATGTTTCTGGCGGCCAGGGGCACCTATGGAAGGTGGGGCTATGGGGCTCTGATCTGGACGTGCGGTTCCTGCGCTCACTTCAAAGGCGGTTCCTGACTATCGGGGATATGCACGAGAAGCAACTCCTCGTCGTAAGGGAAGGGCCGCAACTGAGGGATGGCGATGCGACTAGTCCTCCCAAGGGCGTGGAACTTGTGGAGGAGTTGATCGGAAAGCAAGTCCTGAACGTCAAGCCACTTAAAAGGATGCGCGACTTCTTTGCGTTCCCACCGGACGCATTGGAGACCAACAAGAAGACGCTCCTGCGATTGCGAGGTGGCAAAGCTGGCTTGGCTGTCTGTAAGGGCCCTCATGTCATCGTCGATGCCGCCCGGCGCTTCGCCGTGTATTCTGGGGATTTCATTGTTGTTCCCCCGCGGCAGATTGGCGTTACTAGTCCAACGGTTGATCGCGAGATATTGAAAGCGCTGTCCTTGTTTCTGAGTTCTGACTTCGCGTTCTACTATGAGTTTCTAACATCAAGTGAACTCGGTATAGGCCGCGACAGATCCACCTTGAAGGCCCTTCGTACCATGCCTACCTCGTTGATGGAAATGTCCAGACGTGATTTGAAGAACTGGGCTGCATTCCATGATGAGTTGGCAACGGCGACAAAACGCGCCTACCAAGATGGAAGGCTATGGGAAGATGCAGAATGTGCGTCGGTTGCCAAGATCACATCGGTGATAGAAGACGATCTGGTATCTGAGTTGAATTCTCTTGTCAATGAATCGCTTGGGCTGTCACAGAAGGAGCGAGCGCTTGTTCACGATCTCGTGCGGGTGAAGCTAGCGCTGAACGACGGAAGATTGGGGCAAGAAGCGATTGGCAAGCCGAATCAAGCGGAAATGCGTTCCTACGGCTCATACTTGAGGCGAGAGCTTGATGATTACATACGCGGCGAATTCTCTGGAAAGCACGATGTCCAGATCGTCCATGATGGCCAATCCGGGATGGTCCGTATCGGTCTTGCCAGAGCCACCCATCGCAAGGGGCAGGTTCCTGTTCTGCGAGCGGGAACGTCCCAGGCCGCGGCGCTCGAAGAGTGCCGCCGACAGATTCGCCAGGAAAGAGCCCAGTGGGTCTATTTCGACCGCAATCTTCGCGCCTATGACGGCGATAGCACCTATATTCTGAAGCCCATGCAGAGATTCCAATGGACGCGGACCCAGGCGAGACTTGATGCCAGAGACATCATCTCCGAGTCCATCATACGGAGGGGCAAGACTTGAGGGAGAGGACAACCCATCAGCCGCCCGGTGTATCCGCCAACGGTGGCACTTATGCGAAGGCGTTTGTTCGAAACGCCCATATCCTCTTGGGAATGGGTTACGCAAAGCTGACGCCCGGCGAATTCGCCCATTCCGAGGAGGAAGACATCACGGGAGAACTTGTCCGGGCGATTGATGAGGTTCTCGATGATACGGCGGCACCGCCCTGGGCGGATTGGTTCAGTGTCCACGAGGAACCGCGTGTACATGATCCCGTCCGAAAGGGCAAGAGACGGAGAAGGCTGGATATCCGCATTGACGGTGGACCCGGCCGCCCGCGTCCTCGGCTGCGTTTTGAATCCAAGCGACTGGGGCCTAACCATCGAGCTTCGGCATACCTTGGCCGCGATGGTCTCGGGTGTTTCCTTGACGGGCGGTACGCGCGGGACGATACCGCCGCCGGCATGCTTGGCTATATCCAGGAAGGTGACGCTAAGGAGTGGGGCCGGGAGATAGGGGAGGCGATGAGTTCAGATCCTAAGAAGATAGGGCTCCTGGACTCGAGTCCTTGGCGGAACGAACGGCTCACAAAGGAACTTTCCTTCTCCTATCGTTCAGGACACGCCCGCTCGAACGTCGGCGCCCCCATCGAGATTTTCCACACTCTCCTTCCCTTCAATTGAGTCGCGTACCGCAGTGCGCGCAACCTCGGACGGGATGTTCTCATGCTGCCCCCCGTTCACGTTACACGCGGGCTCGTACGATACATTTCTCGTACGATGACTTGTGTAACGCGGGCCGCATTCGTCCGGTCGGAACAGATCCGCTACGGGCGTCCCATCCATTTGCAGGTGACGGTTTCCGCTTGGCCGGCTCGGTAGGCGGCGAGTCGTTTGCCGATTTCTTCGCGCCAGACGTTGTCGATCGCTTCGTCCGGCTGGTCCAGGTTCAGCAGGAGTTGGTCGGCTAGCTTGGCTCGTTCGACCGCCGGCAGGTCCAGGGCGCGCCTGAGCAGGTCTCCTGACGCTGGCGTCATGGGCAATCTCCCTTATCGATGAAAGACACTGCCCGATTATAGCCTTTCCCGGCACCCGATAGCAAGGCGCCCCACCGCGTCAGGTGGCGGGCATGGCTATGAATTTGTCGATTCGTTGGGCGAGGTCGGTTAGGTAGGCTTCGTCGCCGGAACGGAGTTCGGTGGTTAGGTGGCCCTGGTAGCCTATTTCGGCGAGGGCTTTTCTTACCTCGGGCCAGTTGACGTCGCCTTCGAGGAGGTTGGTCCACTGGTAGCCTTTGCGTTTGAAGTCTTTGAGGTGGATGCGGACGATGCGTTTGCCCAGGGTGCGGATCCAGTCTTGGGAGTAGCCGAAGAGGATGACGTTGCCGATGTCGAAGTAGGCCTTCAGCCAGCGGCTCTCGAACTGATCGACGTAGCGGGCGAACTCCAGGGGGCTGAGCAGGAACTTGTTCCAGACGTTCTCGACGGCGATGGTGACCTTCAACTCGGCGGCCAGGGGCAAGAGCTTGCGGATGTTCTTCTGGGAGTTCTCGTAGGCCTGGCCGTACCCGACGGTTTCGTTGACGACGGCTGGGACGAGCAGGACGACGTCGGCGCCCATGGCCTTGGCGCTGCGCAGGGCGGTTTCGACGCCCGCGATGCCCTTGGCGACGACGTCGGGTCGCGGGTCGGACAGGGGGGCGCCCCAGCCGCCATAAGTGACCGAATGGATGGGCACGCCCGCCTGGCGGGCCTGGGCGGCTTGCAGCTTGGCGGCGTCCGGATCGGCGACGGGTCGGGCCTCGACGCCTTCGAAGCCGCAGCGCTTGGCCAGTGCGAATTTTTCGGGGTCGGAAAGCGCCTTCGGGAGCATCGTGTACTGGATGGATTTGCGCAGGCCGGAGGCCGATGTCTGGGCGCGAGCGGGGATCGCGTTCGGCGCCAGTGCGCCGGCGGCGGCGAAGGCGGCGAGGGATTTGAGTACGTCACGACGTCCGGTAATTGACTGCTTCATTGGTGTGGCTCCTCTCTTTTCGCACG
>JANQFY010000131.1 GCA_028277585.1 Sedimentisphaerales bacterium
CTTGGCCTGTGGATCGTTGCCGATCGCGTGGACAGCGAGCGAACGCACGTCTTCACCCAACGCTGGCATCTGCATGTGCCGGAGGACTCGTCCTACGGCCCCATTCATGGCTTTGCCCCTGAACAAGTGGACATCGATTACCGCGGCAACTGGGTCAAGACTCGTCACGATCGGGGGCCTAATGTCACGCTGTATCAGATCGGGTCCCGACCGCTGATCGTCGAGAGTCGCTTGGCGCCCGTGCTTGGTGTGCCGGTCAAGAGTTGGGGGTCGGAAGGCCGTGATCCGCGGTACATTGAGATGACCACCTATCTGTTCAAGTTCACCATCTCCCGGATTCTCACACACTTTCGAGGTCAGGGGCATCAGGTGGTGATTTCTGTGGTCTGTCCCCGGGCCACTACGGCCGAACGCATCGCGTCGCTGCAGAAGCTCGAAGGCGACGACAATGTGATCGGCTTCGATGCGAACCTGGCCGATGGGAAGAAGGTCGCTTATCGCCTGGCGCTGGACCGGCGTGACGAACTGGTGCTTGGCGACGTCGTGGTGCTGGGTGAATCGCTACTGGTAACCACACGATCGGACGGACAACGCGACGTGCTGGTTCTTGGCGCCGAACGCCTGACGGTCGATGGCGGCCCAGTCGCGCTCGAGAACGGTAACGCCCAGCTTTCCATTGCCCCCAATGGCGCGATCGGCGTAGATACCATCTACAGGCCTATCATCCCGGTCGCGATGGAACCGATCGCCGACGTCTTCGACGAGCCGATCGAAGTGACGCTCAGCAGCGCTACACCTGGTGTGGACATTCGCTACACGCTCGACGGCAGTGAACCGACCGGAGGGTCACCTTTGTACGACAGCCCCTTCACCCTGGCGCAGACCACGACCGTCAAGGCCCGCGCGTTCCGCAAAGGGGTCACTGAGATACCAAGCCACCTGACTGGGACCGAAGTCTCGACCGTCACGGAGGCGTGCTACCGCACCCTGACAACTCTCAAGGCGGTCGAGGCTGGATCGGTGGAGAAGGGGCTGCGGTACAGCTATCTCGAAGGAACGTGGCAGGATCTGCTGTTGGGCCTCGATCCCGATGCGCCGCTCCAGCAGGGCGTGGTCGCCAAGGCCATGGATATCAGTGCCGCCGATCGCGGGAAGGCCTTCGCGTTCATCTTCGAAGGCTTCTTCGAAGCCCCCGTCGACGGGATCTACACGTTCTATAGCCCCGGGACCATGTACGACCCGGCCCATCGTTATATGAATCTCGATCAGGGCTACGATCTGCAGCTCTGGGTCGGTGGCCGGAAGTGGTATCCCGGCACGCACCAGCACGGTTTCGGAACGTGGTCGGTCGCTTTGGCTCGGGGCTTGCACCCGATTGCGATTCGCTATGCGGACTTCCGCGCGGCCAAACCGGACCTGTGCTTCGCCTACAAGGAGAACCGTGCCGAATGGGACGGCGACAGGCCCCTCCTGACGGTCAGTGGGCCGGGCTTGCCCAGGCAGGCCTTACCCGCCCGGTTACTCTGGCGCGCGAGGTGAGAGGCATGGGTTTGTCGGGGTCCGGACAGAGGTAATGCGAGGGCCCTCAGTTGATGCGGTTATGCTGTTCCCGCAACGTGTCCCGGGAGAAGAATACTGCCTGACGGTGTCAGCGGCTCGAAGGGGAGCAGTGTACTATTGCTTTCGCGCCCCGGTTGGACACTAGGAGTTCTTGTCGCCGATGGTGGCGATGCGCTCTTCGAGCGCCGTGGCTGTAGCTTCTCGACCCGTTGAGCGGTAGAGCCGAGCGAGGCCGGTGAGGCTCTCCGCGACGAGTGGATGGTCGGAGCCGAGAGCATTCTCCAAGATCGCCAGCGCCCGTTTGTAGAGAGGTTCGGCTTGCTCGTATTGACGCTTCTGACGATGAAGATCCGCCAGGTGTGTTAGACTCTGGGCTACGACGGGATGTTTCGGTCCGAGCGCCCTTTCTCTTATCATCAGTGCTCTTCGCTGAAGCGGCTCGGCCTGAGCGTAACGGCCCTGACGCGCGTAGCATGTCGCCAGATTGTTCAGGCTCTGAGCGACGGAGAGATGGTCCGGACCAAGCTTGCTTTCCTTGATAGCCAAGGCGCGTTTGTGCAGTGGTTCAGCCTTGGCGTGCAGATCCTGTGCGTCGTAGAGTGCCGCGAGGTTGTTCAGGGTCCTGGCGACCGACGGATGCTCCTTGCCGCGCGACTCCTCGCCGATCATCAGGGAGAAGACATACAACTGTTCGGCCTGTTTGTATCGGCCCTGGGCTTTCTGGATCAGCGCGAGATTGTTCATGCTCAGGGCGACGGTCGGGTGGTGTAATCCGCCGGCCTGCTCCGCGAGCTTGAGCGCCTTCTTCGCTGCGTCGGCCGCTTGTTTGTATTGGCCTTGTCGGTAGAGCGATAGGGCTCTGGCGTTGAACGTCTCCCATTTGACACTGTTCGTCTCGGCCCAGGCGTTCATCGCCATGCCGAGCAGGGCAGCCGTCAACACAATGAGTCGTCTATTCATAGGATCGCCCCCTTAGCAGGATGCGGCACAGCCGCTTCCTAGAATTCGTGTTCCATACTCAGGACCACATCGACACCCCTCTTGTATGACGTCTTCGTCGCATCACCGTCAATGGCGTCGGAGCGATACACACGCTCGATCGTCGGGTTGGTCAGGTTCTTGATCTGCAGGGCGACCTTGGTCTGTTCCCCGATCGGTTGTGAGACGCCGACGTTGAGCGAGCCGTACTCCTTCTCGTAGACATCCGGCACATAGCCCCGGCCTAGTGCGACGCCGCCTTCGACCAGCGTGTCACCGCGCACCGTGTAGAAGACACCTACGCGCGTTCCGTATTTCGGATGCTCGTAGGTCATGTTCAGGTTGTACAGGAACTCGGGCGTGTTCGTCATGTCTCGGTGTTTCGTGGGCACGCCGACATCCGCAAACGCCGCCGCTTCGTCGTCCGGCAGGGTGACTTCCGAATCGATGAGCGTCGCGTTGGCCCCCACGGAGAAGCCCTCCAGATCTTCCCAAATCCTCCCCAGGTTCTGTCGAACCTCGAACTCGTATCCCTCGAGCCAGCCTTCCGGGTAGTTGACCGGCGTCGTATAGAACAGCGACGCCTGGAAACGCTGCACGTACTCGATCGGGTCCTTCACATCCTTATGGAACCAGGACGCCGAGAAGAGCCCCCCGGCGTAAGGCTCGTAGTCGATCCGCAGATCGTAATTGTCCAGCGCGCTCATGGTCAGCTCGGGGTTGCCGACAAAGACATCCGAGCCCAGGTACTCCATCTGCATGACCGGGGACAGTTCCTTGAACGTCTGGCGGGCGACCGTCTCGCTGTAAGAGGCGCGGAGCTTGACCTTGTCCATCGGCTTGAGTTCGATGCCGATAGAGGGCAGCACGTCGTCCTGGGAGTACGACACGTCGGCCTCGGGGCCGAACCGGGTCCATCCGCTTCCACCGGGCGGAAGGTACTGAGCGTTGTCGCTTTCGGGGTGATTGGTGATCTCCAGGTCCGTCGACTCATGCCGGGCGCCGCCGACGACTTTCAGGTAGGAACTCAATGGCAGATCCATCATGTAATACCAAGCCGTGATCTCCTGGTCTCCCGTGTAGTCCACGTCCTGATCCGACGGTGTGAGCACACGCTCCTCGTCGAGATAAGCGTTGCTCCAGAATTCTTCCCACGGGGCCTGGTAACTGCCGCCGCTCTCGTAGGCAAAGCTGTCCTCGTTGTACTCACGATTGGTAGAATCCGCGAAGATTCCCAGCTTCAAATACCCTTCCTCGCCGCTCCACTGCTCGAAAGGCAACTTGCCGTTGACGATGGCCTGGTCGCTTTCTTCCGTGATGTCCTTCCAGATGCGCTGGGCGAATCCGTGGCCGCTGCCGCTGGGATCGTACCCGGTATGGGTCGGCGGGACCACGAAGACGTCCGGAATGATCACCCGTTCGGGGCTCCACTCTGTACTAAAGACGCGCTTGTCGGGGCTGTCCAGCGTCGCGTCGCTATGGGCCAACGTCCAATCGATCTCCGGGGACAGAATCCGGGCGTAGCCGCCCAGGTCGTACTCGGGGGTCTCTATCGTGTGCTCGCCCTTCAACTGAATCGTTGATTGCGTTCGCTCGGTGTACTCCAGGGTTTCGCTTCGATGCCGCGGCGCCAGGATGTCCAGGCTGTCCCGGTAAGCGGCGCCGCGCGTGTCTTCCAGCAGACTGGCCTGATCCTGGGTGACCTGGGTTCGCATGTAAAGCAGTGACAAGGCATGGCTGTCCGTTTCAACGCCTATCGCGCCCATCGCGCCCCATTTGACTTCCTCAACGGCCTCGGTCACATCGAAGAGGGTCGTGTACTCTTCTCTGACCAGTGGCTCCAGCACGTAACGGCCGTTGTTCAGTTGCGCGTTGTAGATGTCGTTCTTGCCGCCGCTGAAGAAGGAGGCGTCGTGCTTGTAGTACATGCTGCCGATGGCGCCGACGCGAACGCCGTTGTCCAGTTCGCGCTGTCCCCCGGCGGTGAAGGACCCACTGTAGATCAGCGGCGCATCATCAGGGGAGACTCCCATGGTCCCGCCGAACATGCCGCTACCGGGGATGTCCCGGTCGTCCATTCCGAGGAAGTCAACGCCTCCACCGTCATAGCTGAGGAAGTCGTCACGGAACCGCACCTGGGAATTGTATTCTCCGCCGACCTTGACTTTGAGCACGCGCTCATCGGGTATCCCTTTGAGGACCAGATTCACGGCGCCGCCAGAGGCATCGCCTTGCTGGTCCGGCGTGAACGTCTTGCTGACCTGGATGCTCTCGACCAGCGCCGCAGGGAATTGATCGAGTTGCACGGCTCGCTTGTCGACATCGGCGGTCGGCAGACGTACCGAGTTCAACTGGGAGTTGACGTAACGGTCCGGCAAGCCGCGTACTACCGCGTACTTCCCATCCTCGACCGTCGCGCCGGCAACCAGCCGCAGCGCGCCCGCGGCGTCGCTGGCCCCCGCTCGGCTCATTAGATCGGAACTGATTGAATCCATCAGCGAAGGGCTCTCGAATCGCAGATTCAACAGACCCAGCTCCGAACCGCCCAATTCGAGATCCTGAACGACGAACTCCTCCATCTCCGTGAACTCGCCTGCTAGCGAGGCGTTGACCTCCGTCATCTGGCCCGCCGAGACCACCACGTCCGGTGTGAACTGACGCGTGTAGCCGGCTTTGGAGAAGACCAGCGTGTATGTGTTGGGATCCACTTGCCCGAAGACAAAGGTGCCTTCCTCATTCGTTGCTGTCTTCTCGCCCGTTTCGCTGATCAGAACCTCGACTTCGGGAAGGGGCACGTCGAAGTCCTGGTCATAGACCACGCCCCGAATGCCGCCGACCTCCTGGGCCGTCGCAACGGACACCAGCCAGGGCAGCATGATCGTAACTAGAACAGTAGTTCGGATAGATTGGCTCATTGAATGGATCACCTACGCAATTCGCTGATCAGGGCAATCTGAGTTTAGCCTTAACAGGACGCCCTAAATTCTCTATATTATGATACAAAGTTAAGTTGGGGAGTTTCAAGCAAAACAAGCATCTTAACCCAACATTAACATAACGACGGATCAGTGGGATTGTCTGGCCCCGGCGCTCAGCGCCGTGGCGCGGGAGTAGGCCTCTGAGTTTCGTCGCCTTCCCGCGTTCAGATCCCGGCCGTACTTGGTCGGCATCGCGCCAGATTCCCGGTGACTAGGGGCCCGATGTCAGCGGATATCCGGGGCCGCGTCTCTTGTCTGGATTGGCCGTACATGCTTGTGGGACAAGGTGTTACATGGGCGTGCGTGTTCGATTGCTCCAGAAGAGGCGGTGCGGAGAAAAAGTGGGCGCTAATGTATTTCCAGTACGGCTCTAATTCTTTCTTAATGCTCCGGGTCCACAATGGCCTGCGGATAGACAGAGGCGGATAGTGGTGAAAGGGTCCATTGGGGTTCGCTCAAGAATGCTTCCTGGCTATTCGAACTACGGGATGCTCGCGAGTAGGCATGATTTGTCGAGCGCAGGCTCGGCGTGAGCAGCCGGCTCCGGAACCGGCTGGCTCACACAGTTTAGGAAGGCAGCACCTATTGGAGGAAGTGTGACCGACTTTCCCCTACAACAATCAAGTGATGTTGTAACTCCCGAATTGAGCTTAACTTTGGTATGGAGAAGAACCATGAAGAAACTCGCATTGATCGCCCTGATGGGCATGGTGGCGGCCGGTGTTGCCGTTGCTGACGACGTCGACGTGACGGAGAATATCACCGTCTCGACCGTCTGGACCGCCAACAACGTCTATCATCTCAAGGCCGTGATCTACGTCGAGCCGGGCGCGAGTCTGACGATTCAGCCGGGCACGCTTATTCGCGGCAACACCGAGAGTGCTCTGGTCGTCGCCAAAGGCGCCCAGATCTTCGCCATGGGCACCAAGAATCGCCCGATCATCATGACGTCCGAAGAGGACGATCTGGTGACCTGGCGTGCCTCTTGCGAAGAGTGGGGCAACCTGACGATCATGGGCGACGCCCTGATCGCAGCCACGATGGACGGGGACGGCACGGGCGAACCTGACGGCACGGATACCGCCCAGATGGAAGGTCTCGTCGCCCGCTTCGAAGGCGACACCCTCCCGATCTACGGCGGCGCCAATGACGACGATGACAGCGGCGTCATCCAGTACGTCTCGCTGCGTTACGGTGGCCACGTCGTGAGCATCGCCAACGAGCTGAACGGCATGTCGCTCGGTGGCGTCGGTCGCGGCACCGACATGGACTACATCGAAATCATGAACAACGTCGATGACGGCATCGAGATCTGGGGCGGCACCCTCAACCTCAAGCACGTCTCCATCTGGAACATTGGCGACGACAGCTTCGACCTCGACCAGGGCTATCGCGGCAAGGCTCAGTTCGGTTTGATCGTCCAGGGCTACTGCGGCGACAACAAGCAGGGTTCGGGCATCGGTGACAACTGTCTCGAGATGGATGGCGCCGAGGATGCCGCGGCTCAGCCGTTCGGCACCCCGAGCATCTATAACTTCACCGTGATCGGCCAGCCCTACGACGGCGACCAGGGCACCGAGTGGCGTGACAACATGCGGGCCCAGTTCGGCAACTGTGTCTTCATGGACATCGGCGGCACGATGATCAAGGACGGCGGCGA
>JANQFY010000245.1 GCA_028277585.1 Sedimentisphaerales bacterium
GAGGACCTTTCCTCACGTGGGCCGCTTTGAACTGTTCACGGGGCATAAGAGTCTCAAGAATCTGGGGCTCTACGCGCGACGCGGATACGTCGAATGCCGCCGTCAACCGGATGCCGACGGCGTCACCCTGATCTTCCTGGAGAAACGTGTCCGCCCCGAACGGGAGGACGCTACGTCACGGCAGTCAGGTGAATCAGGAGAATCTTGATCCCGACACCGATCAGAATGATCCCCCCCAAGATTTTGATCTCGCCAGTGAGCCGCTTTCCATGTCACGCTCTCAGGGCCGGGCGGGCATCACGTCGAATACGGCTATTTCAGGTCGAGCGCAGAACCGCACGGGCGGCGCGGGGCGCGGCTCGAAACCTAAGCCTCGATTGACATACAGAAGTGTCTCGCCCACCCGATACGGGCCGGACTCGTACTTCTTGCCGAATTTCGAGAACGTGATCAGCGCCCCGTACCAAGGCAGAGCGACCTGACCACCATGCGTGTGCCCGCAGAGGTAGAGGTCGACACCAGGACCGCTGACGTCCTCGATCAGGTCGGGCATGTGGTAGAGGAAAACATCGAAGCGCTCCTCCGGCAGATCCGCCAGTAGGTTCACCCAGGCGCCTGCGCGGTCGAAGTTCAGTCCGGATATGCCTATGGTCTCGCCCCGCTTGGTCACTGCAACGGTGTCCTCTTCGAGAACCCTGAAGCCTGTTTCGCTGAACAGATCCAGATCGGACCAGCGGAAGGATTCGAAGTTGCCCGTCACGGCGAACGCTCCCAGTGGCGCTTTCAGACGGGCCAGAACGCTTCTGAAACGAGGCAGTGCGAACGCGTCGTTGAGGTAGTCTCCTGTCGCAACGATGACATCCGGATTCAGACTATCAATGATCGAGAGCAAACGCGTCTCATTGTGCGGCTTGCGATCGAGATGAAGATCAGTGATATGGACGATCCGAAACGATGCGTCCTCGAGCTTGGGGGTGCGAATGGTCGTCATGGTGACTTCGATCAGGCGCGGTTCGACGAAACGCCCGTAGGCGATGCAGACCAACCCCAAGCCGGCCAGGCTGTGAAGCACGATCGCCGGCCTGGACCAGAGGAAGCGTCTGAATCCGCGGCGCCGGGCAATCGCTATGATGGCGCGAACCAGCACGAAGATCTCGGCGCCGTAGAGAACCATGAGAACCAAGAAGAACAGAATCAGCGACACTCTTTCCTGCGTTGTCAACGACACTCACTCGGCCCTCACAATTCCCTCGTTGGTGAGATCTTCCGCGATGCATTGCCCCGGTTCGACCACAAGGAACTCGTCGGCGCTCCATCGACCATCGACGAAACGCTGCATCAGCCCCGAATCGCCGCGCAGCTCGTCATAGTCCCATTTGAGAAACGCAGCGCACTGCTTCGTGTAGCTCTTGTATCGATCGGCCTGGCCAAGCCCCCAGTCGACATAGGCCGCCCGCTCGTACTCCTTCATCCAGGTCTGCTCAACCTCCATGAGGTACTCGGCGTTGTCCTGGCCGTACTTCTCGATGTATCCAGCCAGCAGCGATTCGAATCGTTCGCGGCTGGGCTGCTTGCCCGACTCGATCCAGCCCGGGCTGTACCAGTAGACGCCCCGATGCGAATCGAAGTACTCGCGATAGCGTTCCTTCGAGCCCAGGAGTAAGGTGATGCAGTCGTGCCCCCGAGGGATCACGAGCGGGATCTCCGCCTTCAGCCCGGCCGTCCCGTTGCTACAGAGTCCATAACCCAGCAAGGAGGCGTCGTAGGGCCTGCCCTGGATATCATCAGTTCGCGCCAGGGTCTGCTGGACAGTTTCGCGCAGGCGATCGGGCTCGTCGTGCAATCCCTGCTCCATCAAGACGACGTCGACGACATGCCGCGACCGGGCGGCGCAGAGGTACGCCTCGCGTTGCAGCACCTTGCAGACGATCAGCTGGAATCGTCTGACCTGGTCCTGCCCGTCCGTTCGACCGGTGGATTCACTCATCGATGTCCTTTCCAGCCATGTGCGCCGGAGACGATTCTCTACAACCGCTACTGGTTCTGCAGAACCTCGATCATCGCCGCGATGTTCTCCGGCTTGGCGTCGCCCGGAACATCATGGGAAGGCGAGGCGATGTACCCCCCTGCCTGGCCCACCTCGTCAATCAGTCGCCCGACCTCGTCTTTGACCTGCGCGACGGTCCCGAACGGCAGCGTTCTCTGTATACTGATCCCGCCGTAGAAAGTCAAGTCGGCCCCATAGCGGCGCTTGATGTCGTAGACGTCCATCACCTCGGGCTGGAACGGATTGAAGATATCCAGGCCGCACTCGATCAGGTCGGGGAAGATCTCGTCCACCTTGCCGCAACTGTGGAGCATAATGAACTTGCCGCGCGCCTTGACCGCCTGGCACATCGTCTGGAAACGCGGCTTGATGAAGCGACGCCAGAAGTCGGGACCCATGAGCAGGCCCTGCTGCTGACCCCAGTCATCCCCGAAACGAAAGACGTCAATGTCATACGCACACGCGTTCTCGATAATCGCCAGGTTGAATTCCAGAATGCGGTCCAGCAGCATCTCGACAAAGGGCGGGTTCGCCGCCATCGCCATCAGGACATTCTCCATGCCCGCCAGGGTCCAGGCTCGCTCGAAGAGCGAGAACCCCAGGCTGACCAGAACCATCGTCTCCGAGCGCGATGCGATTGCGTCATTGAAGCACTCATATCGAAGCGGATCGTTCGGATCGGGAAACACGAATTCCGCGACATTGCCTGGCGTAACCAGTCGATTGCAGACGACGCCGATGTCCTTGTCGACATGTCGATCCCAACAGACACCGAACTCGTCCGCCCAGATATCGGGCTCTACCTCGGCGAACCCCTCTCCCGGTCCATGGGGATGCAGCCAGGTGAAGCAATTGCCCAGCTTCGCCTCGAAATCCGGGTCGCCATAGTGGTCGATCATCTTCGCGCGGGCGGGCAACGTGAACCGGATGTCGTACGGGACCTTGTCGCCCGAACGATGACCGAGAGTCGTCAGAACGCGATTTCTATTGTCCACGTTATCCTCGTCGTCTGGCGCCGCATCATGGCTTGCAGGATTTGCACGGGCGCTTGCCGGCTTTGATCGCCTCGGCACGGCTCTTGTAGGTCACACGATTCTGCTCGGCGATATTCCGGGCCCAGCGACAATCAGGCCGGTGGAAGACGGAACTACTCTTGGACGCCACCACCGGCCCCTCAGTCACAGACCCCCTGGGAGTGTCAACGCCCTGCTGCGGCGCCCTTGGCCCAGGTACGGGCGATCCATCGGCAGGGGCCGAACGCTTGGCCAAATCACGCGCCGCCCGGCATGCAGCGGCAAACATCTCGACCTGCATCAGTACCGTCTGAACGACGGCATCGTTCAGTTTGACATCGGGAACCGCCTTCATGGCAGGCGGCAGTCGCCAAACATCCGCCCGGATGCGCCGTGGACGATGGTCTGTCAGTGTGACGATTTGATTCAGAACCGTCCCGACGCGATAGACCGTATGGCCAGAGCCCTCGACAGAGACGGTCTCGACCCGAATGCGCAGACTCGGTCCCGCCCCGCTGTCGACAGATTCTATCCCTTGGGCCCTCAGCGTCTTGCGGATCTGGGCCGACAGAGCCGTAGAGAATGATGTGCCGGCAGTAGGTGTGACCAGACGCACGCGAACTTGGTTGACGTCGGCCAGCACCGCGTTCTCGGAGGTCGTCGGCTCAGGTCGAACCGAAGCCGACACCTGCATCTGGAGACAGACAATCAGGGTCACCGAAAGACAGAACACGCGCATGATCATAACCTCTCCCTTCTCTGATGTTCAGGCTCTGCGCATCTTCTCCCGCTCGCCAGGAAGAAGTCGCGAGGTCTTCTACGTCGACATCGCTTTGTGCACGGCCGCTTTCATTTTCGCAAGACCGACCTTGGCCACTTCCAGGGCGTCCTTCTTCCAGTACACCGGGCTAAACAGCTCCAGTGACAGCACCGCTCGGCTGCCGTTGTCGCGCAGCATCTGCAGGATATCCGTCAGAGGGGCGATCCCGTCGCCCGGCATGACGCGATCGCGATCGCCGATCGTCACACGCGGCGGGTCAGCCGGGTAGTCATTCAGATGAAAGACCTGGATCGTCTGGCTGCTGATGGTCTTGAGGCCGGTGAAGTCCGATCCTCCCTTGTAGATATGGTAGACATCGGGCAGCAGACAGGCCTTGGAGTGCCCACTCTCGATCACGACAAACATGGATTGGCCCAACCGGTGCAGGTTCTTCGATGCTCCCCAGACCTCCACTTGAGGCACCACACCCATCTGATCGCCCAATTCAAGTAGCGATCGATAGCGTTCGGCGGCTCTGAAGAGATCGAGCCCGGGCTTGTTCGTCGCCCCGGCCGGGGGTGCGGCGATACGAATGCCTCCAATGCGGGCCAGCAAATCCATCTCGCGTTTGACCTGCTCGAAGGCTTGGGCCCGGACGGCGTCATCGTCGACAATCCAACGTGCGAACCCAATGGCGCTCTCGACCGTCAGACCGCGGTCCTCGAGACGCTTGCGAATATCGAGGAGTTTGCCTCCGCCTTTGACGTATTCCTGGATCGTGCTGACCCACGGCTCGATGGCGCTGTAGCCGGCTTCAGCCGCGACTTCGATCTCCTTCTCCAGTCCCAGCTTCTGACCCCGAATCGTACTCGTGTTCAGACAATAGCGGAACGACTGAGCGTCCGTCGATGAACAACACTGAGATTCGGCGGTCGCCCGGGTCGATCCGGCCGCCATCATAGACGCCCCCGCGGCACCAACCGCCGCAACGAAATGTCGCCGTGAACAGCCATCGTCATGCATCGTCAATCTCCTCGTCGGACACAGGAACCCTATGCCATGCTCGCGCGTCGTGTCAAGCGATCAGGGCAAAAGCGTCGGCGACATCCATCCCCTCTGTAAGGCCCAGAGCGGCTCCTGCTTCATTGACCTGCGTCACTTTGCGATCCGCGAAGCGCTCCAGCGTCCCGATCGGGTTATCCGGCGTACTCTCAACGAGCGCGGCGGCCACGCCGTATCGCTGACAGGCCTGGACGTCAATGGCCGGGCAGGCCAGAAATCCCTTGGAACCCGTCACAACCAGAATGTTGAAGCCGGGCCACTTGGTCTGGACACCTTCGACCAATCCGTTCGGCGTCTCGTACGTTTTCGTCTGCACTTCCATTGACGCACCCTTTCGCCATTGTTCACGTGGGCTGCCGCAACCGGATGGATCACCCCGATCAGACGGGTTTGCCAAGTTGCTCGGAGATTTCCGCCAGCCTTGTGTCCAGCGTTTCCTGGGTCGGCGTCTCAATGTTCAGACGCAGGTACGGCTCGGTATTGCTTGGCCGACAGTTGAACCACCAGTCCTTATAGCCGACCGTCACACCGTCGAGTTGATCGATCTGCCCGTCACTGTAGCGCCGGGCCAGTTCTTCCATCTTGCCCGCTTTGTCCTCGACCTTGAAGTTGATCTCACCGCTATTGGCGTAGCGGCGCAGCGGAGCAATCAGCTCGCTGATGGGCTTGTCCTGCTCGCTGATAACGTTGAGCACGTGGACCAGAGTGATCACCGCCGAGTCGGCGCAGTAATTGTCGGCGTAGTAGAAATGGCCCGACAATTCACCACCGAAAACGGCGTGCGAGTCACGCATGGCCTTCTTCATATAGGCGTGCCCGACCCGCTCGCGCCGCGGCGTGCCGCCGTGCTTGATGATCTCTTCCATCACCACGCGGCTGCTGCGAAGATCGTAGACGACCGCCGCCTTGGGCTGCTTCTCCAGGAAATAGGGCACGAGCAACGCGGTGAGCAGATCGCAACTGACCGTCTGGCCCTTCTCGTCGACCATCATCATCCGATCGGCGTCGCCGTCGAAGCACAGACCGAAGCTACACTTCTGACGCTTGACCATCGACTTGACCTGGCGCAGATTCTTCTCTTTCAACGGATCGGGATCGTGCTTGAACGTTCCATCGTGCTCGAAGTTGATCTCCAGCATTTCGATCGGTCCGTCGCCGAAGATCGCCGGCAGCGCCTTGCCCGCCATGCCGTTGGACGCATCGACGGCGATCTTCATCTCACCGACCGAGGGCTGGAGGAATTGCAGAACGTGCTGCTTGTACTCCTCGGTCAGGTCCGCGCGCTGGAGCGAACCGGTGGGATTGCCCTTGGTGTGCGGCATTGCCATCGCCAGATGCTGAATATCTTTCAGGCCTGTGTCGCCCCCAATGGGCACGGCACCGCGGCCGGAGACCTTGAACCCGTTGTATTTGGCCGGGTTGTGCGAGGCCGTCACCTGGATCCCCCCACAGGTCTTGAAGTGGTTGACCGCGAAGTACATCTGAGGCGTGTCAATCAGACCAATATCAATCACACCGATGCCGGCCGAACGAATCCCCTCGATCAGCGCTTGGGCCAACGACTCGCTGTGGGTTCGCATATCCCGCCCCACACAAATCGCCTGGGCTCCTGCCTGACCGCGCTCATAGCCGGTCATCAGGGAGGGCAGAAATCGGGCCGTCGCGCAGCCGATCTTCCACGCGTCTTCCTCCGCCAGTTGATCGCGATAAATGCCTCGGACGTCATATGCTTTGAATATCTGAGGATCCATTCAGTTGACTCCTTCTGGTCTTACAACACATCTAAACCTGTACTGACACGGCTACTCATCCAACCGCACGCTTAAGAGCGGCTTATGATACCCCAGTGGCGAACCACGTGTCAATTATCCACTCCTCGCCCCGATACGAACTGGAGGCCAATGCGGCCCAATATTGGTCGAAAAAGGCTGTTCGGACTATTTTCTCACAAGCTTTTCCCGCACGACTTGACCGACCCAGGCGTAACTTATACAATATAGGGCAATTGGGAGGAGTACGATAACCTCGTTCAGGAGGAGGGAACGATGATGCGTGCGCAAATCGTTCGCACCGTACTGACACTCTGCGTCGCTGTTTCAGTTTCGACCAGCGCCCAGGTGTCGACTAACACGCCGCAGGGGCGGGCCCAGGGTCTGCTCGGCCATCTTGAAGCTCATCTTGGCAAGATCAGGGACTATCACTGTCGCAAGGTAACCCCCCAGATAGCCGGTCAGGGAACAGCCAATCCAGTGATACTGGGGTACAGCCATGAATGGCTGGCGGCTGACAATCGAGGTCGGGGCCGAGTCGCAGGCGCCGACGGCCCGAATCGCTACAGTCTGACCTGGGACGGAGAAAAGACGATCGAACAGCGTGAAGACATCGATCCCAATGGGACGGTCGTCCGCACCGCAACGATTGTCCGAGGCATGCAAGATCGGACGCAGCGTCAGAACGAACCGTGGGTCTATCTGGGCACAGATCTGGCCAATATGATAACCAAGGCGCTGGCCGAAAAGACCATGGTGCGCGTCTCGACCAGTCGGGGCGGACTCCAGCGCGTGGACGTACGCGACGACGCCGGCCGCATCCACACCTATCTACTGAACCCCAAACAGGACTACGTGCCGGTCTATCATCGAGTCTTTGCCAACGGCAAGGTCCTCTCACAGGAAACAATAGCGTTCCAGCAAGTCCCGCCGGGCGTTTGGTTTCCATCTCGGGTCCAATCGGAAGTCGACACGCGAACCGGTGAGGCATTCGAGAATCCAGTCTTGAGATTCACCTTCACCAACGCCACCGTCAATACCGGCGAGTTTGCCCGCGGGCTCAAGCCCAGATT
Source organism: Sedimentisphaerales bacterium (assembly GCA_028277585.1). Lineage (GTDB taxonomy): Bacteria > Planctomycetota > Phycisphaerae > Sedimentisphaerales > Anaerobacaceae > Anaerobaca. The sequence goes on from JANQFY010000245.1 coordinate 7,725, forward strand.
CCTTAACGGCACCATTGTCCGGGACCGGATTCGTGACCGTTCTTATGTGGTGGGCGATGAGAACACCGAGTCAACGGCCGACCCGGCGTCGCGCCCAGTCGACGCAAACACACCGGCGCCGGCACCGGAAACTGAAGAACCTCAGATAACCCTCCCGGCCTGGCGCACCGCCTTTGACGCCGCCTACCGACTCGAGAACAGCCAGAGTCTCAAGTGCGTCGCGCCGCCGTTCATACCGCAGCGCAAGCAGTTCCTCGTCGCCGCCGAACCGGCGCTCGCCGGCCAAATCGATCGATCCATCCAGAACCGAGTCTATCGCTTTCAATGGGCCGACACGCTGGGCAAACGCGAACTGCTCGGGCAGAACCGATACCTGCCCCTATCGACAGTGCTCGAGAACGTCGTCGGTTTGAACAGCTACGAATACGAAGGCCTGCCGCATCTGCTCAGGCTCCCCCTGACAGGTGATTGGATCGTGGGCCAGAACGCTGCCCAGGAGCAACTCCTCACGGCACTGGAGCAAATCGTCCAGGCCCAAACCCAGCGGCCCATCCGCTTCGTCCAGGAACAGGCCGGCACCATCGTCGTCCGGGCATCGGGAACCTACCAATTCACCGCCCAAACGGGCGCAACACCGAAAGACAGCGTTCACGTCTTCGCCGGCCAGTGGGCCACGCAGACGGGCGCGTCCGTCAATGACTGCGGCACGGTGGCCCGTTTTCTCGATGACGTGGCCAACAGCATCGGCATGCAGATCATCATCGAGACCGAGTCGTCTCAGACGAACCTCTGTTGGGTCACCCACAACAGCGCTGAGTTGAAGAGCCTGCGCGGTAACACGGGTCTCTACAACGCACGGGTAGCGGGCCTGCTCAACAACCTGGCCGCACAAACGGGATTGACCTTCCACATTGAACTCGGCGCAATCGAGCGGTGGCGCATCGTCAATTCGCGCAACCTGACGGCGCGGTCCAATTGATGCGCGCCTTGGCGGCCAGGTGCAACGTTTGATGCGTGACAGAACCGCCGTGGGGTAGTAACCTGACGGCATGTGGCCAAAGATTGGAGTGGTGCCAACCTATGGGTTATTGTGTCTGGTCGGGGCCGTCGTACACTTTCTGATCGGACGATGGGCGGCCAAACGTACGCGATTGAAGCGCCGCGTCTGGATCGTAGCGGGCGTGTGCTATCTGCTCGGGATGACGCTCGGCGCCAGGATCTTGTACGATCTGCGACACTCTCTGTTTGATCCCTCCGCCCTGCTAGACTCCCAGTATTGGGCGCGGGGCGGACTCTGGGGCGGTCTGCTCGTCTATTTCGCCCTGGCCGTGCCGCTGGTCCTGCTACTGACGAGACAACGGCGCGCCGCCCTGGACCTCGTCGCCGTAACAATCCCGATCCCCTGGGCCCTTACCAAGCTGGGCTGCCTGTCCAACGGCTGCTGCTACGGCAAGCCCTGCTCTCTGCCCTGGGCCGTCACCTTCCCCGAGGGCAGTCGCATCGCCCCGGCCGGCGTGCCGCTGCACCCCTCCCAGCTCTATGAGATTGTTCTGATGGCGATCATCCTCCTCGCATTCATCGCACTCAGATCACCACGCTGGCGAGGCGCCAAGTTGCTCTGGTTCCTGGTGATCTACGGGCTGGGCCGGGCCGCCACCGATTTGCTGCGCGGTGACATCGACCCCGTCGGCGCCGTTGGACCGCTCACGCTGACCCAATTCATCTGCGTGATCGCCGCCGGCGCCGCCCTGGTCGGACTGCTGCTGATCCGCCGGGCTCACACCGCCGCTCTGACCAAGTCTGCTTCATAGGTATGAGGACTCTCTTGAGAACACTGATCTTCGATTTGGATGATACGCTCGTCGTGGAGAAGGCCTCGGCCGCCGCGGCGTTTGTCGAGACCTGTCAACTGGCCGCGTCACGCTATGGGCTCGACCCCGAAACACTTCACCAATCCGTGCGCCAGGCCTGCCGCGATCTGTGGCACTACGAGTCCCCCGCGCGCACCTACGCCGTGGACGTGGGGATCAGTTCGTGGGAGGCGCTCTGGTCGCGCTTCGACGGCGACAACGAGCACCTGGCCGCCTTCCGAGACTGGGCCCCCTACTACCGCCAACAGTCCTGGCGCAACGCCCTGCTAAGACACGACATCGACGATGAGGATTTCGCCAGCGAACTGGCCCATACCTTCCCCCGCCGACGCCGTCTCCGCCACGAGGTCTACCCCGACGTTCGCCCCGCCCTGGACGAACTGCGTCGATCCTACCGCCTGGCCCTGCTGACCAACGGCGCCTCGGACCTCCAGCGCGAGAAAATCGACGGCGCTGGAATCGGGTCCTACTTCGAAGCCACCCTCGTCGCCGGCGACATCGGCGTCGCCAAGCCCCACGCCCGCATGTTCACCACCATCCTGGAGCAACTCGACACCAAACCGAACGAGGCCGTCATGCTGGGCGACAGCCTGAGAAAAGACGTCGCCGGCGCCCAGGAGGTCGGCCTCAAAGCCGTCTGGGTCAACCGCGAAGCCGCCGCCCCCCGCGACAGATTCACCCCCGACCTCGAAGTGGAGAATCTGCAAGAATTCCAGATAAAGCTCGTTGCCGACCGCTGCTTCGATGCCTTATAGGAGGGGCGACTGTCGATTGCACAACTTGTGGAGGAAGCGAACCATGCGACAAATTCACCCCCGACCTCGAAGTTGCGGACCTGGGAGAACTCCGAGCGCGCTTGTTAGGGCCGTCTTTCGATCGTTGACACATCGCGAGACACCCCCCTATCATGATGGTATGGGACACCGTCAGACAATGTCTTGTGGACAGGAGCAAGGTCATGACCACTCACCACTCACAGATCGTTACGCTGATCTTGATGGGAACACTCTGGCTAACAACAAGTGTCTCGGCCGCCCCGACAGAGGGGCTGATCGCGACCCCGGAACCGGACTGGGCTCAGTGGCGCGGGCCGCGGCGGGACGGGATCTCCGCCGAGAAGGGACTGCTTTGCGAATGGCCTGAAGGTGGGCCGGAACTGCTTTGGCAGATCGATGAACTGGGCAAGGGCTGGTCCTCGCCGATCATTGTGGGCGAGACGCTCTACATCACGGGCGATGTCGGCGACGAGTTGGTGATCTATGCGTTCAACCTGGACGGGACACCCCGCTGGAAGACGACGAACGGACGCTCCTGGCGCACACCGTACGGCGGCGCCCGAGCCTGCTGCACCTACTCCGAAGGGCAACTCTACCACATGAACGCCCACGGCCGAGTCGCGTGCCTGGACGCCGCGACAGGCGAGGAGATCTGGGCGGTCAGTATTCTGGATCGCTTTGAAGGCAAGAACATCCGCTGGGCGCTGAGCGAGTGCGTGCTTATCGACGGATCGCATGTGATCGTCACGCCGGGAGGCAAGAAGGCTCTGATGGCGGCCCTGGACAAGCGGACGGGTCGCACCGTCTGGACCACCGCCCCGCTGCCCGAAGACAACACCTCCCACTGCTCGCCCATCCTGTATCGTCAGGGCGGGCGCCGACAGATCGCCAACTGCTCTTCGGGCCACGGCTTCGGCGTCAACGCAGACACCGGCAGACTGCTCTGGACCATCCCCCTGAAGAACCGCTACGGCACCAACATCTCCACCCCAACCTACAACACAGGCCGCGTCTTCTTCATGACGCCCTACACCGAGCGGGGGCGCCAGTACCGCCTGGTCCCCAACGAATCGGGCGTTGACGCCCAATTGACCTGGAAGTCCCCCATGGACGCGGTTACCGGCGGCGCCGTGATCCTCGACGGCACGCTGTTCGCTGCCGGCTACAACGCCACCAAGTCATGGCACGCAATCAACTGGGAGACGGGGGAAACGAAGTACGAACTGGAGGACTTCACGACCGGCGCAGTGCTGTACGCGGACGAGCGGCTCTACATCATGGACATTCGCGGTGCGGTGGGACTGCTCGAGCCTGCCACCGATCGCTTCGAAGTGAGAGGGCGCTTCCAACTGGTCAAGAAACGCGTGCAGGACGCCTTCGCTCACCCCGTGGTCTTCAACGGGCGCCTCTACCTGCGTTACCACGACACCCTGTACTGCTACGACATCAAGGAGTCGTAACAGGCGCCTACGGCTGCGAATCGCTCGCCGGGCTCCACTGCGTCGTGACTTCCGAGATCACACTTCCCGTGGCGGGATCGATCTTGACGTAGGTCCACTCGACCGCGTCGTAGTGCAGGGTCAGCCGCTCCGTCGCCTGGGTCGCACCCGCGCCGGCGGTGCTGCTGACCGAAGTCACCACCGCGTTGCGCAGGCGATACTCCTGAACGCAGACCCCGTCGGGCGCCGTCCGCGTGACTTCCAGGACGACCTCCTCAATGGGCTGGCCGCTGCTGCAATGCAGATAGAGAAACGGGGTCGCCCGATCAACGCCCTTGACGATCGTCAGGCCGCGATGCGTGGCGGACTCGTCGGCGGCCATCGGACGTGTCAAACCGTAGGTAAACGATTCAACGTCGATCCAACCCGCATGGCCGCTGTCACTGGCGCCCCCCTCGACGCCCTGGATCATTAGGAAGACATCGACCGTCGGCTGGAACCCTCCTGGCGATTGGCTCTGGGCGGTGGTCTCCAGCGTCAGCCACACGCCGGCCGCGAGAAGCAGACTGGCCATCGCCAGTCGCGTCGAGATGTGCATCGTTTTCATCGTGCACCCCCTGTCACAGAACGTCGTTTCACAGGTGCTAGTACCCGACTACGCTCCCTCAATTGGGGTGTTCACGGTTTCCCGTCGCTTTTCGAGACCCTTGACGATCCGGCCCGATCGCGTATAACAGCGGTGTTCGCCCCCGGGACATGACAGTAACGAGGAAAACGCCATGGACAGTCGTCATCTGCTGACAATAGCCATTCTACTCGCGCTGGGGTCGGTCGTGCACGCCGAGGGTTTGGAGTTCATCCCGTTCCTGGGCTACCAGGCCGGTGGAGGGTTTGAGGATTCCGACACAGGCGTTGAGTACGACCTGGCCGACGCGGCCTGCACCGGCGCGATCCTTGATATCGATCTGAGCGAAGCGACGCAACTAGAGTTCTACTTCAGTCGCCAGGAGACAGAGGTCGAATCGGAAGGCCTTTTCCCAGCGGAGACCTTCTTCGATCTGGACATCGACTACTACCACATCGGCGGCACCTTCGTCATCGTACGAAACACGTGGCAGCCCTTTGCCGTCGGCACGCTGGGCGTGACGCACATGAGCCCCGAACCGTCGTCCATCGGTTCGCTGACCCGCTTCTCAGTCGGCTTCGGGGGCGGCGTTCGCTACTTCCCAACCGAGCACCTCGGCCTCTACCTCGCCGGGCGGGCCTTCTTCACCTTCATCGACAGCGACACGCACATCCGTGTCGAATCGGGAGGCTCGACGATCAACATGCATGCGGAAGGCCTCTGGCAAGGCATGGTCCAGGCCGGGTTGATCCTCCGCTTCTAAGCTTGTTCCGGCCTCTCTCCGGCTCAGCCGGCACTCCCGCCTGAGCCTCCCCATAGCAATACTCCCCCTCCCGAACGGCGAAGGGCCGTTACCTTCTCCTAGCCGCAGGCCTTTACTCTATAGAGCAAGAGCCAAAGGAACCTAGTGATCAGGAGATACGACGATGAAAAAGACACTGCTCATCACGATCCTGCTCGTTGCCGCCGGATGGCTGAGCGGCTGCTCTCTGTCCTATGAAGAACACCCCCGGCCCCGCCGCCCGGTCGTCTGCGCGCCGCCCGTGGAGGTCATCCACGTTCCGCCGCACCATCCCCGGCCGCGCCGACCCTACCGACGCCATCGCCCGCCGCATCCGTGCCCGCCGCCCTGGCGCCGCTAGAAACGACTGGACAATCCATTTGACCGACGGGTCCCCTTTCTGAAGAGGGGCCCCGACCCAGGAGAACCAGGCATGAAGAGACTTCTATTGATCGTCTTGCTGCTAACCGCCGCAAGCACCTTGAACGGCTGTATCGCCGTATGCGATGAATTCGGAGATATCTGCGTCTCGTACGCACCGCCCCCGCCGGTCACGGTCGTCGAGGTGGTCGAGGTCGCCCCGTGCCCACCGGTAGAGATAATCGAAGTCGTTCCCGTGCCCCCGCGTCGACCCTGCCCGGGCCGTTGGCCGTATCGTCACCGGCGACCTCGTCGGTACCCATTGCACTGACCTTGTCCAGGCCCGATCGGCGCACAAAAAAAGCCCCGCCAACCGGCGGGGCCTTTTGATTCTCACGCACTATGCGGGAATTAGCAGGGAACGACGTTGGTCGCACACGGGCCCTTGCGCCCTTCGCCAACCTCGAACTCCACCGTCTGGTTCTCATCCAGCGAGGCGTAGCCCTGCACACGCACCTCGGAATGGTGGACGAACAGATCTTCGCCGCCATCGTCGGGCGTGATGAAACCAAAACCCTTGCTCGCATTGAACCACTTTACAGTACCTTTTGCCACGTGTTCTTCTCCTGAGGCCGTCAGCCGGCCTGCAAACATACTTTTCCCTCTGATCTGTGTGAGGGGTAAACTCCGAGGGAGGAAAGCGTACACCTTTACAAGACACCGGACTCTATCGGCCCGATCACCCCTTGTCTACATAATAAATCGAGAAAAGTAAAAATTAATTGATATTCGCCGCACCCCAGCACCCTGTCCCTCATCAATCCGTGGGCACCGCAAGATGAGCGATATCTGCCTGACTGAGCCTACGGAAAGAGAACCGGTAGCCCTCATAGACAGCGATGCCATAGAAGAGGAGATCCATCGGGTGGAAGGTGGCGACCATCGCTTCCGGGATACCTGCCGGATTCAGATGCGTCAAAGCCGTGAACAGGCCAATGCCTTCCTCCTGAGCGACAATCGCGCAAAGACTGAGGAAGTTACCCAGTAGACAACCGAACAGCGACAGCGCTGCGCCGGCATAGCCGAAACTGGCATCGATTCCCCTTCCTAAGAATCGCACGGCGCCACCGGCCAAGAACCCGACGCCGACGGCCATCCAGCCAATCTGAAAACCCGTTACGACCGTCACCGCCGCCCAGATAGCCGCGCCGGCAATGGAGGCAGTCAACCCTCCGACGATCCCCAATACGAGATTCTGTCGCTGGCGAATCTCTTCCAGGAACTCCGCCATCTTCTCCTGGTCGATCTCTGTCACCGCGCGCTCTTCGCCAGCGCCCGCTGGCCCTACGCCTTCATAGTCCTCCGCGCTCATCCTCACCTTTCTTGCAGCCTGGCTGCACAGACCTCCCCCGCTTCCCAAGAGGCGCCACTCTAATACTGTTAAGTATACGAAACACCCCATGAGACACAAGGAATCCGCTGCGCAAAGTCAGTGCGCGTGGGCCACAGTCGTCTCGCCTTGGCGGATAATCTCGATGCAGTTGAGGATCGTGGCGCTGTTCGGGTTCGCTCCTTTGGGAACGAGTTCGAGGACGAGGTTGCCATTGACGGTGATGTCACGGAACTCGCGGATGATCGCTTTGTCCGCATTCGACGCGGCCTGTACGAGATCGAAATCCGATGCGACGGTGCGACCCTGAAGTTTGATATCGAAGACGTGCGACGCCGCGTCCTCGGCCGGGACGGCCCGGAACCCGAGGCGAACTGTGTAACGACCCTCGGACGGACTGGCGGTTTCCTCCACCAGCGGGACCTCGCAGCGCAGTAAGCCCCGACAACCCGACGTGAAGAGCCAGGGTTTGTCGGTCCCCTCGATGCCGTTACGCTTGAAGTCGTGACAGAAGTACCCCTTCTCGCCGACGAGCGTCTCGTGCAAATCGAACTTCACGCCGTAGTTGCTGAAGTGGTTCTGACTGTACACGGTGCGCGGGTTGGGGTAGGCCAGCCAGAGCGTGCCGGCGGCGTCCTTCATATCGGCCGGAGCGCCGAAATTGATCGCCAGATGCTTGACCGGCTTGGCGAAGGTGGTGGGCACCACCCGACCCCGCTTGTCCAGTTCCGTGTGCCCCACATAGACCGTCCAGGGCTGAGCCCTCTTGGGCTTGTTGACCAGCGCGAACGAGCAGCGCAGTGGGAACGAGCAGGTACACCCAACGCTGGCTTCCGGCACGAGCACCACCCCACAGGCCGGGATCATGTTGATCCAGCAGCCTGGGCGAATCCCGCCGAACATGGACACGCCCGCGTCGCGCTCCAGGTCGTAGATCGCCGTGCTGGAAGAGCGGTAGAACAAAGCGCTGGCTGAAGCGCTGGTGATCGCGCAGGTGTGCCCCGGACGCAGGAACTCCCACGGCGCCTGCTGGCCCGTGATCGGATCGGTCCGCATCAGGATCTCGCCGGTGCGGAGATCGCACGCCCTCGGCTCGATGATGATTCGGTCGCCCATCACCACGGGCCGGGTTCGATAGTTCAGCGGGCGCGACCAAAGCAATGCGCCTGTCGCGGCCGACAGTGCGACGATGCGCCGATGTTCGAGTTGGCCCTCCCGGAACCGGAAGGCGTCGTGATTGCCGACGCAGCCGAAGAAAAGCAGCACGCCGTCCTGATAGGCCGAGCCCATGGCGTCGCCACAGCAACCGGTGAAATCGATGGGCCGCTCCCACAGTTTCTCGCCCGTCTTCGCGTCGAGCGCCGTTGCGATCCGAATATCTGAAGGCGCATAGGGCTTGGCGCTGCGCATCTGCTCGGTTTCCCGATAGCCCCCCTTATCGATCAACGCGCGTCGCTCGTCGAGAGCCCGTTTCCTCTGCTCAGCACTGACGCCGCTATCGGCAAAGAAGACCTTGCCGCCGCCGACGGACACGGTCAGGTTCGCAATCCGGTCACCCGGATGGTTCCAACGGATCTTCCCCGCCTCCGGATCGGTCGCGAAGACCATGTCGCCGACCATCATACGATCGGTCACAGACCCCTTCTCAGCGTTGTAGTTCTCCCAAAGCGGGTAGTTGGCCATCGGGGACCATTTGGTGTTGGCCCGTTTGTAGGCCCAGCAGGTCGCGTCGTCCGGATTGGCGTGGCGAGCGGTCAGTTGAGCCGCATATGGCTGCTTCAACGGTTCGGACCGCACACCAAAAAGCGTGCCATTCTCGATCGAGACGCATCCCCAGCGGTAGCTGCGTCCACCGGTCGCGGGCAATGCGTACTGGCGCACCGTTTCGCCCGTGGCCGGATCGAGACGCAGGCACTGATCGTAGGCCGCCACATAGAGTCCCGCTGCATCGAGCGCGAGATTGCCGCCATCGACATCGGCCCGAGCCCGCACGGCGCCGGGAATCCGCCGCTCCCACAGGGGCGTTCCGTTATACGCGTCGACCGCCATGACGACCTCTTCGCCCTGGACAAACAGGCGGCCGTCCATCGCGAGCGGGCTCTGCGCCTTGGCGTGCCGCTCCACCATGGCCAGCGGCCCCGGCTCGCCGAACCACAGTACGCCCAGCGGCCCGGCGGCCAGCTCGTCGGATGAGCAGGACGTGTTCTGAGGGTTGCCGTACTGTTGCGTCCAGTTCCCCACCGCCTCCAGCTTAGGACGCCGGAACGTGCGCCGCGCCAGGGAGCCCTTCGAGTCCAACCTACAGACGACCACCGTCCCCTCGCCCGGACGCAGGACACGCTCCAGTGATTCGCAGAGCCCAGCCTCACACCGCTTCTCGTCGCAGACCGTCAGATTGGCGAAATACGGAGGCAGTGTTTCGATATCCCACGGCTCAACCACGACACGACAGCCCAGCAGCCCGGCCGAACGCAATCGTTCCCGGGCCGCTCGAAGCTGGTCAGGGTCCTTCTCGATCACAACAATCTTCAGATCGGTGATCCGCGCCAGCTCACAAGCCGACGGCACACCGAACGAGTCGAGGACGAGACAGTAGCCCTTGGTGATCCGCGTCTCGTCGATCATGCGCTGTGCCGCCGCCCGATGGGCCAAGCTCTGAGCTTGATCCCCCAGTGAATCGGAATCGCGTGCAACGGCGATCCGGCGGGGTGAGGATTCAGGTCGGCGTTCGCCGAAACAATGCACTTCTCCCCGATCCGTGCTGACAACGAGGCGACCATCGGCGATCGCCAAGCCCATCGCCGTACCGGCGACATTCGCTTGCCATGTCTGCTTGCCTGTCGCCTCATCGACAGCCACCACCTGTTCGGAGCCACCCAGCAAGAGTGTCTGGCCCGCCAGCGCTACGGCGCCGAACCCTTCGACCGGCAAACGCCAGGTGAAAGAGGATTCCTGCAAACGCTTCTCGCGGGTCAGATGATCGGCCGTGATGCGTGTGATCTCTTCGATTCGCCGGCGCTTCTTCCGCACGTCAGTCGCAGTGGGCTTCTCGAGGTCCTTTCGCAGTTGCGCCAGTTCCTTGCCCAGCGCCTTGCGCTGTTTGGCCGAACTCGCGACCCGGCGCACCGCCTCGGCATGCGCCTTGCGGTCGATCGCATAGAGCCCGTCGGCCGTGAGCACATAAGCCATCGCGTCTCGCAACACCATATCGCGTCCGGGGAACCACGCGAAGGCGTCGCCGCTGTTGCGACCTGTGCCGGCGTCGTAAGCGACTTTGTGCGGCGCCCCCGAGCGGTCCACGCCCGCAATGAGACGCTTCCCGTCAAGCAGCGCCCAGGCGCCGCCCTGCTTGCCGCCCGGCGAAGCCCAGAACAGGAACTCCCCCGTCTTGCGACTGAAGCCGGCCGGCATGGCGCGGCCCGAAGGCACGTAGAGCACGTCCCTCGAAGCCAGCAGGTAACCATGCGGGGAAATCCCGCCGTAGCTCAACTCGTGGGACCGATCCCCAATCGTGTCGTTCGCCCAGATGACGGACCCATCCTCCGCGTCCAGGGCGCAGATGTAGAGTCCTTCATAGGGGAAGATGCCGGCGCCGCAGTAGACAACACCGTCGTCCACCAGGACGCTGGTGCGGACGGGCCAGAGGGAAATCAACCGCCCGTTGCCGATCACCTTCTCATCACTCGGGCCGAGCCGATAGCGCCAAACCAATGTCCCGTCCGACGCCCTGAGACAATAGACGTAACCATCGTCGGACCCCACATACACCCGCCCCTCACAAACGGTCGGAGCAAACCGGACCGGGCCCTCGGTGAAGAAGGTCCAGCGGATGTCACCCGAGGCCGCGTCGATCGCGCGGACGTCGTTCGTGATCGACGATCCGAAGAAGGCACAACCATCCGCCATCGCCACGTGGAAGGCGTTGTCCGTATGCATGCGCGGCATTTCCTCACCGGGCGTGGGCCAGGCGGGCTTGGGCGGCTGGATCGGCGAAAAAGTCCATTGCAGTGACAACGCCGATCCGATCCGCTCGGTCGTGGCCGCGTTCCGCGCGACGTTGCACCGGTACGTGGGCCAGTCGGCGCCGATCGCCTGGCCCTCCAGGGAACCGATCAGCACAATACAGAGGACCGCTGCGAAAGCGGCGTACGTTCGCGCGTTGGCTTGGCTGGCTGGCATGTGTCGGTTCATCTCGTCTCCCGGGTTCCCTAGATCGGTTGCAGTTGAAACGGAGATATGTACGGCTCTGGCCATGTCCCATCCGAATCGCACAATAGCATTCGTTGGCTATGTCAGGGTATGGGATTCCCCTGAGAATTGCAATGAGGTGAGTCGACGAAAATCGGCGCACGAAAAAGGGCGATACGCGTGGAGCGCACCGCCCTTGGGAGTTCGTAATTGTGGCTGTGGTCTTACAGCATGCGCCGCCTTCGGAACCAGCCAACGACACCGGCGCCCAGACCGCCGAGCAGCACCGCGCCGGGAGCCGGGACAGCGGCCGGTCCGCCCAGAACATGGGCAATCTCGTTAGCAATGATCTGATGACCGGCCAGATCATCGAACAGGAATCCGTTGTAGATCGTCCGGCCGTCGTTACCGAGAACAATCGCCGCCTCGCCGGTTGTCTCAGTGGTCGTGAAGCCGGCCAGAGCCTCAGCGCCGCCGAGGGCCGTCAACCGATCGCCGTTGTCATTCCAGTTGTCGGTCCAGCTTGTCAGATCGCCCACCGGATTCGGAATGTTGAAAACCGGATGCGTCGCGTCCCAGCGATAGACGCTCTGGGGGCTGTTGAAACTGCTGCTGACGGCGACGTCAAAGGCGCCCGGAAGCGCCGCGTCTCCATACCCAGCGTCGTTGTCGAGATCCCAGAAGCCCATGATCGCTCTACCGCCGCCATCGATGTAATCAACCAGCGGGGTCCATGCAGGCGTGAAGTTCGGGCAATCGACCACCACCAGGTCCCAACTCGAACCGTTCAGCAGCGTATTGAATGTCGAGCTATCGCCCACGGTGTACCCAAGTGACAGGCTGTTGAGCGCCGTCTGGGCACGTTGGTGGTGACTGTCATTATCGTAGACGAGAATACTGGGCGCTGCCAGCGCCGGCGCCGCCATCGATACAATCGTTACAACAACTAGAATGCACGTGATTCTTTTCATCGACACCCCCTTTAAGCGACAGATCGGAAATATGCAGAGACACCTGGCCCCGCATCAAAATGTACTTGGAAACACCCCCAAAACCGAATTGTTATTATACTCGATCACCAGGTCGCGATCAAGCAAAAAACCGGTCGTGAGCGACACCTAGTGCCATTGAGTATTAGCGGACCTGGTTCCCGCCCCGCCGGCTGTCACTTGGTCAACGCTTCGTATCGCCTCACCCAATAGGCCGTTCGGTCGAGGTACCACGCCGGCTCGCGCGGCGCGTAGTCCTCGTAGGTGTAGTCCCCCACCTGCTTGGATACGGCCGGCTCGATCTGAGTACCCTCGTGCCATTCGTTGAACGACGTGATGCCGATGACCTCCGGCTCAACGGCCAGCGCCGCTTGGAACTCGCGGTCGTAGTACGCACCCTGCTCGCGGCCCCGCGTGTTGCGATCGTTCCACGGACGGATGCGCGTGTCGATGTATCCCGGCGCGACGCAAGGGATGAAGAGCTTGTCGTTGGCCCGCGCCCAGCTCGCCAGGCGGGGCCAGTTCACCAGGGTCGAGCCGTAGGTGAATCCATCGCTGGCAAAATACGTGTAGTACCCGTCGAAATGCCCGTCGAGGAAGAACCGCTCCTCGCGCTCCTTAACCCACAGACCGATCACGATCGCGTCGTACTTCGTGCCGCGGATCGTCCTCTCCCCCTGTGGCGCCAGGATCGTCGCCCACTCGGCCGCCCTGGTTAGATACGAGTCGTAGATGTAGAACATCGGTCGGTTTCCGCGCGCTGCGTCACGGTATAGCCCGGGTCGCGAGCCGTAGGCGTCGATCAGGTAGACAATCGCCTCGCGCACCTGCCGAGCGTTGCGCTTCCCTTCGCCCAGGTGCGGTTCCAGATGGAAGTTGATCTGGATGCCGTGCTTCTCCGAAGCGTCGAAGAGCCCGGGCAGCGTCCGATCCGTGAACGAGCCCTTGCCCCACCACGAGACGCAGATCACGCCGACCCGAGCCCGCTTGAGTTGTTGCATATGGGCCTCGAGTGTCTTCGGGTCGTTGGCGCTGTAGCAGCCCAGCTCGGGATAGAAGTTGGCGCCGATATCGTCGCCGCCCGGAAACTGCCGGGGTGGGCCGTTCCGCACGGCGACCGGATGGTTCCAGTTGGCATAGCGCCCGTCTGTCTCAGGATTGCCGTACCAGGGATAGTAGAACGCATGAACGCGCGAACTGGGCGGCGCATCCTTCGATGTCTGAGCCGCCCGCAGTGGACCGCCCGTCACAACCAGAATGAACATAAGCTCAAGCACGTAAATCGAAAACCGCAAGACGCTCACAGACTTCTCCTTTCCCAGCAAGACGGTGTCCCATCCAGAGCCCTCCACGCTGCGCCATTAGACACTAGAGTCACCAGCAAATGCAACCATGAACTGCACGACGAAGACGATCAGGCCCAATGGGGACAAAGCGTCACCGCACTGCGTACGCAACGGCCGCGTCACTTGCTGATATTCGCCTCGGGAATCTCACTGCTCTGCATGCGAGCGCTGATGATCCACTTGTTCAAGGGGGTGGTGCTGGCGCCCGATGTGAAGTACTTGAGCGTACTATAGAAGATATAGTGTTTGTCACCCACAGGCTCGGCAGTCGCGACCTGGAACTCGTCCCACTCGTAGAAGTAGGTCGTCTTGGTGCCGGTCAGGGTGACGGTGCCACTGAGACTGACGTCAATCTTGTCGTACCTTTCCTCGCTCGTCGTCTTGGTGCGGTGCGCCTTCTCAGTATTGATCACCAGACGCTTGATGTCGCCGACGTAGTCGTAACCGGCCAGCGTCTTCTTGGCGATGTCGGTGAGCTTGGCGTCCTGCGTGGCCGCCTTGGGCATTCTGACCAGCTCACGTGCCTTCTGGTAGTTGGCTTCGTACGCCGCGGCGGTCGCCTGGACCTCTTTGACCAGGGCCAGACGCTTCTCGTAGGTCACGTCCTCCGTGGGCTTGGCCTGTTGGGCGACCTTTGCGGCGGCCTGTTTGTCCGGGCCCGGCTGCCCGCCCGCCTTAGCCGCTGGGGGAGCCTTCTTGGCCAGGCCCAGGCGCCTCTGGTAGGACGGATCGGCGATGAGCTTCGCGTATTGGGCGGCCTCGGTGGCGGTGCGCTCGTCCTTGGCAAGCCGGGCGCGTATCTCATCGGCCCTTCCGGCCAAGAGGAAATGGTTGGATTGGTCAGACGGGTCCGCCGGGTCGAACTCCTTGTAGAAAGCCAACCCCTTATGTAGGTTCGTCACCACGAGTTCAAGGTGTTCCCCGAATGCCTTCACTTCCGTGTCGATCTCTTTGGCCAGACCGATCAAGGAACGCTGCAACCGATCGACATCCTTCAGATCATAGGCGCCGCCCTGCTCGACTGTGAGCCGGGTGTCCGGCAAATACGCCCGCTGTCTGATGGCAGGCAGGGGCTGATACGTCTTGGCCGCGGCCGTGCGCAGATTAGCCAGTGCAGTGAGCCACTGTCCCAGCTCGCCCGCCTCGTAGGGCTCCTGAGGCGTGGGTGGTCGCTTCAATTGCCGGATCCGCTGGTTGATCGCTCGCAGCCGCGCCTGCACATCACCAAGTTCCGCCAGTTCCTTGGCCGCGTGCCCACGACCGAATTTGATCATGTTCTCAAACGTGGCCAGCGCCTGCGTGGCCGACACAACGTCCGGATCGTCCTTGAAGTCGGCGTACTTGGCGATGCTCGCCCTGAAGCTGTCGGCCGATTTCTGCAACTGGCTCACATACTCCGCATTCTGGAAGGGCTTGACACCGCCCTTGTCCATGGTGTCCGACCGGCTCTGTATGTCGCGTGCGATCTTCTTGATGCGGACGCGGTACTGCGAGATCATCTGCCGGGGCGGGCCCGTCGAGGGGTTCTTCTTGACTTCCGCCGTCTTGGGTGGGGCCTGAGCTTCCTTCGACGCCCCTGGCGACAGGAACTGATTGAGCTTGGCCACCAGCGTCTTGAGACGCTTGTCCGCCTCCAACCAGGACGCGTGAGACTTGTTCGGAGAGCCATCGAGTCGTTGTCGGGTCAACGACAGCAACTTCAGGGTTCGTTTCACCGTACTGGCGTTGGCGGAGGTCTTGCCGGCGAACCGCTTCTCGTACTTGTCGATGTCCAGCAAGGCGTTCTTGACGTGATTGTCGACGGGTTCGGCCGCCAGACTCCAGGCGGAGCCCAGCGCCCAGCAAACGAGAACAGCGATCAGCAGCTTCTTCATCCTGAATCTCCCTTAATCAGTGCGAGAGCTGAAAGTTCTCCATGCCTACGGCCCGTTGGGAGGCTTTGTTCCGGCAAAACGAGAGCTATCGGGAGTCGCGCTTCTTTTCGGGTCGGCGGGCCTTCGGCAGTCTGACGGGGCGGCCGGGGCGGGGCAGACGAGGTTTCGGCGTCGCCGGGGTAGCAAGCATTTTGGGATTCTTCAGGGTGATGATCAGCTTGGCAACCGAACCGAAACGGGGCACGACGACATACCCGCGTTTCAGATCGGCCGGTTTGATGGTGACCACCGTGCTGCCCAGAGGGCGCACGGGCCGCTGATCGCCACTGGCTTCGAACACCCGGACCCTGAACTGAGAACCCCTCTCGGCCTTGGTCGTGGTGCGGGCGTCCCAATAGGGATCGAAGGTGTTCTTTCTGACCTTGGTCTTGACGATCGGCCTCCAGCGACCCTGTTCCTTGACGGCGACCTCGGCGTAGGTGTCGGGGCGATTTTGAAAGCCCATGCCCATCTGGTCCCAGACCCGATTGTCGCTGTCGCGCCGGGCGATCTGCGCGCTTCTGAGCCGGAACGTCGGGGCATAGGCCGAAGTGATGGGAACCACTCTGACCCGGATGGTGGCGACGGGGGAATCCTCATACAAGCCGCGACGACCCCGCGCCTGCGCCTTGAGGACTGTGTCCTTGGTGACGAAGCGCGGCGCCTCGTGGATGTGCGTGTTGACATGCTGCAGCTTGCCGTCGACGAACGAGTCGATGTAGTTGGCCCAGGGCGAAGGGTCCTTGATCCCCAGATCGACGTAGCCACTGAAGCGGGCGTTGTCCTTCTGCGTGAAGACGGGACGGGCCAGTCTGGGTCCCATGACCATACCGGCCTGAAGGAGAAGACCATCGCGCGCGGTGATCCGGGGCGAGTTGCTCACGACCACGTAGCCGGGCTTGGTGATTTGCAGCTCGTAGCTCCGGCCGGGCTTGACCTTGTCGATCACGAAATGTCCGAACGCGTCGGTGACCACCCGCTCGGACGCCGGGCGGGTCTGCACCACCGTCCCGCTCACGGGAATGGTCCACTCCTCGATGCTGTAGGCACTGTAATCCCGTTGGTCCAGGTCCCACAGCGCCGCCGGGGTGGAGGGGTTGTTGCGTTTCCACGCATAGCCCGTCGCATAGACGGCGCCCATGATGCCCGTCTCGCCCACGTCGGGAAGATTCCGGTTGGGCGAGCAGGCGGGAAGACCCGTGATCCGGCTCTCCGGCTCGATCGCTATGTCCGCCTGGGTTCGACTGCCCCCGTCCCGCGTGCGGATCGTGGCGTGATTGATCCTGTAGCCGTTCTTGCCCGCATAGACAGCGTAGGAGCGATGAGCCCGGGCGTTGGTGATGCGGTACCGCCCTTGCCCATCCGTGCAAACTACCTGGCTGGGCGGCAGGGTCACCACCGTGACGCCCGCCAGCGCCGCGTCGCTCTGCCGATCCAAGACCCGACCATAAATGGTCGCGCCCCAGCAATCCGCCGAGAAGACCAACACCATCACCAGAACCAAGTCCCCTCGCACCGCCCCCACCCGCCAACGCCATCCGCCAATCACAGCCATGACCAGTCTCCCAGCGCCCAGGACCCCCACGCCCCGCCATTGAATACGATCCCCGCCGTCAACGCAACAATCATTCCCCCATCGCCAAGCTACCGCTTGACGCTGCCACCCGTCGTGCTCACGCCGTCGCACTGGGAAGCTCAATCGCAATCAACAGGAGCCCCCTCGTACAGCACGGTCTTGGTCTTCTTCTCGAACAACCAACACAGAACCGCGCCGAGCAGGAGGACGCCGTGGATGATCCATATGGACAGGGCCGCAATGAGACCAAAGCGATTTCCGTCGCCGTAGAGAATGATCGCCAGCAGTGAAAGCGCTGTCCAGACAATCGAGCAAGTAGTCAGGACGTGGGCCTTACGCCTGATCACAGCCGTGCCCATGACCCGGCTGCCAAGTATCGCAAGAATGATCTCGCGTAGTTTCATGCCCGCCAATCCTAGTTCCTTGACGCCCTCACTTCTTCTTGTACACCCTCACGTAGTCGACAATGAACACGTCGGGGAAGACGGCGTTCTTGAGTTCCTCCATCTTCGAGGGCAGTTCCATGCTGAGGATCATGTACTCCTCGATCTGCGATATCCCCACCGTGACCTCGTAGAACTTGTATCCATCAATGAAGAAGACATATTTCTCCGGCGTCCACTCCAGGGCGAACGTATGGAACCCTTCGCTGACGCCCTTGAGGTAGCTCTGCATGCCGCGCGTCGTCTGCTGATTGGGCCCGTACGCCCAGTGCACGTTGTGCGAGACGATGTCGGTCCCCAGCTTCTTGAAGAACTCCATGATATCGATCTCGGCGCCGAACTTGGCGGGGTCCTCGCCTTGAGAGATCTTGGGCGATTGAATCCAGAACGCCGCCCAGACGCCCGCCGACTTCTGCAACTGCGCCCGGCACTCGAAGTAGCCGTATCGTGTCATGAAATGGTTCTGCGTGCCGACGGCACTGATCTTGATCTTGTCGTCCTTGACTAAAGCCATGAGTTTGAGGAACCCGTCCTCGACCTTCACCGCCTCGGGCGAGACAAACCCCACCGCCCGCGGCCCGATACCCCGAACGTCCCACTTGTTGGGATCCAGCGCGTCCCCGTTGAAGTGATCTTCCCAGAAGAGTTCATACCCCAACCCCTCCGGCGTATACCGCACCGGCGACATAGGCCCCTGAGCCGGCCGCTGCGCCAAACAAGGAGTCGCCAAGAAGATCCCAGTCACAACCAGAACGAAAGTTCTCATCCCAAATCATCCTTTCCCAAGGAAGGGTCAACACCCGTCACCGCCTCGTAGGGTGGGTCCTCGACCCACGCGGTTGCTCCCATCCGTTCAGACCCATCGCCAAGTTCCACTTGACGCTACCACCGGCAGAGCCCGTCCATCCCATCCCTTGACAGTCGCTGTGGGACTACCACCTGCCGGATGTTATCCAAGTCAGGTATATGGCGTTAAGGAATCACCCCAGCAATCTTCTTGATCTGGCCAATCAAGTCAATAAGCATACGCGGTCCGCGCAAGATGCGCATGGTGAAGTCTCGGTTTAGCAATTCGGCACGGATGAGCTGGAAGATCTCCTTCTGGTTTCCATAGAACTGTGGGGCAACTCCGTTCAAAACGTTGGACATTGCCTGAAACAAGTCCTGTATTGCCCTGAAGCTCTCGTAGACTGTCCGTCGCCGCAGCGGTACCAGACGGTAGTCACTGATCACGCCATCAGTGACTTGAAAGAACAGAACCGATGGAAATACGGGAGGTGAGTCGCTATCGAAAAGTGTCTTCATGACTTCAGAGTAGCTCTTCCCTGGACTTTGCGAGGAACCAGTGAATTCTGTGAGCATCCTTACTTCATAGTGCAGTTTCGTTTTGCGTTTGTCACTCAGAGTGAACACAACCATATGATCACCAGACGCAGCGTCGAGGGCGTCCCAATAATCGGGGTCACGTAGTAGTTGACGAAACTCTGGCGCATTTTCATCATACAGAATGAACGCGAAAGTCAGGACCTTCAATTCTGTGTAGAGATTTGCGCAGATCCGCTCAAAATTATCAAGAAACTCCCGGCCAGTGTAGTCGGCAATCTGCTTTCGGTAGACTTCGAATTTGGACATCTGATCCCTCAATTCATGTGGCTATACCTATATGATCTTGTTAGTCTTGTAGTATGGACTGCAGCCCATGCTGTTCCTTGTGGCCGCCAGCCTGCGTCACATCGTTAGTTGGCGGGCTCGCCTGGCAGGGTCAGCCATTGAGCGTGCAGCATTCGTGGTGCGCTGAATTGAAGTTCACCGCGCATCAAGGCGCCGACACAAACCTCCTTCCACATCTTCCACCAGCCCCACAGTCTCTCCGGTGATATACCATTGCCTGGGAATACGAACTGACGAACGCCCTCAGCAGATCCAAACAATGTCCACGTCGCACTTCGAAATTCGCTGTGATCCATCAGCCCCCACAGAGGCCAAACGCCCAGCCTGTGCCAGAGTTCATTTCCATCCCCTGCTTCTAGGGCCTTCAAACGCTGCCCATCTTCTATCCAACATCCTAGTTCAAAAAGAGACTGCACGAGATTCCCCATGAACAGGAATCTGCGAGACTTCTCACCACCAAGATCAAACGCTTGGAGATAGTCGGACTCACAAGCTTTGAGGATATCTTCGAACGGTGCGCGATTTCCCGGCATGCACCTTCCCCAGAGGCGGTGTGCGTGACGAACCTGCAGCCAAGGCACCGAGACCAACTCTCCATCCCGCTCTGCCGGCATGGGCAGACGCAACCATTCCCGTGTCAGCGACAGTTGTTTCGCACGCGTGGCTACTGCCATACCGATGTTGCCCGCGAAGTACAGCACGTGGGAGCCGATCTCAAGCACATCGGTGAATCCGCCACGACGCATGCGATCCCGCAACAGGGCGAGTTCGCGTAATATCCCAATGGATTCCTGCCACCACTCTTCTCGCCCCTTCTCTGCAGCCGTGAAAATCGGAACAAACCCCCGCAAGCAAGTCTCCAAAGCCTCGAACCTAGCGATCCGCTGCCCATCTGGAGCTATCTTGTCCCATGTCTGTACCCTTGCCCCTATCCATTCCACAAGTTCATCGAGAATCTCGCCGGTAACGACGTTGACAAGGTATCGCCACTGTTCCAGATCGTCGGCCTTCAGGATCGCTTCACACTCACTTTTGAGAGAAAGCTTGTTTCCACTCGGGATCGCTTTCGGGGCGGTCTTTGCCGCTTCACTGATGATCGCCCTGAGGGCGTTCTCCAATACGCAGGATAGACGTTGGCGTTCCTTTGACTTGTCCGTGTCTTGTGATCGGGCCTCATAGGGCGTGACGCGTTTCATTCTCAGATCGAAGGGCAACAATTCAGGCCCACCAAACGCGGTATTCATGATCAGCACAATCCGAGACGTCCCGAGAGATTTGAGCGCGTAGCCAAGCTCAACAAGGACGTTGGGGTTGGGAGTCTGGCGTGACTCCTCGGCAGCATTGATGATGCTGACATCACATGCGAAGACATCGCTCTTCCCGATCTTATCGAGAATCGTGTGCGCAATATCTGGCGTGCCTGGAACACCGGCCGTATCACGATCGATAACAGGCTCGACTTCAACAGAAGCATCGCCACCAATTGCTGTCGCCGCCTCTTGGAGAGCTTTCTCAATGAAGCCTCGGTTCGTTCCATTAGGCAGGTCAGACTGCCATGAGTAGAAAACCCGAAACTCGGCCATAGACTCTCCCGGTACACTTTGAAGTCCTCACCGTGTCAGGAGGAGCAGTGCGCATTCGTGAAGACTCGCCTGGTCGTCGCTGCCCTGGGTCCCGACACGCTCTCCATGTATTATGGCCGAACGATGGGCGGAGGGCCAGCGAATTATCCGGTGTAGTTCCGGGCTTTTTTCTTGACGGCTGAGCGGGCCCCGATATGATATACAGTGAACTAATTTGCGGGTATCTCGATGACGAGACGACTGACCCAACCGGATGTGGAGAGGCGCTGTGACAGGCACAGGGTGCGGAAGGTTTCATGTGAGAAGGGGCTTGGGTGGCGCAGGCTTGTTCTGCGAAACAAAGCCAATTCGACGAGTGGCGAAACACTCGGAATGGCGGATTTCGGATTTGGGATTGCGGATTCGAACAGAAGAGGCAACGGAGTTAGGATGGGCTCAGAACGCGGGGCGAATGCGCCAAACAAAGCCAATTTGGTGCGTTTCTGGGCTGGAAATGCGGATTTGGGTCGAAGAACAAAGCCAATTGGGGCAGGCTGGAGGCGGGAGACTGGAGGCCGGAGGGAATCGGCACGAATGCAGAAAGTGGTTCGAGACACGGGGCACGGGGCACGTTCGACGGATCGTGTCAAACAAAGCCAATTTGGCGTCGGATGGGTCGGCTAGCGGAGAATCCAAGCGCCAAGGAGGCGGCCGCACGGTACAATGGCGGCTCGTTTGTCTTTGGCGGCCGGGTTTGGTGCGGTCGTGGTGAATGGCTTGATTTAGACAGGAAGGATCGACGGCGTGAATAGCACGGCACTGGCTGAATACATCGATGGCTACCCTAATATATGCGGGAATGAGGATCTAATCGCCGAGGCGATGGGCCGGGGTGGGCCGTTCTATCTGCCCGAGAGCAAGGTCGATTTCGGGGCGGCCAGCAGCACCTTCGCGATCGCGCTGCACATGCACCAGCCCCTGATCCCGGCCGGCGGGGACGACCTTCCGACCGCCAAGATCATCAGCAACCTCGAAGACATGATGAACCACCCGGACGTCGGCGACAACCACAACGGGACCGTATTCCGTTCGTGCTATGAGCGTATGGGGCAGTTCATCCCCGAACTGCTGGGCGAAGGCTGCCAGCCCCGCGTGATGCTGGACTATTCGGGCTGCCTGCTCGATGGGCTGATCCGCATGGGCGCGACGGACGTGATCGACAGCCTGCGCACCATCACATGCGAGCCGGCCTACCGCGGCTGCGTCGAGTGGCTGGGAACCCCCTGGGGACACGCC
>JANQFY010000262.1 GCA_028277585.1 Sedimentisphaerales bacterium
GAGGGCATGACGATTCCCAGCATGGATCTGTTCCTGGCCCGGGTCAACGCGCGTATCGCGTCGCGTCGCAAGCAGGGCAAGCCATGGCCGCACACCCAGGGCATGCGGAAGCCTTCGCAACGTCCGCGCCGTTCGTGATTCGCCCGGGTCAACTCACCGGCCGCGTGCGTCCGCGCTGTTTGCACTGCTCCAGCAAACCCTTGAGACGTCGAACGATTTCCTGGTGCTCGGGATCGGAGTAGAGGTTCTGCTCTTCACTCGGATCGGAAGCCATGTTGTACAACTGGCCGGGGGCACCGTCGCCCTTGCCCGACCAACCGCCGGAACCGACCCCATCGACGAACTTCCAGTCGCCCTGCCGGATAGCGAACAGGCCGGCGGCTGAATGATGAATGACGGACTCCCGGCTCGGACCCTTGCCGGGTTTGCCCAACAGGAACGGCAGGAACGTGAAGCTGTCCTCGCCGGCGTCAGCGGGCAGATCGTATTTCAGGATATCGGCGCAGGTGGCCATCAGATCCACATGACAGATGGTTTCGCTGCAGGTCGAATCGGGCCGCACACGACCGGGCCAGCGGGCGAGGAACGGTACGCGATGCCCGCCCTCCCAGATGTCGGCCTTGATCCCGCGATAGATATGGCTCGGGTTGTGCCCGTAGCGACGGACCGAATTCGTCGGGCCGCTCATCTTCGTGCCGTCGCGTCCGGGCGATCCGTTGTCGCTGGTGAAGATCACCAGCGTATCGTCGGCAAAGCCGTTGCGTTCCAGGGCATCGAGCACCTGCCCAACGACACGGTCGACTTCATACACGAAATCCCCGTAAGCACCCGCCTGACTCTTGCCGCGCGCGTCCGCGTCCGGGGCGATCGGCGTGTGCGGCGCCGTCAGGGGCATGTAGAGAAAGAAGGGATGCCCTTGAGTCTGTCGGAACGCTTTGTTCCGGTGTCGCCCCCCCTTGGCGTCGATCCACTGGGTCGCCTTGGCGCCCAGGCCGGGCAGAATCTCTTCGAGCTTCCAGCCTTCGAGCATCGGGCCGGGGCAGCCGAACATGCTCGACGGCTTCGGCACGGTCGGTATGCCAATCGTCCGCTCGTTCTCGATGTAGCAGTATGGTGGGAAGTTCGGCACGTCGGTGCCAAAGTAATAGTTGAACCCCCGGGCGGTGGGCCCTCCTTCAATCGAACCTGCGAAGTCGACATTGGCTCCAGCGTTGGCCGCATTCTTGCCCATCCCTACAGGGTCACGCCCGTCGGTCGTGGGCCAGTTCAAACCCAGATGCCATTTGCCGATGCAGGCCGTGTCGTAACCATGCGCCTGGAGCATCTTGCCGACCGTCAACCGTTCGGAGGCGATCAGAGGCTTGTCCCAGCACCACAACACGCCCCTCTTCAGTCGTGTGCGCCATGCATAGCGCCCGGTGAGAGCCCCGTAACGCGTTGGCGAACACACCGCTGACGGAGAATGCGCGTCGGTGAACCGGACACCCTCACGGGCGAGACGATCGAGATTGGGGGTCGGGATCTTCGAATCGGGATTCTGGCAAGCCAGGTCGCCGTATCCCATGTCATCAGCCAAGATGAAGACGATATTGGGACGGCCACTTCGGGTTGCTTGCGCGGCCCGGGTCAGGCCGCCGACGGAGAAGACAGCCGCCGAACCGGCCGCCCACACGCAGTTCTTCAGAAACGCACGTCGCTGCATCGATGGCCTCCAATCCAACAGAGAGTATGGCATCCGATATGGCTTTCAGGATACCACACGGCCGTTGGACTTCACAAGGTTATCGTTGCGGGCGGTGAACCAGAAATGGCGAGTGTAAGATCCGTCGACCCAGAGCAATACTACTGCTCTACAGCACCCGGCGACCAGGGCAAGGCTGTCGCGCCGTCGGCCGGCTCCACCCGGAGCGTCACTGTGCAACCCTTGGAACTCCAGGCCTTGGGATTGGCCATATGGGCGTGAATGCCAATCTCACGGATGTTCTGCGTGCCAATGCGGGTCTCGGAGCGCCCCGTCATGCGTTGCGGCGCCAGGCTAAGCGTCACCGGCTCATATCCGGAGACCTTGCCATCGGTGGTGGGGCCGATCACGGCGCCCACGACCAATTCCTGGGCAAACTTCTCCCCCACGGCGCCGTCGATGGAAACGAGAGTGAACTTCAGGGCAAACGTCTCGTACGCTCCGACATCCACCCCGACGAGGGCCATCCGTCCGCCCGATCCGGACGAAACATAGGTGATCGCCCGGTGTCCCGGCTCGTTGCTGGGAAAGCGGATGTCAAAAATGACGCCGGAATCCCCTGCGGCTCGCTGGTTCAGCACGCGGGGCCGCGAAGGCGACCGCCAGCCTCGATCGAGCGTTAGCAATTGCTCACTCGACAAGGTCGCCACTGTTGTCGACGCTGTGGCGTATGCTCCATCGGAACGCTCTTTCGCCTGAGGTTCACCTTGACGACAGGCGCCCCCGAAGAGCATCATCGCTAGCAAGCATACGAGAGTCAGATCACGATTCATAGTCGTTTTCCTCGACATCCGTTGGATGATAGCAGCCTGGGCGCAGGCTAGCGCGGCGCTCATCCTTGAGCGACCGTGAAATGATCGTAAACCTCCTGCACGGAACTGTCAACGGTAGAGATCAAGCCCCTCTCACCGGAAGGACGGCATGGCGTTGGCCGCTTGTGCGCAATGAAAAAGGGAGACACAGGCGCATTTGCGTGTAACCCTTCATCACCCTAGTCTCCCTGCCGCGAAGTGCCTCGAAGTCAGTTCTTAGAAAACTGATCATATAGGGTCGTTTTGCACTTGCAGCGTATTTCATTGTTACAGCTAAAGGCCATTTCGTCAATGAGGGTAAATACGTATAATTTGTCGTCAATATTGATGACTCACTTCCGGTAAGAGACCTTGGAATTGAACATGCGCCCACCATCATGGGTCTTGCAGAGGCACGTCAATTAGACATTGCGTCATCGCCGAGTGACATCACGGCCCTAGCCGTACGTCATGCTGGCGCGTCCAGTTGACAGCTAAGCCAGCGACTGCGCTCCGCCAGGCTCGACGGTTTCGGTTTGCAGCGCCGCTTCGTCCAGCGCCTTGCGGGCCAGACGTGTCACGAATACGGTGACAACCACTGTTGCAGCGAGGCCCGCCAGAAAGAAGACGCGCCCGGCGCGGCCCGTCTCAACCTGCCCTGTGGAGAGCTCCGCCAGGGAGCGTAGTCCCGCGCCGAAGTACACGTACATCACCGTGCCGGGCAACATGCCAATCCAGGACCCCAACGCATAGCGCCAGAACGAAATCTTGGTTAATCCGAAGGCGTAATTCAACAGGCTGAAGGGGAACACCGGGCTCAGTCGAGTCAGCAGAACGATCCGAAGGCCTTGCGCACCGACTGCTCGGTCGATCGCGGCGAACTTCTCGTTGCGCGCCACCCTGGCTGAGACCCATTGACGCGCGACCGTCCGGCCGACCAGAAAGGCAGCGCACGCGCCCAGCGTGCTGCCGATCGAAACTGTGATGGTCCCGAGGGCGACGCCGAAGAGCACGCCGGCGCCCAGTGTCAGAACCGAGCCGGGCAAGAACAGGATACAGGCGACGATGTAGAACGCCGCGACAAAGACGGGCGCCCAGAAGCCCAGGCCTTCGGTCCATTCCAGCGCCTGGATGAGCCAGTCCTTGACAGGTAAGACGAACACAGCGACGACGACTCCGGCGATCATCGCCATCAGACCGATCATTCTTACACGCTTGCCCATCTCGCAACACTCCGGTCTACCGTCTCTTCCCGGGGACAATCTTCTTGACCAACTTCACGAAAGGACTGTTCTGAAGATCATCGACATAGCACCGCTTGGCGGGTTGGCGCACCGCGTCGGAATACGAGGGATAGGCGTGAATCACCGAGGCGATTCGACTGAAAGGGATCCCCAACGACTTGGCCAGTTGCGCCTCATGCATCAGTTCGGCAGCCCCGTGTCCGAGTATGTGTATTCCCAGGAGACGGCCCTTTCGATCGCAAACGAACTTGCTCAGTCCCTGATCCGCAAGATCCGTCTTGGCCCGATCGACATGCCTGTGCTCCCACCGATAGATCCGAATCCCTTCACCATATCGAGCCCGCGCCTCGTCTTCAGTCAAACCGGCATGAGCCAATTCGGGATCGGTGTAAGTCGCCCAGAGAACGTTGTCATAATTGGCGGTCTTGAGGGGCAGGCCGAAGCACGCATTGGTTGTGGCGATCACCGCCTCGTATTCGGCGATGTGCGTGAACAGATACGGCGGGACCACGTCACCGGCCGCGTAGATGGTTGGCGAAGTCGTACGAAGATGCTTGTCGACTTTGAGGCCATGAGAGTCGTATTCCACGCCCGCTTGCTCGAGACCGAGATCGGACAGATTGGGGACTCGCCCCAGCGCAACCAGAACGGAATCGGCTTGCACAGTTGTCGCGCCGTTCACT
The DNA here is from genome assembly GCA_028277585.1 of Sedimentisphaerales bacterium. GTDB lineage: Bacteria > Planctomycetota > Phycisphaerae > Sedimentisphaerales > Anaerobacaceae > Anaerobaca. Next base: position 4,460 of record JANQFY010000262.1, read on the forward strand.
TCGCTGATATGGGCGATGATCCCTCCATCTCTTCGCTCAAAGCGATGAACCGGGGTCTCCAGGCGAATCTTCACTCCTTCGTCACGGAGTATCTCCAGGAGTCGACCTGTCAGTTCCGGATCGTCTTTCTTGAGGAAACTGGCCGACCTCTGGAGGATCGTTATCTCAACGCCCAGACGATTGAGGGCCGCCGCTATTTCCACTCCGATCGGGCCGGCCCCCAGAACGATCATCGAACGGGGCAATTCCTCCAGGCCGAAGATGGTTTCGTTGGTCAGAAAGGGGATGTCGCTCAGGCCCTCGATCGGCGGCACAGACGGATGGGAACCCGTGCAGAGAACAAAATGCTTCGAGGTGATGGTCCTGTCACCGACCCTGATCGTGTGGGGATCGACGAAGTGAGCCGCCCCCAGCAGGACACTGATGCCCTCGGCCTCGTATGACTCGGGCGGATGCGTAGCCGCGTCCGCTTCGACAACCTCGCGGACGTGCGCCATCACCCGACTCGCATCGAACGCCATAGCGCCCCTTGGCTCAATACCGAATTCCTTCAGGCGTCCGATCTGATGGGCCACATAGGCCGACTTGATCAAGGTCTTGCTCGGAACACATCCGAACCAAGTGCAGTCGCCGCCGATCTTCCGCTTCTCGACCAGCGCCGTTCGCTTGCCCAGTCCCCGCGCCAGTTTGCAGGCGACCAACCCTCCCGAGCCGGCGCCGACAACCACGATATCGTAATCCCACATCCGCCCACTCCTAGAAGCTTCCGTCGCGACACGGACCTCGTCCGCTCATGTCAGTGACGAAATCCGATCGTCCAGCGCCTTCTGATCGGTTGCGAATGACATAAATGCGCTGGCATTCATCAGGGCGTCCAGTCCGATTTCGCCGCTTACGAGTCGCTTCCGCCATCGGCTGAACACGGGAATCTTGCCATCGCCGCGCATCGTTGCAAGATCCTGCTCGGACCAGGCGGGGAAGAGATCGCCCCAACCGGTCTCCTTCAGATGGCTTTGAATCGCCTCGGGCGTCAACGTATCCAGCTCCACCTTCAGCAATCCTTCGACGCTTTCTGTGAACGCCTCGGGAACCTCCCACAGCGCGGGCACGACGGCCTCGCCTCGTTCGTCTAGTTCGACCGGCGGATCACTCTGAAGTTGTGAGGCAATCTCTTCTGCCGGATCATCCGCGTATTGGGAAGCGACTTTGAGCGGCATCGTGAAGACGTCCAGCCCAGCCAGCGCCGCCACCTGAGACTCCCCTCGCATGCTCGCACCGATGAGCAAGCTGCGCGTCCTGCCCTCCTGTCTAAGGACGTTCAGTTGCCTCTGAGTGGCCAACGTGACCTTCTCACCGACATTGCATCCGTCGCCAAGTGCGTTGTCGACGACGAAGGCGCCGAGACGCCCCATGAAGACGTTCAGGAATCGCGGCTGCGCGATCAGGGCCGCCAGGTAATTCTGACGTGCAGAAAACCCCAGGGTAAGATTCACCGGGATGCCGAACTGGCCGAGCTTACGCGCCGCCAACAGCCCGGCCGGAGTCAATGGCACCTTCACATAGAACCGCTCGGGACAGATATCGAAGAATCGCTTGCCATAGGCCACAGAGCGGTTCACATCATCTCCCAGGTCGGTGTGCAACTCCACGCTCACATGCGCATCGAAACGCTCGACCAATTTGAGCCCGTGACGCGCGTTCAGCACGAAGGCAATCTCCTGGATGAGTTCCCGCGACTCGATATCCGGGGCGGCCTCTCGAAGGGCTTTCGTTGCCTGGGCGATGAGGTCGTCATAGAGACCCTTTTGAATCTCTTTGTTGAGCAACGTGTTGTTTGTCGTCAGGGCCTCAAACTCAGAGCACCACAGTGACTCGGCCGCTTCGACATCCCCGGTGTCCAGCCAAAGGCGCGTCCCCAAGGCGCGCACACGCTGCCAAACAGGGCTCTCCCGAAACTCCCGCTCGGGACGACCGAAATGGTGGGGGAACTCCCCACGCGCCAGTCCGTGGGCCACATCGATTATCGCATCAACATCAATCATCTCGTGCTCTCCTTCCCAGGATCGCCCCAACCGCTGCTGCGGACGAGACTCAATGTACGCGAGGACAGAAACTTCGTGTCCCGGTTACGCTCGATTAGTTCATCCAAATCAGATCGCGTGTCAACATCATGCCATCGGGGCAAGAGAGCGACACGTCTACCATACTTATTGAGCACGCCCAATGTTTGGTCGTAGACGTACTCCGTGCTCCAGCGGATTCCGTCGAAAACCTCGGTAACGAAACGATCGGCCCTGAAGCCGAGAAGATAGTACCCGCCGTCGCTGCTGGGACCGATGACGGCATCCGATGTCTGAAGCGCCGTAAGGGCCTGCTCGACGATCTCGGACGCCAGGTCGGGGCTGTCCGAACCGATCAGGACGGCCCGGCGCACGCCAGAGGCAAATGCTTCGCGGAAAGCGTGTTTCATGCGCTCGCCCAGGTCATCCCCGTGCTGAGCCGCTAAGCGGAAGCGACGGCCGAGCCATTGAAGAAACTCTGCGTCTTCTTCCGAAGCCTGATAGCAGCAGACAACATCGACGTCGAGCGCATCAAGCATCGCGGCGAGATCCTCCACGAAACACCTGTAGAGTTCGCCGGCCGCCTCGCTCCCAATCGACGTAGCCAGACGCGTCTTGACGCGGCCGGGCTCGGGGGCCTTCACGAAGAACAAAACGCTTTGTCGTTCCGTCTCATTCACCGCTGCGTCCTCACTCTTTCCGCTCATTCAGAGTCCAATCGTAGCCAAGGTGTCTGACCCTGAGACGTCCGGTTCGGATATCACGTTGATCCGCCTCCTCGAGGTAGCGTGCGATGAAACTCAGCACGGCGGCATTTGCCCGACTGTGCCTTCCGGGCAAACGCTCCGATCCATATGTCTTGATGAAATCCTTGCCGAACCATTTGAAGACGGGCGACAGAAGCACGGTGCGCTTACCGCGATCGATCCGGAACTTGCGACGATCGCCCAGAAACCGTCGCGTCTGGTCGTCCAGCTGGTCACTGAGTCGAGTCCCCAGATAGGGTTCCTGGCGCAACGGTGGACAGCCCAGCGCCGCACACACCATTGCCATATGGATTCGCGGTTCGTTGAACTCGGAGCGTAGGATCTTGTGCTCGATGTGGGACAACGTAAGCTCTTGTCCCATGATGCTGAATTTGAGCTTGTCCCAAACGCCGGGAATCTGACGGATGCTGTTCTTCGGATAAATGCGCGAGCGCAGGAAGGACGCTTTGATCGGATAACGGTCGATAATGGCTTTGAGGGTCAAGCCGTTGTAGGCGTTGAGCCAGAAAGCGACCTTGGCGTTGTCATCCCACGCCTCATAGTCCGGCCGAGGTAGCGTGGCAAGCGCCTCGAGATAAGCGTCCAATCGCTCAGGTTTCGCCTTGAGGCCTCGGTAATCGACCATGCCGGCCTCATCCACGTAGGCACGCAGCACCTCGGCGTAATCCGAGTATTCAAAGGAATCAGCGTCCAAATCCTGGCCGTATCCTACGCAGGCAGGGTACAACAGAGTCGCCCAGGCGACCACGCTCAATCCCATATGGCCAGCACGACACGCCATCGTCGTTATCTCCACAACAAACGCATTCCGACAGAAGCTCGTCTTCAACCGGAAGTCTGGAAATCCATTCCCACTACCTGGGCTCTGGCGTCTCCTACGGGCATCGTAGGGATTTGGTTTGGACCAACATGGCAAATCACCCGGAAATAGCCAGATTCCCCTGCACACTACTGAGCATCCAGTTCCGCCCTAACCAGATCGAGGCTCGATCTCGCTCTGAGGGCGGTAGAGACGAACCAGCCGCTCGGGACTGACGCCCAGGTAGTACAGCAACATGAGAAGTTGGTTTCTCAACGTCGTATAGAGAGCGCCTTCCACCTCCCAGCGACGTGATGAGGTCAGGACACGGTCGCTGAAGATGTGGATTTTTCTGTGGTCTTTCTTGATGCGCCGCATAAGATCGACATCCTCCATGATGGGAATCTCGCGGAAACCGCCCAAGCTCTCGAAATACGCACGATCGACGAATATGGCCTGGTCGCCGTAGGGGATGCGGTTCAGACGCGAACGCATACTGGCTCGCATGGCAATGTACTTGAGAAACAAGCGGTCTGAATCGATGGCCAGGTCAAAGGCGCCGCCCACATACGACCCCGTCGCCATAACATGAATGATCTTCTGGAGCGCCTCTGGAGGAAGCACGGTATCGGCGTGCAGGAACAGCAGTATCCGGCCCTGGGCCGCCCGCGCTCCAGCATTCATCTGAGCCGCCCGACCGGCCGCACCTCTGAGGCATACAACGTCCTGGCCGTGAATAAGGTCAACCGTACTGCCGGCCGGATCGCCATCGACGACGACTATCTGGCACGAGTCGATCATGCTCTGCGATCGCAGGTTCGCCAGGCAACTCCCAATACGCTCCCGCTCGTGAAGAACCGGTATGATGATCGAGAGCGTGACCCTATTGACCACTGGTGGGGATGGCGCCACGCGTCTTTCCTCCCGAAGCCCCTCGATACTCGCGAATCGGCGTCCCGCTCGCGCCGTAGCCCTCGTGCAGGGGACACATCGTCTTCACACATTCATTGTTCTCCTGCGATTGCAGGCAGGCAAGGTCTCTGTCGCTCTTGAGGGAGACGCCAATATAGTGCTCGCTGATACGAGCCACTTCGCTTAGCGCCACCCAGCAATCGCGCTGACAGCAGCGCGGCGCCTTGTACCGCCCAATCGCCTGCAGCACACTGGCCGTCGCTTCCTGCACGATTTGCCTCTCCTTGCCCTTGTACGGATCAGACCGCAGGATAATGGAGAAAGCGATTCCTACGCCCACAGCCGCTCCGCACACGCCGAAGAAGGCACAACCACCGCCGGCGTACGTGCCGCCCCGCTCCATGCCGAGCAGGATCTGCTCATCGTCGATTCGGCCGGTCGCGTTGCGGTAGGCCGCCAGGATAATGGCGGGCACCATCGAGTGATGCTCCGGACCGTGCAACGGGAAGGAAGGATGGTTGCGAATCTTCTCCATCAGAGCAATCATGTCCGTCTCCGTCGACCCCAGGCATACCTCTCGGATAATCGAAAGAGCATCGTGCGCATGGCAGGCATCGCAGACGAAATGTCCGGCCCCACAGACAACATTCCCCGCCAGCGTCTGACCACAATAGTGACACGCGAGCTGCCGGTTGGACTGGCTGTACACGAGTTCCGCCCCGCAGACCATGCACCCGCTGATGTGCTTGGCCTCCGACTCCGACGATTCGCACTGGATCGAAACGGGCCCGGCGCAGCAACAGGACATTGGCTGCTCGACGTTCGTGACATTCCCCGCCGCGTCCAAATCAAACACTGACGTATCGTCCGGGAACCCCTCGGACAGCACCGCTTCCGTTGTCACACCCCTCGGGATGATCTGGCCCGTCTCGGTGACAACCGCCGCGAAAGGACCTCGGTAGAGCAGCCTCTGCTCCTGAACCGCGAGTGGCTTTCGCACATCGTAGGTAATCGAGTAGAACGTGTAGCCGGCAACGGTGCGATAGGGAAATCGCTTCACCACCCGCGTCCCCTCGAAGCCAACGTCTCCCAGCAGCCAAAAGAGTTCATCCTGCTTGAAGGCGCCTCCGATGCACTCGCCGCGCAGTTTCTGGTTGTACTTGATGTCCAGGGGTATGTCGCCCTCGTAGCAGATATCCGAGATGACCGCCCTGCCACCCGGCCTGAGCATCCGGAAAACCTCAGAGAACGTTTGGCGTTTGTCGGGAGAGAGATTGATCACGCAGTTGGAAATGACCACGTCGACCGAGTCCGACTCGACTGGCGTCTCTTCAAAGAACGCCTTGAGGAACGAGATGTTGTCGTAGCCCAGGTTCGCAACGACCTGTGTCTTCGACTCCTCCGCGACCGCCAGCATGGCGTCCGCCATGTCGATGCCGATCACGCGGCCCGAAGGCCCCACCTTCTTGGCCGCAATGAAGCACTCGACACCCGTCCCGCTGCCCAGATCGACGAGCGTCTCTCCCGTCTGCACCTCGGCGTCCAGAACAGGACTGCCGCACCCATAACTACGCACCCGCGAACGATCGGGAACATGACCGATGTCGCCCTCGTCGTAGCTGACCGGATTGAAGATATCCTCGTTGGGTTCTTCCGCGGCGGCCGAGTAGAAGTTCTTGACCAGGGCATGACCGTCCTGACCGGGCAACGAGAGGACACAATTGGAATGCGTAAACGCCACCTCCCCCATATCCGCGCCGCATTCGTAGAGCCGCTCCCCCATGCGGGCCAGCAGTGCCAGGCGACCATCGGCTTCGTACTGAGACGCCTGCTCGGCGATCACGGCCAGCGCGACCCGGTTGTACACCTCGACATAAGGATCGCCTCCCACCAGATCACCCGAGGCGATGAGACTGTGGTCGATGTCACCGCCTCCAACCAGGAACTTCAGTGGATTCTGCGCATAGGCGGATTCCTGTGCAACCGAGGCATGACGCACCCGGCGCAGCACCGGACTGCGGCGCCACACCATCTCCACGCCGCCAGCGATGTCACCCGCCCGCATCGCCGGGTCACCGATCAGCGCCGGCGAGGGATAGATCCCCCCGTCCGGCCCGACCGCCAGAGCTTGCCAGCCCGCGTTGCTCAAATCGAAGCGAGTACCGGGCAGAGAAAACACCTGCGATTTGAGAATCTCAACGTTGTCGATCAGAATACCCAGCTCACTGGCTTGCCCATAGGCCTGGAGAAGACGCCGCGAAATCGTCTCAGCCGGAACGAAGCCATGGTCCTGGCCCTTGCCCTTGCGAAAGAACCAGAG
>JANQFY010000301.1 GCA_028277585.1 Sedimentisphaerales bacterium
ATCCCAGTAGCACGAGACGATCTCCGGAATGTACCACTGGCTTGTACCGTGTTCGCCGTCGAACTGCCTCCCGATGAAGCCTCCCACCGTTTCCTCCCCGGAGACTATCATCGCGGCGTAGCTGTTTGTGATGGAAGCCCGGTCGAACGAGCCAACCAGACCTCCAACAACTACTTCTCCCGTCACGGCCCCCTGGGTATAGCACGACTCAATCCTACTGTACTGCGACGTGGAGCCTATGAGCCCGCCGATCTCCCTGATTCCAGTCACGACGCAATCCGCTCGCGATTGGGATACGAGCCCGCTTCTGCCCGGCGAGGCGTTCCAATCGAACGATTCCGGGTCTATGTTTCTGTTCAGACCCACCAGTCCGCCCAAGCGTGTTTCGCCCGTGACCGTTCCGGCCGCGCCGCACGACGTGACGGTTCCGGTGTTGTACCCCACCAGAGCGCCCGCGTCATGGCCGGCCTGAATTTCAACGTCGACGAGACAATTCGCCGCCTCTCCAAACGAGAGACCGATGAGCCCCCCGATAGTCTCTTGTCCCGTGATCTGCCCGGTGACGGTGCAATCTGTGACCGTTCCTATGCCTAGTACAGCGACCAGGCCTCCGACCTGCTCCCGACCTTGAACGCGGATGTCCCGTAGGTGGAGATTGACGATGCGGGTCGAAGAACTCTTGATCCTCAACCCCATCGGCGCCGCGTGATCGAACAAGCCGACGTAATTCTCATGGGGACGCGTGATTGTCAAGTTGCTGATAGCGTATCCTTGCCCGTCGAATTCTCCTACGAACGGAAACCCTTCAACGCCGATGGATCGGAACGCTGTCGGACCGAGCCCGGCATAATCGATATCCTGCGCGAGTACGAAGTGGTGATCGAAATCACCTGGATAGTATCCGATGGCGCAGAGATGGTCTGTCGTTTGGATCTGGAAGGGATCGTCCGGAGCGCCCGTCCCTCCTCCGTATCGCTGGGGATCGTCGCGCAGCGGCGCGCCGGGCAAGCCCTCCCACGCCAGGCGGGGGTAATCCCGGCCCTCGTCCAGCACCCATGTGTCTTGCAAGCCCCATCCCTCGAAGGTCGCGGCTTGCATCAGTTGGGCGGTCGTCCTGCCCGTTCCACCATCGCTCACAGAGGTTCCGCTGGTCTGGTCGTCCCAGAAGCACAGGAGATCGCTCCCGCGGCGCACTTCAGCATATGTCTGCGAGCCGATGAGCCCCCCGACCCCCTCTTCGCCGGTGACCTGGCCCGTACTGTAGCTGGCGACAACGCCCCCACTGTTGTATCCGACGAGTCCCCCAGTGCGATGTATGCCCGTGACGGTTCCGGAGGCGTAGCAGGTGACGATCGAGACGAGAGAATCCCCGACGAGCCCTCCGACCTCCTCTTCGCCGCTGACGTTGCCGGTCGCATAGCAGGCCCGGACGTGGGAGGTCGCGTCTCCAATAAGCCCTCCAACCTCTCTTATGCCGTCAACACTACCCGTGGCCCATGAATTGCGTACACTTCCATCTGCGCGTCCCGCCAGGCCTCCCACCGAGGTCTGTCCCGTGACGGAACAGAACGAACTGCAGGATTCGATGATGTCGCTCTTGCCCCTGCTCGCCCCGATCAAGCCGCCGACGCTGTCCGCGCCTCGGATGTTACCCGACGAACTACAGTCCTCGATGCGGCCCGCGCTGAATCCCGCCAGGCCGCCGACGTACCATCCCGTCCCGGTTACGATCCCTCCGACGCTACATGATCGAACGCTCCCCCAACTCTCCCCGACGAGGAGACCGATTCGGCTGCGACCTGAGACCGATCCCTGGGAGATGCTCACGTTCTGGATGAGGCCCTGATTGGGGGCCTCGTACACATCCTGGTAACCCACCTGCCCAAACAGGCCGACTCTCTGACTGGTTTTGTCGTGATAAGTGAAGTTTCGGATCGTGTGCCCGCATCCATCGAAGATGCCCGTAAAAGGCAGGTACAGCGTTCCGATGGGGGCGTAGTCGTTGGGATCGAGCGGGCCCATGTCGATATCACTGCCGAGCGCGAGATGTCGGTCCCAGGTGGATCGGAAGCGACCGACCTTTGTCAATTCGTCGGCCGTTTCGATAACGAACGGATCGTTGGCATCGCCCGTTCCCTCCACGTAAGCGTCGAAACTTGGCATGGTGCTACCGGTTCGCGCCTCCCATCGCAGGTGCGGATAGTCCGATCCACTGTCGATTGTCCAGTGCCCTCCGTAGTCCCATCCCTGAAACGTCTCGACGTCCATCATCTGGGCGGTTGTTCTGCCTGCACCGGCGGCGCTGGCGGCGTTGCCGCTGGCCTGGCTGTCCCAGAAACTAAGAAAGACATAGCCTGGTATGGGGTAGCCGCCCAGGTAGGGCGTGACTGCGTTGTTTCCGATCAGGCCCCCGTTGTTCTTGGCCACGGGGCCCACCGCGTAGCTTGCGTAGATCCGCCCGCCGTTAACTCCCACCAGGCCGCCGAGGTCGAGCATATCGGGGTTCTCGCCCGTCGTCTCCACCGTTACCGCCGCATAGCAAGACTCGACGGCGCCGTAGTTGACTGCGACCAAGCCTCCGGCTCGGGCGGGTGTCTCCGGCTGATTCGCTTGGCCCAGTTGAATCAGGTATGGGTCTCCGTAGATCGCACGCAGGCCAGCCAGCATTCGCGCGGAATCTTCGTCTGCCGGCGACTCGCTCTCTTCAAGCGAACGCCTGGGGCGGTACTTCGCCCGGGTATGGCACATGACCACGCCCGTGGCGTAACAGGCCGTGATCGTGCCTGCATTCTCACCGGCCAGCACTCCCACCATCTGGACGCCGCTGACGCTGGCGTTCTCCAGGCCGAGTTGTTCCACGGTAGCCCCGCTCAGCGCAGCGAACAGGCCAACCGGCCTGTGCTGCTCACTGACGATGACCAGGTTCCGAATGACGTGGCCGCCGCCTGAGAAACCGCCTCGAAACTCTGTATCGATGTGCTCCTCTTCTCCGATCACGGCGCGATCGAAGACGCGCCGGCCGGGGAGGTTGGGGTCGAGATCGATGTCGTTGAGGAGGACGAAGTGATTGTCCATCAGGTTCGGATCGACTCCGATCGAGACGAGTTGCTCGGCCGTGGCGATTCCGTAAGGATCGTTCGGCTCGCCCGTGCCGCCCGCGAATTCGGCTCCGGCGTTCGTTATCCAGAGAAGCAACGCTAGAACAAGGGCCAGGGACCACGCTGTGGCGAATTTCGGCTGGCTGCTTCCCATGGGATCTCTCCTCTGCGCAACGATTCCTGCGTCCCGGTCGCAGCAACCAGTATATCCGAAAGCGGCGGAAACAGCAATAGGCTCAGCCCATGGTGAAAACCCAAACAGCTCGAGGCTCACCGCCAGGAACTCAAAACTCACAACTCAGAACTAGATCCTTCCCACCACAACCTTGGATAATCCCGCCCCTCGTCGATCCACCAGATGTCCTCCGTCCCATTCTCATCCTCCCCCACAAAGTCCCACCCCGCCTCCAAGAACGGTCCCGCCGTCATCATCTCCGCCGTCGTCAGACCTGTCCCGCCGGCACTGTTGCCCTGCCGGCTCGTCTCGGTATTCCAGAATGCTCCCACTACATCCATGGATTGTGCATGTCCGACCAGTACGTCACCCCAGCCACCTCCCATGACAACCCCACTGAAGTAACCGTTCTTGATGCTGCCTCCGTGGCCACCCCCTACCAAGCCTCCGCTGCCCCAATCGGAAATCACCAGGGCGTTCGAATAGCAGTCCCTTACGGTCCCGGCGTTGTAGCCTACGAGTCCACCCGCACCGAAGCTACCCCAGATGGCGCCTCCTTTGACATAGCAGCCTGTGATTGTCCCCCCGTCAAGATGACCTGCCAGAGCTCCGGCAGTTGCGAAGACGTCGACAACGGGGCAGATCACACCCAGATTCCGAATCTCCGAATTCTCTCCGCGAATAGAGTCGAAGAAGCCAGCACTGTTCCCATCGGCTGAAACACATGTGAAGTTCGATATGGTATGCCCGTTGCCATCAAACGTGCCCTGAAAGCTTGGATAAGAATGCCCAATGCGGTGGAACTCGTCGCCTGCAAACGTGCCGAGATCGAGATCGGCCATGAGTTTGTAGTGTCTATCCCACTGATTGGGGAATTGGCCGACGAGGTCCATTTGCTCGGCCGTGTAGATCAGGTACGGATCGTCCGACGTACCGGCTCCGGCGAGCAGATCGGAGAACGCCATTGACCCGATAGCGACACCGGGTCGATTCTCCCAGGCCAGACGCGGATAGTCGTTGCCCTCATCGATCGTCCAGATCCCTTCGTTTTCCCCTTCACCCCAGGTGAGAAATGTTATGAGAGTCTGCATTTGGGCCGAGGTTTTGTCTTGGCCTCCGCCACTGATCATCTGCCCACTGGTTTCGATGTCCCAGAACGACGCGACGATATCACATGGGGTGCCCTGACAGGGTTCCGGCAAACCGACCAGACCACCTGCAAGTGTTGTTCC
>JANQFY010000389.1 GCA_028277585.1 Sedimentisphaerales bacterium
ACTGACGGTCGCCCCTTCAACGGGCCGGCCCATCTCATAGACGACAGTGCCGGCGAGAACCAGAGGCGCCGCCAATTCGATGAGGGTCGGCTCATCCACATCCGGATCCAACTGTGCCAACTGGTCTCCATAGCCGTCGGCACGCACTGCAACTCGCACGTCATCCGAGCCGCGACTGGTGACTTCTAACACACCGTTCGGATCGCTGACCTGCGTCCAGTTGCGATCGCCCGACCGCCGCCATAGGAACCGCGTGATAGGCGCGCCGGTCTGCTTGTCGACAACCTTCGCCCGGAGACGTTTCGCCCGGGCAACAGGGATTTCCAGGACAATCCCTTCGCTCGGCGCTTTGACGTTCGCGAACTCATGGCGCTCGCCCAAGATACTGATGTCGATCGTATACAGCCCCGGCACAAGGTCATTCAGCACAAACTCTCGTTCATCGCGGTTTAGATAGGTGCCACCGCGATGCCCGGTTTCACTGTTCGCATGAACCCAGAAGCCCCTGTCCGGTTCACCTCCCACAAAGGCGACGGCCCCGGACATACTCACGCGTCCATGTGGCGACGGCTTCGGTATCCTCAAATCGAGCAAGTCCGTTTCAGGTGGCAAATTCACCGCGACCGAGCAAATGCCGCGCGAACCGCCGTCCTCGGGAATCTGAATTCCCAGTCGGTACTCGCCCGGGAGGATGTGCTTCAGAATGAAGGCGCCATCTTCGGCAATGGGGTAATCGTAGGCGCAATAGACGCTGTGCCACCATTGGGGTCTGGCTTCGATCTCCCAACCGCTGGCGGGCAGACCATCGGCGCAGGTGGCGATACCAACGACGTCGACGCCCTCCTCCAGGACAAACGTAATCGGTTCAATTTGCCCCGGCTTCTCCAACACGATTCTCTGTCCAGCCAGTGCATAGTCCGGATGGGCGGCGCTAACCATGTATTCGTCCGGCCTGAGGCCGCCGAGTAGAGCGGCGCCCTCGGCGTCCGTACGCACTGGCTGTTTCGGGCCCCGCCCCATCTGGTCGGAGACGTACGACGCGTAGATGCGGACACGCCGGATGGGTCGCCCGGCGGCATCCACCGCCGTCGCGAGAATTCCCGCCCCTCGAGCCAGCGCATAGTCCTTGACCGCCTTTCTGCCGCGCCGCAACTCGATGGTCTCCTGGGATCGGTCCCAATCGGGAGGCGACACATGTTCGGGTGCAGTCAGACGAAAATGATAAGCGCCGTCTTTCCCAACCTCGGTACAGATGTATACGCCGTTGCTATCTGTGCGGGTTTCATATACCCGTCCCCCACCAACCAGCGACGCCTGCACTCGAACGCCAGCGAGAGGCTCGTTCGTTTCCATGTCAGTGATCGTCCCGGTAAGGACAGGCACAGTCTCTGATTCGGGCACAACCTGCCCCTGCGTGCCTTCGTCGTTTGCTGGAGCGTTCGGCTCTGAGGGCTGGGCCTGACTCTTGATTCGCTCGATCACCTGGATGAAGGGATTCAGCGACGGCGCCTCTTCCCACTGCTCGGCCAGGCGGGACAGGCTGGGAATCGCCCGCTCATCGCCGATATCACCCAGTCGCGTCGCCGCGAGAATCTGGATATGCAGGTGATCGCTATCGAGCATCCCGATCAGCCCTTCGACATCACGGGCGGCGAACATCGTCGCAACGCGCTGCCTCTCGCGGGCCAGCGACGTCTCGGGGGTCGCGCGACCGGGCGAAACGTCCGGGCCCACCGGCTCGTGCGAACCATTCCCGGCGACAGAACCTTCCCCTTGCCCCTTGTCCCACTGCAGGACCGTGACCGCGACAACGACCAACACCAGGGCAACCAGCGCTGCGAAGCGGGCCGGACGGCTGTTGAGCAGGACGCGCCAGAAATCGACGCGGACGGAGCCATCCGTCCGGCCGACGGCACTCTCCAGAGCCAAAGCCGCATCACTGAGAATGCGCTCGTCGAGGACCACGGTGGTGACCACGTGCAGTCGTTCCAGCGCCCGTTCCACATTCTGGGGCCCGTTCATCGTTCTAATCCTCCATCCAGGACGGCCCGCAACTTCTCGATCCCGTAGCGATAACGGGCCTGGACCGTAGGAACCGAAGCGTTCTGCAGACGAGCAATCTCCTTGAATTTCAGGCCGGCATTGAGCCGCAGCGTGATGACCTCGCGCTGCTCGAGCGGAAGCTCGGCCAAGGCATCGGTAAGGCGGCCCGTCTGCTCTTGGAGACTCGCTCGCTCCTCAGGTCCAGTCGATTCCAAGCCTGTGGGAATCAACGCGTCGGCGCCCGTATCCCGCGTCTTCTTCCGGCGAAAGCCGTCTCGGGCCCGGTTCAGCACGCTCGTGGTCAAGTAGCGCCGCAGACTCGTCCGCAGCCGCAACTCTGGAGCCGCGGCGGCGAAGGAGACGAATACGTCGTGCAAGATGTCCTCAGCGGTATTCATATCGCGCACCAATGAAAGGGCCAATGTCAACAACCTGTCCTTATGAGCGACGTAGATCTCGCGCAGGGCCTCCGTATCCCCTCGCCTGAGTCGTCGAATGAGATGCCGCTCGCTCAAGATCGTTCTCCGCTCGATTGCGTCATGGAACCGTCTGTTCAAAGGGTAGGACGCAAGAGGTCGCATTTTAATGTACGAAACCCCATCGCAGGGGGATATTTTCACAACGGCGCGGCAAAAAGCGGCGGACGCACGCTGGATATTCGCAGCTATTCGTGGTCAAATGGGGATCGCCGAAACGCGGCTGCCGGCACAGAATCGCCGGATGGTGCTGATAGAAAGAAGATGGTCCACGAGATGACAACTGGAGTACTGGCTTTGTTTCTGATGAGTCCCCGCGAGGTCCTGGTGATCGTCCTGATCACGGCTGTGATCGTCTATATCGCCGCCAGGAAACGCAGATCCTAGCAATCCCCCCTATCCCTCGTCTCGCCAGTCCTTTCCTGCCCGCTGCTGTTTGAGCAGACTGCGCTGCTTCTTCTCCTTCAGACGCTTGCGGCGTGCGCTGGCCGGAACCTTGGTCTTCTTGCGCACGGGCCTGGGCTTGAGCGCCTCGCTCACCAACTCCTGCAAACGCTCCAGCGCCGCCCGGCGATTCGCCTCCTGGGTGCGATGCTTCTGCGAAACCACCCTGAGAACGCCGCGCTTGTCCATCCGGGTCGCCAGCACCGTGCGGATGCGTCTTTTCTGCCCCTCGGAAAGGTTGGGCGAATGAACGACATCCCAGAACACTGTGACGCGTGTATTGAGCTTGTTGACGTTCTGCCCCCCCGGCCCTCCGCTTCGTGAGACCTTGAAGACCAGTTCGTCGGCTGAGATAGAAGTAATCTTGTCGATAGCAATCATGGCTCGATTCTGACCTTGGACACCGTCATTCGTAGAGACTGCCCCGCATGGTATAACGCCGCGCCGATCGAGACAAGCCGCATCGCATCTCGTCCAGCTTTTCTGAAGTTTTTTTCACGTCCGATAGGCGTTGGCTGTCCAGATAGCTTCCTTGTTATCGGGTTTAATCGAGGCGGTTGACTGAGCCTGGGACAACACCGTCAGGACACGCCGGCAGGATTGGGGACACGTGGGATGCTCGCGGAAATCGCACCCGACAATGCATCGGTTTTCTTGTTTGCGGGAGGGTCTGAAATGCCCGTCCCGACCTCACGAAAAACGCTCAAGCTCTGAAGACTTGGATGCCGATGGTTTGTATCAGCAAGTTAGAACGAGCGATCGACAACGAAGTTTGAATCGCTTCTTTGACAAGGACAGATGGGTCCGAGACGGAGACTTGGAAAGGGTTTCACGCCCCTGTGTGAAGCAGTCAGCGAGTATTTCAAACACACGACAAAATTGACGTAAGGGAATACTCTCGCACTAGCCTGGCAGGGGCTTTTTTCTTGCGCCCCATCGCTTGCCCCCCGCTTCTTCACCGCGACTTGCGCTTTTTTCGGACGGCGATATCCAGCGCCTTCTGCGCCCACGAGGCCAAGAGGTCCCGATCCTCGAGGATATCAGCCGGCGCCTCATAGTAAGACATCTCGACGGCGTTGCCGCCTTTCTCCGGATACGGTCGGAACGGCTCGGCCCCCAAGTCCTCGAAGTCGGCCCGACTGGAATCGTCTATCTTCAGATAGAGAACGTCATCGGCAACCAGCGCAAACATGACACCGCGACAGTAGATTCCCGCCCCGCCGAACATGCGCCGGGCCTGCACGACCCCGACGCCGCCCAGTTGATCGAGCACATAGGTCAGGTAGTCGTCGCTCACCGCCATACTCAGAGGCCTCCTACAGGAGTTTGAGCCGGCTTGCTCAAGCGCGCCAGGGTCGGGGCCGTCTCCTTGCCGCTGACACCGCCCTGTTGGCGATGATCGCGTTCTCGCGAACCTGGAAATCGAACATACCGACGCATACGAAATCGGCGCCATTGTCAAAGGCATACTTGAAACCCTCGCGCGGATGGATGGCGCCCGCGGCCAGAACCTTGAAGGCAATCCAAGGTCGGGACACCTCCTTCATGAACGCGATCGTCTTCTCCGGCGCGATCGACCAGATGTTGTCATGATCGTGGGAACTGCCGCTATCGACATT
>JANQFY010000395.1 GCA_028277585.1 Sedimentisphaerales bacterium
GACTTGGGGATGGCTAAGGAGCGTGGCATCCCCGGTCCGGCGCCCACAAACAACAGCGCCGCATGGAGCGGGCTCTGGCGCCGAACCCGACCCCGCTTACAGACGCAGGAATAATCCAGTTTTCTCGAGTAGGTCTCCAAACAATCCCTTGACGGGACCGTAGGAACTGCTATATTTCGTTATGTGGCGAAATATAGGAGATGCATGTGGATGACGTATTGGACATCATGAAGGCGTTGGCCGATGGGGGCCGGTTGCGGGCGCTGATGGCGCTGGCGGAAGGCGAACTATGCGTCTGCCAAATCATCGAGTTGCTCGGCCTAGCCCCTTCGACGGTATCCAAGCACATGTCGATCCTCCGACAAGCCCGTCTGGTGGAGGCCCGCAAAGAGGGCCGCTGGATGCACTACCGGCTGGCGAAACGGAGCCAATCGAAGGCTGTCAAGGACGCTCTGACGTGGGTCTGCCGGAATCTCGCAGAGACCGATCAGGTCCAGAAGGACGTCGCGAGACTGAAACGCATTTTGAAAACGGATCGAGAAGAGCTATGTCGAAAGCAGGCCAGAAGTTGAAAGTCCTTTTTCTCTGCACGGGCAACTCGTGCCGCAGTCAGATGGCTGAGGGATGGACTCGTCATCTGAAGAACGATGTGATTGCTGCCTACTCGGCCGGGATTGAGACGCACGGGCTGAACCCCAACGCCGTCCAGGTCATGAGCGAGTCCGGCGTCGACATCTCGGGGCATCGCTCCCAGCACATCGACGAATTCAAAGATGTCGTCTTTGACTACGTGGTCACCGTCTGTGGGCACGCCAACGAGAACTGCCCGATCCTGCCCGGACAGACCAAGGTCGTCCACGTGGGTTTTGAAGACCCGCCCAAGATGGCCGCGGAAGTTGAAGACCCCGATGAGAAGCTCGATTGTTACCGGCGCGTACGCGACCAGATCAAATCGTACGTCGAAACGCTACCCGCCAGTTTGACTGACGCAGGCTGAGTCCGGCGTCGGCTCGAATCACTGCATCAGGAGAAAGTGTATGACCGCGATGGACAACCCAACTGAACAACGCAAAATGACAAGTCCGTTCGAACGATATCTGACCGCCTGGGTCGGCCTATGCATCGTAGGCGGTATTGTGCTGGGCAAGGTCGCGCCGGGCTTGGCGCAAACGCTGGACGGCATGGCAATCTCGGTCAAAGGCGCCCCCGTCGTCTCGGTCCCCATCGCGATCTGTCTGTTCTTCATGATGTACCCGATCATGGTGAAGATCGATTTCGCCGAAGTGCTCCGAGCCGGCAAGAGCATCCGCCCCGTGGGACTGACGCTGGTGGTCAACTGGCTGATCAAGCCGTTCACCATGTACGCCATCGCCCTGCTGTTTCTGGGAACTCTGTTTTACAACTTCATCGGCCCCGACGCAGTTGATCTGGTCAAGTTGCCGTTTGGTGTGGACCTCGAAACCGGCGCCACCTACGGCGTCGGCACGGTCGTCGAGGTTGAGGGGACGCGGATGCTCCAGGTGCCTCTGTGGCGCAGCTACCTGGCCGGCTGCATTCTGCTCGGCATCGCCCCGTGCACCGCCATGGTGCTCGTCTGGGGCTACCTGGCCAAGGGCAACGACGGGCACACCCTCGTGATGGTCGCAATCAACTCCCTGGCCATGCTGTTCCTTTATGGGCCACTGGGCGGCTTCCTGCTGGGCGTGGGCAAACTGCCGGTGCCCTGGCAGGCACTGCTGCTGTCAATCTCCATCTATGTCGCGCTGCCGTTGGCGGCCGGCTATCTCTCACGGCGATGGATACTGCAGCGTAAGGGCGAAGCCTGGTTCAAGGAGCGATTCCTGCATGTCCTGACCCCCATCACCATCATCGCCCTGCTGGTCACGCTCGTATTGCTCTTCAGCTTCAAGGGCGAGACGATTCTGAGCAATCCACTGACCATCCTGTGGATCGCGATCCCCCTGTTCCTCCAGACGGTGCTGATCTTCGCCCTGGGATACGGCCTGAGCCGCGTGCTGAAGCTTCGCTACACCGACGCGGCGCCCTCGGCCATGATCGGCGCATCCAACCATTTCGAGGTCGCGATCGCCACGGCCACCATGCTGTTTGGACTGTCCTCCGGAGCGGCGCTGGCGACGGTGGTCGGAGTGCTGATCGAAGTGCCTGTCATGCTGATGCTGGTGAAGGTCTGCCTGAAGACGCAGCACTGGTTCGCCGAGGGCCCCACACCATCGAACCACCGGCCTGAATCGACCCTAACGACGGCCTGAACAACGATGGGGGTCTATTCCTCTGATGGCTCCTCGCGCTGGCTCTCCAGGAGCTTCTGGATGACGCGAATGTCCTTGGGGATGTGCACCGTGACGTACTCGCCCGTCTCGATCTGCGTGTACGCATGGTCCAGGAGCCCATCGAAGAGGATCGTATCGTCAGGATTGAGCCGATAGGTCTTGTCCTCGATCCGCAGTTCGACGCAGCCGGTCAAGACGTAACAGAACTCATGAACGTCCTCGTGGAGCCCCATCACGTGAACCTGGTCGCCCGCTTCAGCGGTGACGCGAATGAGCTTGCCCTTGTCATACCGTGCGACCCGGCAGTTCTCCAGCCCCTTGTCGTTCTTGGTCGACGGGGTGCGCGGCTCCACCTTGGCGGTCCGCTTCTGGACCAGGCGGCCCTCGGCCAGCCCGAGCAAAGCACTCGTGGAGATCTGCAGCGCCCCGGCCATCGCGTCCAGCGTCTTCAAAGAGGGAAGCGTCTTGTTCGTCTCGACGGCCTCCACCGTTGGATAGGTCAGCCCTGAGCGGGCCGCGAGCGCCTGGAGCGTTAAGTTCAACTGGCGCCGCATCACGCGAATCATCCTGAAATCGTACCTGCTGTTCACAGCACGCTCCCCTAGAAGGAAAACCGTCGGCCTTTCTGCCCCCATGGCTGTAAAGCACCCAATTCCAGTCTGCTATGGGGCCTATCAGTGATCTACGCTCATAAAACACGAGTAATCCAGATTTGTAAAGATGTTTTTATAATCCTGCCCGCCCGAGCTCTGAACGCACTCCTACGACGGCTTACCGGCAGAACCTCTTGATACTCGCAGAAGGAGGCGTGAACGCTCCCGAATACCACAGGATGCGGATGACAGTGTCGATCCCTTCAATCCTGGAGATGCCAATCAGAGCCGAACTCATGGTCCGGCGGGCTCCGGTCCGTCTGCTTGCCTCAGCCCCTTCCATAACACATCCGCCCCCCTCTCGCCCCTCCCGGGACGGTTATAGGACGTCACCCTCCCTTTTTCTCGCTAACAGAAATCTAACGCTGTAGTAAAAGCATCTTAATAACCCGATCCTCGCACCCCCTTTTCGCGCACCGGAAATGGGCATTTTGCAAAATTATTTGATAGTAATGCGATACAGATAATCCAGTTAGACACCCCGACGTCTCAGGAAATCCGCCCCAGAGCACGATGATGGAGTTGGAACAGTGCCGCTCAGGCGCCGATAAGACAGACATGGAGCTTCGCGCTTGGAGCTGCACGCATAATTGGGGGTAGACTCGTCTCGCTTGGAGACCAGAGCCTACAGTATCCGGTATGAGCGTTACCCTTGTTCCCAGAGACAAGGTGCGCGCCGGCACACAAACAGTGGTGAGACAGAATTGAAAGGCAAGCCAATGCAAACGGCCACAGAGACACGGGCCAAACCGGGCAAGTATCTGACATTCGCCCTGGGCCCCGAGGAGTTCGGGCTGGAGATTCTCAAGGTGCGAGAGATCATCGGCTACATGGAAATCACGGCGGTCCCGCAGACCCCCTCCTACGTTCGAGGCGTGATCAATCTGCGCGGCCAGGTGATCCCCGTCGTCGATCTCCGCGCCAAGTTCAGCATGACCACCGAACAAACAACCACCGAGACCTGCATCATCGTCGTCGAGACACGACAGGGCCAGGACAAGTTCAGCACGGGCATTGTCGTCGATCGCGTGCGGGATGTCCTCGATATCGCCGGTGAACAGATCGAGGACGCGCCCAGTTTCGGGACCAGTGTCGAAACCGACTTCATCCTGGGCATGGGCAAGATCGCCGAGTCAGTGAAGATCCTGCTGGACATCGATCGGGTTCTCGGGTCGAGCGATCTGACGGGATTGTACTGAGCAGCAAAGCGGCCCGACTGAACGGGAGCAAAATCAGCTCCCACGTGAGGGCGAGTGGATGATACGCAAAACGACGTGAGTCACCAGAGCGATGAAACGTACTCTTATGGGAGACACGGAGATGTTTAAGAACATGAAACTCGCAACGAAGATGGGAATGGGCTTCGGCTTCCTGGTCGTGATTTCGGGAATCCTGGGCTACGTGGGCTGGACCGGACTGAGCAACGTGGCCACCAACGCCGAACTCAATCGCAGCGGCAATGAGTGCCTGCAGGGGCTCAGCCAGTGCGCGTCCCTGCGCAAGGAGTTCGCCATCCGTGGTTTCGAGACCTATGGCGACGACAACAAGACAGCAGCCGACAACTGGCAGGACGCCTACAACGCGCTGGTCGCCAGATTGCAGCAGTTGGAGAGCTCCGGCGACCTGGCGCGTGATGACAAAGCAATCGTCACCGAGAGCATCAACGCCATGCCGCCTTACTTAGCCTCGTTCGAACACCAGAAGAGCGCCCGCCAGACCAAGGATGCGGCCTTCAGCAGCTGGGGCGTCGTCGGGCGGAATGTCACCAAGGAGGTCGCTGCGGTGATCTCGGATGTTATCGAGCCGGCCCGCAAGGCGGCCGAAGAAGCCAAAAACACCGAAGAAATCGCCCGTTGGGCCAATATCGGCAACCAACTCAATGAGACCGTCGTTCAGGAGTTCCTCCTTCTGCGTGTCAGCGCCGTCTACCTGCTGGCCACCAACAAGGAGGCACAGTGGACCACGTATCAGAAGCAGCTCAGCAAAGTCAAGGCCAACACGGAGGCCTGGGCCACACTGGTCAAGGGTGATCCTCAATTGGAGACAGCGGCCCATCACATCACCGGCTACCTGCAGACCTACGAAGAGGCGGGTCAGCAGTACCACTCGGGCATGCAGGGGACCCAAGCAGCGAATTCGGAGATGGCCACTGCCGCTGCTGCTATTGTGGACAACGTCAGTCGGCTCCAGAACTCGCTGAAGAGCAAGATGGAAACGACCACCGCGCGGACAAACACGATCATGCTCGGGATGGCGGTCTCCGGAATCGTCATGGGCATCGTCCTGGCGGTCGTGATCACTATGAGTATCGTCAAGCCTATCAAGCGCATCATCGAATCGTTGACCGCTGGTTCCGAGCAGGTGGCGGCCGCGTCGGGGCAGGTCTCGTCCGCTTCGCAGTCGCTGGCCGAAGGCGCCACCGAGCAGGCCGCCGGTCTGGAAGAGACCTCGTCCAGTCTGGAAGAGATGTCCTCGATGACCAAGCAGAACGCCGACAACGCCCAGCAGGCCAACACCCTGGCCGTCGAGGCCCGTAAGGCCGCCAACACCGGCGCCGAGTCCATGCAACGCATGAACACCGCCATCCAGGAGATCCAGAAGAGTTCCGACGAGACCTCCAAGATCATCAAGGTGATCGACGAGATCGCCTTCCAGACCAACCTGCTGGCCCTGAACGCCGCCGTTGAAGCGGCCCGAGCCGGCGAGGCGGGCAAGGGCTTTGCCGTCGTCGCTGAAGAGGTGCGGAACCTCGCGATGCGGTCGGCCGAAGCGGCCAAGAACACCTCGAACATGATCGAAGAGTCCGTCAAGAACGCCAACAACGGCGTCGATATCGCTCAGGAAGTAGGCAAGGTCCTGGACGAGATCGTCCAGAGCGTGGGCAAGACCACCGATCTGGTCAGCGAGATCGCGGCCGCTTCGCAGGAGCAGGCCCAGGGCATCGATCAGGTCAACACCGCCATCGCCCAGATGGACAAGGTCACCCAGCAGAACGCCGCCAACGCCGAGGAAAGCGCCAGTGCCTCCGAGGAACTCAGTTCCCAGGCCGAATCCATGAATGACATCGTTGGCGAACTGATCGCCCTGGCCGGGGGGGCCAACAAGGGGACGACCTCCAGAGCGCCGCAAGGAGGCGCCAAGAGCCGTCAACTGTCGCACTCAGATAACATGTATCATCACATCGCCACGGGATCGGGCAGCAAACCCAAGGCCGCCTCGGCAACTCCGAGTGCCGAAAGCGTAATCCCACTCAGCAGCGATGATGACCTGGACGCCTTCAACACCTAGCCGTTTGCACATGAGGCCCAACCGCTCCAGGCCCGTCCGCACAGCGGGCCTGGAGTTGGGCCGCCCCGGCAGATCGCGGGTGATACCATTTGCAGCACGCAGTTCCACGGGCGACCGTCATGGTCGCCCGTTCCTCATCACTAGCGTCCACCGCCCCTTGAACCCCACCCTGGATCACACGGGCTCGTCGGCAGTTCACCTCGATGGACCACTCGCCAAGCCAGCCCTTGGCTACATCAACCTAGTCATACACCAGGGCTCATCGAACAGGATTGCACGGCTTATCGGACATCCCCCTAGGATTCTGTCACGTGCCCTTGCCGTGCAACGGCGTTTCTGGGCCCGAAACAGCGACGACCCGAGAAATTCCGCCGCGCATTGTTAGAATTGCGTCAGGGTCTGGATTCCTGTCGATCAGAGGTCGATAGTGTCACCGTGTTCTGGTCCTGGCACGAAGGTTCGGCGTCCCAGTGTCACGTCGCAGAGCACCCAGCCTAGTTCTTACGGCGCCCCGAACTTCTAATCAGGACGGATCAGGGAAAAGGCTAGAGGAGACCGCACCAGGACTGACGCAACCGCCACATCACCAACGTCCGGCGCCGCCCTGCTCGAGCGGGCGGGCAAGTATCTGACATTCGCCCTGGCCCATGAGGAATACGGCCTGGCGATCCTCAAGGTCCGCGAGATCATCGGCTACATTGATGTCACCGCGGTGCCGCAAACACCACACTACGTCAAGGGCGTCGTCAACCTGCGCGGTCAGGTGATCCCCGTCATCGACTTGCGGGCCAAGTTCGGCATGGAGACGACAGAAGTCACCGAACAGACCTGCATCATCGTCGTGGAGATCGCCCAGGGTACACGCACCTTCAGTACAGGCATCATTGTCGACCACGTCCAGGAAGTCCTGGACATCCCAGGCACCGCCATTGAAGAGGCCCCGCAATTCGGGGGAGTGGTTGACACAAACTTCATCCTCGGGATGGGCAAGATCGGCGACTCGGTGAAAATCCTACTCGACATCGATCGGGTCCTGGGCAGGGACACACTCGAGTTCAGCGCCTGAGATAGTGAACCGACTACCGTAGCTTAAGATAACTCACATGGGTTCACTGGGGTGGAACTATGAACAGAAGCATTGCCTTGACGTGCGCGTTGCTTGGCGGCCTCTCGGCCATCTGCAGCGCAGTCCAATCAACCGAGTCGAACCCGCCGGAGTCCCCTGGCCAAGAGATCGGCTTTGCCGTGACAGCGGACGTCTTTGGCAAGTACATCTGGCGCGGACAGGACCTCGTGGACGACCCCGTTGTCCAACCCGGCGCCAGTGTGACGCTGGGAGAGCTGACTGCCTCGGCGTGGGGAAATCTCGAGACTTCCGACATCAACGATGAGGAAGGCGAATTCGCGGAATTCGACTGGACCCTCGAATACGCCAATGACATGCCCCATCTGGATGGAGCCAGCTATGCGATCGGCGTGATCCACTATCACTTCCCCAGCGCCGGCAACACCACCGAACTCTACGCCGGCCTGGCGATCGACTGCCTGCTCAACCCTTCCGTGACACTGTACCGGGATGTGGACGAAGCAGATGGAACCTATGTGGCGCTGGGCGTAGCACACGGTGTCCTGGTGCTCCCATCTGAAGACAATCCAGTCAATCTGGAAGTGGGCGCCACACTGGGCTGGGGAGACTCGTCCTACAACGGGGCCTACTGGGGCGCAACCGCCAGTACATCCGAGTTGAATGACCTGGTCCTGACGATTGCTCTACCTCTTGAACTGATGGGTTGGAGCGTGACGCCCAACGCAACCTATGTCACCCTACTGGGCGGCGACGTACGTTCGTCCAACGCCTTCGGAACTGACGATGACCACCTCTTCGGCGGCGTCGGATTCGCCCGAGAGTTCTAGCCCATGCACCGGAAACAAGAAACCGACGATTCCGGACACTGCACCCTGATTCGCAACTGTGAAAGGAGCACACCAATGTCAAAACGCATGACCCTATCAACGAAACTCATCACCCTCTTTCTCCTCGTGGGCGTCCTGCCGGCCCTGATTGTCGGCGTTGTCACGTTGCGAACATCCGCCAAGGACATGAAGGACCAGAAGAAGGTCACGTTCGGCACGCTGACGGCCGTACGCGACACCAAGAAGGCCCAACTGGAAACCTACTTCGCTGAACGGCAAGGCGATATGGCAATGCTCGCCGAGACGGTTGGAACCCTCCGCCAGGAAGCGTTCAAGCATCTCAAGGCGATCGGCGCCATCAAGAAGGAGCAGATCGAAACGTATTTCAAGAACGTCGCCAACAGTATTCGCGTCCTGAAGGACAATCCCACCACCACTGAGGCCCTGAAGGGATTCGGCGAAGCCTTCGCCGCCGAGGGTGGCAAGACCGGCGGCCAACAGTGGACCGCCTTCGAGAAACAGTACGGAACCACGTTCTCTTCGCTCGTGGAGGATTACGGCTACTATGATGTCTTCCTGATTACCCGCGAGGGGGACGTCGTCTACAGCGTCACCAAGGAGTCCGATCTGGGCGAGAATCTCCTCAACGGCAACCTCAAGACTTCCGGTCTGGCTCAAGCCTTCCAGAACGCTCAATCCAAAGACATCGTCTTCGCTGACTTTGCCCCGTATGCGCCAAGCGGCAACAAGCCAGCCGCCTTCATGGCCGGCCCCGTCACAGACACGGCGAATCAGCATATCGGCGTCGTGGCCATTCAGGTGCCTCTGAATCAGATTAATGCGATCATGCAGGAGCGTACGGGAATGGGCCAAACGGGAGAATCGTATCTGGTCGGCGCCGACAAACGGATGCGCAGCGATTCCTATCTTGACCCGGAAGGCCACTCCGTCGAGGCATCCTTCGCCGGTCTGGTTGAGCGAAATGGTTGCGACACCGTGGCGGTCGACAGAGCCCTCTCGGGCAAGAACGGCGCCGAGGTCATCATCGACTACAATGGCAATCCCGTGCTGAGCGCGTACGCCCCCGTCGCGATCGAAGGCGTGACCTGGGCAATTCTGGCGGAAATCGACGTGGCCGAGGCGTTCTGCCCCGTCGACGCAGAGGGCAACGAGTATTTTGCCGATTACATTGAGCAGTATGGCTACTATGACCTGTTTCTGATCAATCCCGATGGGCACTGTTTCTACACCGTCGCCAGGGAACCGGACTACCAGACGAACCTGGTCAATGGCAAGTACAGCGGCAGCAATCTGGGCCAGCTTGTCCGAAGCGCCCTGCAGACGCAGGGTTTCGGCTTCGTGGACTTCGCGCCCTATGCGCCCAGTAACGGCGCCCCGGCCGCCTTCGTCGCCCAGCCGATCACCCACGCCGGCACGACGGAACTCATCGTCGCGCTGCAACTGCCCCTGGACGCCATCAACGCCGTCATGCAGACGCGCAGCGGCATGGGCCAGACGGGTGAGAGCTATCTGGTCGGACCCGACAAGCTCATGCGTAGCGACTCGTTTCTCGACCAGACGGGTCGGTCCGTGACGGCTTCCTTCGCCGGGACGGTCGAGAACAACGGCGTCGACACCGAAGCCAGCCGCCAGGCCCTCGCGGGCACAGTCGGCGCTAAGATTGTGATCGACTACAACGGCAATTCCGTACTGAGTTCCTATGCCCCTGTCGATGTCTTTGGCACGACCTGGGCCATCATCGCTGAGGTCGACGAAGCCGAGGCCTATGCGGGATTGAGGAACCTGCAAACCATCCTGAGCATCATCGGTATCGTCGCGGCGGTTGTCATCACCGCGATTTCGGTGTTCTTCGCCCGGTCGATCAGCAAACCGATCCAGCGGATCATCGCCGGCCTGACCGAAGGTTCCGAACAGGTTTCCTCGGCCGCCGGACAGGTCTCTTCAGCCTCTCAGAGCCTGGCTGAAGGCGCGACCGAGCAGGCCGCCGGTCTCGAGGAGACCTCCTCCAGTCTGGAGGAGATGTCCTCGATGACCAAGCAGAACGCCGACAACGCCCAGCAGGCGAATGCGTTGGCCGGAGAGGCCCGCAAAGCCGCCGATACGGGCAGTGACTCCATGGGCCGCATGAATCAGGCGATCCAGGACATCCAAAAGAGCTCCGACGAGACAGCCAAGATCATCAAGGTGATCGACGAGATCGCGTTCCAGACCAACCTGCTCGCCCTCAATGCCGCCGTCGAAGCGGCCCGGGCCGGCGAGGCGGGCAAGGGCTTCGCCGTGGTCGCCGAAGAGGTTCGCAACTTGGCGATGCGTTCGGCTGAGGCGGCCAAGAACACCTCCAGCTTGATCGAGGAGTCCGTCAAGAACTCCAACAACGGCGTCGACATTGCTCAGGAAGTGGGCAAGGTCCTGGGCGAGATCGTCCAGAGCGTGGGCAAGACCACCGATCTGGTCAGTGAAATTGCCGCCGCTTCGCAGGAACAGGCGCAGGGGATCGATCAGGTCAATACCGCCGTCGCACAGATGGACAAGGTCACCCAGCAGAACGCCGCCAACGCCGAGGAGAGCGCCAGCGCCTCGGAAGAACTGAGCGCTCAAGCCGGGTCGATGAGCGAAATCGTCGGTCAACTGGTGGCCCTCGTCGGTGGCTCCGGCACGAAGGGCCGGAGCAAGGCTTCAAAGTCGCGTGGCAAGACAGGAGGGCGCTGCCTCTCGCATGCAGATCGTCTCTATCACGACATCACCGTGAAGCCGAGCCAAGAGGCTTGCGGCACGACAGCCAAGGCGACCGCTGATCAAGTGATTCCATTGGGCGCCGATAGCGAACTGGATGACTTCAACCAGTAGCTTCGGTCGTGCAGAACTGAGATAGAGGATTGCCTCCCGAACACACACGGCGGGTGCGTGCTGCGTCACGCACCCGCTTTCTCGTTTCGCCCGACAGACATCGCGGACGATGTCTCGCTGTCGATGTCCAGCAACTGCTCGATGACGCGAATGTCCTTGGGAATGTGGATTGTCACGATCTCTCCATCCTCGAGCAGCGTGTAGGAGTGATCGACCAAGCCATCGAAGAGAATGGTATCGTCGGGCCCCAGGGTGTGATGCTCGTCCTGAATCATCAGATCCACACGCCCCGTGATCACATAGCAGAACTCATGGACGTTCTCGTGGATCCCCATGGCGTGAATGCGCTGCCCGGCCTGAGCTACGACGCGAACAATCTTCCCCTTGTCGTAGTAGGCGATGCGACAATGGTCAACGCCAATATCCGACTTCTTGGGGCGCTCCTGTTCCGGTGTCTTCGCGGTCCGGCGCTGAACGAGACGACGTTCCGCCAGGCCGACCAGGTCGCTGGTCGACATCTGCAGCGCCCCGGCGATGGCGTCCAGCGTCTTCAATGACGGCTGCGTCTTGTTCGTTTCTACTGATTCCACCGTCGGATACGTCAGTCCCGAGCGTCGCGCCACTTCCTTGAGCGTCAGGCCGAGTCGGCGACGTAGAACTCGCATGATCCGAAAGTCGTATGCACTGTGCATTCTCAAGGCCTTTCTACCGTTCTCGCCCTCCCAAAGCCCCGGAGGATAACGTCGCCGCAGGCGGTACGTCAAGGGCAAAACACGCGTTATCAGACTTGCAGCCGCCGCAAATATCAAAAGAATGATACACCTGCAAAGCTACGGGTGTTTCCGAGGTCCACGTCCCGAATCCCGACCAACGTAACGAGAGCCGAGCGATTCCCGGACGTTCCCAGGAATCGGCTGCCCTCCCAGGGGATTGCCCAGTGTATCAATCTCAATGTCACGCCATGAACCGTCGAAGACCTGGGATGCGTGTCAATCGTGCTGGGGGAAAGGATTGAGAGTCGGCGAAGGAAGCCGGATTCAACAGCACCGACTCATCGAATGCGTAACGGTACTCGTGTAAACCGTATTGTGTCCGCCTCCAAGGGCATAGCCCGGGAGGCCAGTCCAGGAGACGTTTGATGGCTGAAACAGCATCGAAGGCCCAAGGCGCCGGCAGGACCCTGCTGGAGAAGGAAGGCAAATACCTCACCTTCGCTCTGGCCCAAGAGGAGTACGGCTTGGAAATCCTCAAGGTCCGCGAGATCATCGGCTATGTCGAGGTGACCGCCGTCCCGCAAACCCCGCATTATGTCAAGGGCGTCATCAACCTGCGCGGTCAGGTCATCCCCGTGATCGATCTGCGGGCCAAGTTCGGTATGGAGACGGCCGAACTCACCGAGGAAACCTGCATCATCGTCGTGGAGATCACCCAGCCCGATCGAACATTCAGCACGGGCATTATCGTCGATCGCGTACAGGAAGTCCTGGACGTGCTCGGGAAGGATATCGAGGAAGCGCCCCAGTTCGGCGCTACGGTCAACACCGATTTCATTCTCGGAATGGGCAAGGTCGGTGAATCGGTCAAGATCCTGCTCGACATCGACAAGGTGCTCGCCGGAGACAACCTCAACGACTTGGGCGTCTGAGCATCACACCGTTGCAACGGTGGAAGCGAGAGACACCACTGAGTGAAAGGGCCCAGCCATGTTGAAGAACATGAAACTGCAAACGAAACTCATAACCATCGGCGTCGCCTTGACCGTGCTGCCCTTGGCAGTCGTCTCGGTCTCCGTATACATGCAGAATGCGAAGATGGTGAGCATCGCCGAGGAGGAAAGCACCAAGCTGGCATACGCCGATCTCGACCATATCACTGAGAACATTTACGCCATGTGCCGGGCGCAGCAGGAACTGATCCAGCACGAGGTGAACCACTCGCTCAACGTCGCACGGCACGTGCTCCAGAACACCGGTTCAGTCGAACTGGACAGTGAGACGGTCCCCTGGACAGCCGTCAATCAGTACACGAAGGCCTCGACGCACGTGGAACTGCCTCGGATGATGGTGGGCGGAACCTGGCTCGGTCAGAATGCGGACATGAGCGTGACCTCCCCCGTGGTCGACCAGACACAAGAGCTGGTCGAAGGGACGTGCACGATCTTCCAACGCATGAACGAGAGTGGCGATATGCTGCGGGTCAGCACAAACGTGCTGAAGACCGACGGCAAGCGAGCGATCGGAACCTACATCCCCAAGACCAATCCTGACGGCAAGCCCAATCCCGTGCTGGCGACTGTCTTGGCGGGCGAGACCTTCCGGGGCCGCGCCTTCGTCGTGAACAAATGGTATGTCACCGCTTATGAGCCCATCTTCGATCAGGACCGAAAGGTCATTGGCGTGCTCTACGTCGGCGTCCCGCAGGAGAGTGTGAAATCCGTGCGTGACGCCATTATGGCGGCCAAGGTCGGCACAACCGGTTATGTCTACGTCCTGGATTCGAAGGGCCATTACGTCATCTCCAAGGGCGGCACGCGCGACGGTGAGGATATCTCCCAGGCCAAGGACGCCAGAGGCACCCTGTTCATTCAGGAGATCTGCAAGAAGGCGCTGGCACTGGAACCGGGCGAGATCGCCGAACAGCACTATTTCTGGCAGAACAAGGGGGAATCGGTGGCCCGCGAGAAAGTGGTGCGTGTGGCGTACTTCGAGCCCTGGGACTGGGTGATCGGCGTGGGCTCCTACGTCGAGGAGTTCTACGCCGCCAAGGAACAGGTCCGTAAGGTCGGCAGCGCCGCGACCAAGACGTTGGCCATGATAGCAGTGATCGGTCTGGCAGGCTCTCTGGTCATCTGGCTGGTCGTTGCTCGGAGTCTGACCAAGCGGATCAGCAGCATCGCAACCGATCTGTCGGCCGGTTCGGCGCAAGTCTCGTCGGCCTCGAAACAGGTCTCTTCGGCATCGCAGTCGCTGGCCGAGGGGGCCACCGAACAGGCGGCGGGGCTTCAAGAGACCTCATCGAGTCTCGAAGAGATGGCATCGATGACCAAACAGAATGCCGACAACGCTCAGCAGGCCGACACGCTCTCCTCGGAAGCACAGAAGGCCGCCGGCAACGGCGCCGAGGCAATGAAGCGGATGAACACCGCGATCGGGCAGATTCAGAGCAGTTCCGATGAAACCGCCAAAATCCTAAAGGTGATCGACGACATCGCCTTTCAGACCAATCTGCTGGCGCTAAACGCCGCGGTGGAAGCCGCGCGGGCCGGCGAGGCGGGCAAGGGCTTCGCCGTGGTGGCCGAGGAAGTTCGCAACCTGGCGATGCGGTCCGCGGAAGCCGCTAAGAACACATCCACCTTGATCGAGGAATCGGTCAAAAACTCCCGGAACGGCGTCGATATCGCCGGCGAGGTCAGCAGCGTCCTGGAGGAGATCGTTCAGAGCATCGGCAAGACCAGCGATCTGGTCAGCGAGATCGCGGCCGCCTCGCAGGAACAAGCTCAGGGCATCGACCAGGTTAACACCGCCATCGCGCAGATGGACAAGGTCACGCAGCAGACGGCGGCCCACGCTGAAGAGAGTGCCAGCGCCGCTGAAGAACTCAGCGCCCAGGCCAACGCCATGGACGACATGATTGGCGGGCTGACCGACTTAGTGGGGCGCGTCGAATCGTCTCGAACAAGCCGGGTTCGCCCCAAAGCCAGGGGCGCTCAGCCGAGACGTGTCCACGCCAAGACCGATCACCTCGGCAAATCGAATGAGATCTTCCACCAGGTCGCAGAACACGAAACACACGCCGGCAAACCCGGCGCCTCGTCGGCCGAACAGAGCATACCGTTCAAAGACGACAGCGACGGATTCGATGACTTTAACGCCTAGTGAGGTAGGCTGTTGACCATACCCTTCCAGGTGGGGTCCGAGGCTCCACCTGGAAGGAAGCATGCCAGAAACCATCCCCCTTCACTGCCCCCTTTTCCAGATACAAGATGTAGTTTTTGTCTTGACAGTTCTCGGACCGCCCAGTAGCCTTCCTGCGTCAGCTCTTTGCAGAAGTGTATAGCTTGACTGCGGGTCTCAGAGCGTTGGTTCTGGGATACTCAAACGGGAACGCGGTGAAATTCCGCGACGGTCGCGCCGCTGTGAGCGTCTGCTCCGATCCGAAGCATCGGAAATCCGTCAAGGCTGTTGTCCACTGTCCTCCAGGGGAGGATGGGAAGGCCCTTGGCGGTAGGACGCAAGTCAGAAAACCTGCCCCCAGTCGATAGCACATTGTTTGTGTTCTCGCGATATGGAACGCAGGTGTGATGGCGCCGGCCAGCCCCGTTGGGATCGGCCCTCAGAATTCGCCCGTATGAACCACCGTTCCGCTTCGCAGGAACGGTGTTTTTTTATGCGCCGCTCGAGCGCAGGACCCATTCTGTACGGGTGGAGAGAAGAGATGAAGCATATGCAATGGCTTAGCCTGGGACTGCTGCCGGTAATCGCCGCAGCCGCCGGGGCGAATCCGATAGAGGTCGGGCACGGCGTCAATGAGGCCCGCGTCTATGTCGAATGGTCGGACGGATTCAGCGTCGAGTTCCTCGTGCGCTTCGGTCAGGCGGAGGCGGACACCTCAACCGGACTGGGGCTCATCGACATCATCGAAGCCGAGACGGAACTGACCACCGTGCGAAATGATTTCGGCTGGGGCGTCTTCGTTGACGGCATCAGCTATCTGGACCACAGCGATGTTGGCTTCGGCGGGGGGGATCTGTGGTGGCACTACTGGATCGACGACGCGGGCAGTCGGGATCGCTGGGAATCTCCCTGGGTGGGAGCGCCGGACCGCATCATCGCTCACGGCGATGCCGACGCCTGGATCTACGGTCACGGCCAGGCTCCCGCGCCCGAGTGGGAGCCCCCCTTCCTCGCTGGGTACGGGCAATATGTCTACGATCCCAACGACTTCGCTACGACCTGGATCGACTATCAACCTCAGGGGATGATCAACGACTGGTTGGCGGGCGTACCCTTCAACGACCCCAACGCCGCATTGGGACGTCCTACTGTTCAGACAACCGGCGACGACTGGTCGATCGCCCTGGATATCGCCGCCCCGGTGGTTCCCGTGTACCCGGCCTTTAGGCACTTTGAGATGACCTATCTGGGCGAAGGAGGAAGCCTCACACTGGCGTTCGGTCACCCGGTCAGCGACGATCTGCACAACCCGTATGGCATCGATTTCATCGTCTTCGGAAATGCCCCCCAAGCGATCGGCGCCGGCCAGATGTGGACCAACGGCGATCCGAGCGCGGTCACGACATCTCCTACCGGCGACAGCGAGCCCGGGATCGTTTCGGTCAGCCAAGACGGAATCACTTGGTACAGCTTCACCAACGATCCGAGCTTCATGCCCGATGATCCTAACTTCGTCAAGCTCGCCGCTGATAGCGAGGACGGACCGTTCTGCGACGGATTCGCCCCGACGCTGGGCCGCGTCTATGATCCGGACCACGCCGACGCATCGCTGGGCGCATGGAACCAGTGGTGGGCCGAACCGACCAATCCGACCTTGCCGCTCGACCCGGCGCTATCGTATGCCGCCTTGGGAGGCAGATCGGTCGCCCGCGTGGCTCAAGCCTACGGCGATTCGGCCGGCGGCGCCGGGTATGATCTGGCCAAGCTGGACATCCCGGCCGATCCCAACACAGGCCTCAAGTGGTTCCGCTACGTCCGGATCGACGATGCACCGGGCGGAGGGTCTCCCGAAATCGACGCCGTCGCCGATGTGAGTTGCCCCGGTGACTACAAACATCCGGCGCCTCTCGGCGACCTCAATGGCGATTTCCGCGTCGACATTGACGACGCTGTGCTGATCGCCGAACACTGGGACGCGGTGATCGCCGATCTCGATGATCCGGCGGCCCGGGCAGATGCAAACAACGATGCAGTGGTGGATGAGAAGGATCTGGCTCTTGTCCTCGACCACCTCGGAGAATGCGCGTGGGGATGCCAATAGAAGATATGCAACCAAGGCGTAGGGATAGGCAAGACGCTGGGGGTCGGCATGAGCCTGTCGATCCCCAGCAATGTCCCGACTAAAGGCGTTTCGGACGCTACGTCGTTGCATGGTCCATTCCGCTTCTGTCGGGACATTGCTGGGGATCGACAGGCTCATGCCGACCCCCAGCGTCTTGCCTAT
>JANQFY010000531.1 GCA_028277585.1 Sedimentisphaerales bacterium
CGCCGCGGTGAATCGTTGGTTGCCGTCCAGTTGAACCACGTCGCCCGGCCGGTATCGGTCGATCCGAAAGAGCGGAAAGATCCGACTGCCGTTCGTGGCGACCGTCCGGCCCCGGCGCAGGCCTTCCACGATCGCCGGATAGGTGAACTCCTCGGCCTGACAGTAGACGCGTCGGTCCCCGGGGGAGGCCGTTCGGACGCGGCCCAGAGCGCTGTCGGTCGATCCACTGGCCGCAATCCGGTTGCCCAGATTCAACGCCATGAACCACAACCATTCGGTCGCCGGAGAATCGATGTCGAGCAAATCGGCGCAGTTGCCCATCACCGCATCGGAGAGTAGTTCCGTTGCTCCCATCCAATGCAACTGATGTCGGGGCGTGAGCGGATGGGTATGCGCCACCACACCCCCCAGTTGATGCACGTGCCGCTTGATCGCCTGGATGGGCAAAGGACAGCCCCGCACGTCGGCCAACGCGTCCTCATCGAGTCGACGAACGATGCCGGGCGTGTTAACGTGCCCCACATAGGCGCCGGGCCGTAATTCCGGCGCATAACGCAATAGAAAGGAGGCGCCATCCAGCCGGTCGATATCGTCGTAGGGAACGTTGGAGCCGGCCTCAGTAATCCAGTTCAGGCCGTTGGCCCGGCCCTGCAGCGCGGTATAGCTCAAGCTTGCTTTCACCGTCGCGTGGGCGTCGTGCAGCGCGTGGACGTGGTTGTCGCCACAATACCAACCATGTGACTCAGGTGAGAACCATCGATAGAGTCGTGCGGTCACCCGATACGCCCGGCCGGCCGCTAGATCCTCTTGAATCACCAGCGGCACGTAGTGCGGCCCGCTGCTCAGTTCGATCCGGGTCCGACCAGCCGGCACCACAACCTCGAAACGCCCATCCGCGTAGAACCGCCCGTCCGCGTAGACGCCACAGCCGGAGCCGTCCGGATGAGAACCGTCAGCCGCCGTGACAATCGCCCGGACCGGGAGCGCCTTTTCGGGCAGAGCGATGTCACATATGGCCACAGACAGTTGAGCCTGACCAGCCGCCTCGAACGGCGAAGATTCTTCAACAGCGTAATCGCTCGAATCCTGCGCGTAACCGCTGCACATGACCAACAGAACCACCGCCAGACAACGTCGCAGATATCCGACCCGCCCAGCCGACATCAACCCCATGTTCCTCTCCTTCATTCGATTCAACTGCAATCTGTGGATGCTGGCATCCCGCCTCACGGCAACGGAGTCCAGGCCGGCTCACCCGGTTTGGCGCCGGGAGCGGAATCGGCCATCGTCAGTCGCCGGAAGTTCTTGAGCCGATGAAAGGTCAGGTGGTTGGCGTCGTGCTGACACGGGGGCTCGTCCGAGCCTGTGACATAGGCCGTGCGCGAGACCACGATCATGTCTTCGCCCTCGAACAGCCAATCTACGTACTGGAAGCCATGCTTCTGGGGATCGGGATGATAGAGCACAACGCAGCGAATCGTCCAGCGACGCAGATCCGGCGAACTCATCAGCGCCAAGGCGTTGCGCACCCGCCCCGGATTGGTGCTCCGGTGTTGCGGCAGGACCGGATTGCTCAGCGTCCAGTACAGGTCGGAGACAGGGTCGTGCCGAATGGTGAACTTCTTGGACCCACCAGGGAAGTCGATGAAACCGGTTTCCGGATCGAAGGTCGCCTTCTTGCCGTCCGGGCTGATCCTGACAATCGCCGCCTTACCCGCCTCAGGCCGGCGCTCGACGCGGAGAATATTGACCAGCTCCCCCGCCGGTGTCACAACAGCGTTGCCCTCCAGCCAACCGTCGAACTTCCCTGCGAGCCAATCCGGATCTCCGTCCACCCGAGAACTCGATCGCCAAGCCTTGGCGCTGAGCAAGTCTGCGTCCAGCGGCGCCGACATCATGAAGGCGGCGAAGTGCCTTGCGCCGGGACGATTGCCCGTGACATCCTCCATGGCCCGCCAGAGCCGTCCGTTGTGAACGAGCATCGGGACCGGCGCGCAGTGGTAGTTGCCCTTCTCGATGAGCAGGCCCGTTCGCCCGTCTTTCGGGTTCGTCCAGGTCTCGCCCTGGTCACCCGAGCGGAGAATGACCACGGCGCCGTCGTGCCGGTCGGTCCCGATCAGGTACAGATCGGACTTGTGCTCGAACAGCGTCGCCCAGAACAGCCCTTTGATAACGGCGATGGGCTCCCAACTCGCGCCGCGATCGCGCGACCGGAAGACTCGCGTAATTGCCTTCGTCCATTCGGTCGAGGCGGCACCGCAATCGTCATACTTGGCGACATAGGTCCCATCGGGGCAGACCGCGATGCCGGGCGAACCGATGTAGATCCCCGAGGAGGGAGGTGAGTAAGCCATGAGCACGCCGGGCGCCTCAGCCGCACCGGCCAAGCCAATCAGAAACAGACAGACAAGAGTCACAACCCCGAAGGATTTGGCTGAAGACATACAACGCTCCTCGATCAACTGGACAAGACAAAGCTGGGTACGCCGCACGCTATGCCCACAGCCTACCCGTCAACGCTCTCTAATACAACCGAGAACACGTCAAAAGGGGAAGACGTGTCGTCGGTCAGTCGCGATCGGCGGTGAAATCACCCCACGCGGTCCGCTTCTTGAGGATCTCGCCGTAGAGTTCGGGGCGGCGCTGCTGGTAGTTGCGGCTGTGCTTTCGGATGTGGCGCAGGCGTTTCAGATCGATCGTGGCGCTGATATAGGCCTCCTGCTTCGGCGGGCAGACGGCTTTGATCGTTGCGGGCCAGTCGGCGACCATCGTGCCGGCGCCATAGGCTTGGTTGGTCGTCACCATCGCGACAGAGTTCTGAAACATGACGCTCTTGACGATGAAGTCCTCGACAGATCCGCCCCGCCCGTTGATCCAGATGATGATCTCAGCGCCTTTGAGCGAGAGGACCCGGAACGGCTCGGGGAACCAGCCGTCGTAGCAGGTCAGGATGCCCACGCGGGCAAAGTCCAGATCGAAGACGGGCAAGTCCTGGCCCTTCTGCATGATCCACTCGGGATCGTTCTTGATGAACCATTCGGTCGAACGCCCCGCCGGCGGATTGGCATAAGAAGGAAGTCCCTCAAATCTATCTACCGCCGCGTGGGTTTTGCGGTACTTGCCCATGACCTTGCCCTGCCGATCGAACAGCAGCGCCACGTTGGCGAAGGTGTTGTCCTTGTGCACTTCCCAACAACCGACAATGACATAGATCCGCGCCTTCGCGGCCGCTTGCGAGATCTTCCGCGTCACCGGTCCCGGCACCGCGATTCGACCCAGGTGGTACTCGGGAAACACCACCAACTGCGCCCCATCGCCGGCCGCCTTCTCGATGTACTTCACCACCGAATCCGCAGGATCGTATCCGGGCCGCGCCACGTACCCCTTGTCATACCCACAAACCTGAACCGCCGCGACTCTGACGGAATCCTTCGTCGTAATCCGATCTGCGGCAAGGAGATTTCCTGCACCAAGGGCAAGAGCGATCAGGGCAGTGATAGACGGAAGAAGTCGGAGCATTCGTTTCTCCTTCATGTCAAGGGACTTCAATCAGAAGGCAGCAACGGAATCGCCATCGCACCGGCACACATCGCCAACACCGCTTCGGTTCGCAAGCCTGACCAACCGGTGACAACGACTCAGTCCAGGCGGATGCCTTTTTGGTGGAGCCAGTGTTTCAGGTCGGTCATCTCGTTATTGAAGACTTCGTTGTCGTAGTCCTGCTCGAGTTTCACGACGCTCTCGGCCAGTTCGGGCTCCTCATCGACAACCTCGCTGAGTCGTTTCTCGAAGTTGTCGGCCGCATCGCGCAGGTCTTCGAGATGCAGTTCCAGATTCAGGACACCCGCCAAACGACGGACCACGGCGTCGATGCACTTGGGATTGCTGCCCTGCACATAGGCCGGCACCGTCGCGATGAGATTGACCATCTCGATCCCCCGGTCCTGGGCCGCGGCGGTCAGATACGTCACGATGCTGGCCGGGCCTTCATAGTCGCTAAAGCGAATCCCGTAGCGCTGCAACAACGGTTTGAGACCCGCGTCCGAAACGGAACAGAACAGATGCGGATCGCGCGTGTGCGGGACCAACCCAGAGACGCTGCCCACGAAGTAAACCATCTTGACGCCGAACTCCGTGCAAAGCTCGAACAGACAGTCGGCGTAGTCCTCCCAGGCCAGGTTGGGCTCCTTGCCCATGAACAGGATCAGGTCTCTCTCGGGAGCCGCGTAGAAGGCATTCTCGGGCAGCGCAAAGGTGCGCACCAGCCCCTCCTGGATCCGGCAGTGTGGGCGAAAGAGAGTCGTCAGCTCGGCGGTTCCGGGAAAGCTGTAGATGTAGAAGCCCTCG
>JANQFY010000021.1 GCA_028277585.1 Sedimentisphaerales bacterium
AACAGCGGTCATGGCGTAATGGGCCAGTTCGGGCTCAGCGAAGTCCGCTTCATGTACATCCCGGCCCACGCCCGCGAGCCGCAGCCGGCCGACGGCGCAGTCGACGTGAGCGTGGCGACCGACCTGGCCTGGAGAGCGGGACGTGATTCGGTCTCACACGAGGTTAGCTTTGGGACCGATCCCGACGCATTGGCCGCGGCCGGCGCCGTCGATGTCGCCAGCTTCACGCCTGGTGTCTTGGATCTGGCAACGATGTACTACTGGGCCGTCGAGGAGATCCAGGATGCCGAGTCCTGGGCGGGCAACCTCTGGAGCTTCACAACACAGGGCTATATCGTCATCGACGGTTTCGAGGCCTATGACGACGACGAGAACCGCATCTACCAGAGTTGGGTCGATGGCTATGGCGTCAATAGCAACGGCTCTCAGGTGGGCCATCTCGAGTCGCCGTTTGCCGAACAGACCATCGTCAAGAGCGGCAATCAGTCCATGCCGTTGTTCTATGATAACAGCAGCGCCGCCATGTCCGAGGCGGAGCTGACGTTGTCAGAGGATTTCTCGGCCAGTGGCATCAAGAGCCTGACGCTCTCGTTCCATGGCGATGCGGGCAACATCGGTGGTCAACTGTATGTCAAGATCAATGGCGCCAAAGTTCTCTATGACGGCGTTGCCGCCAAGCTCAGCGCCACCGGATGGAATCTCTGGAGCATTGATCTGTCGACGGTTGGCAACGTGAGCAACGTCACGTCGTTGATCATCGGCGTCGAAGGCGCCGGGGCCAATGGCGTCGTGTACATCGACGACGTTCGGCTGTACCCTGAGGTCCTGGCGTACCACAGGAACGCGGACATCACGGGCCCGGATGACATCGTTCAAGGTGTCCCGAACGACGACGACTGGCCCGCGGGCGAGAATCCGCCGCTGGCGGTCGATGACGACGTCAACACCAAATACCTGCACCGCAAGGGCGGTTCCATGGCGACTGGTATTCAGATCACGCCGACGGCCGGCTCCACCATCGTAACAGGTCTGACGCTCACCACCGCCAATGATGTCCCGACCCGTGACCCGATCACGTTTGAGCTGTCCGGTTCGAACGGGACCATCGATGGGCCGTACACGGTGATTGCAGCGGGTGATATCGTTGACTTCGCCGGCGAAGCCGATTGGCCGCGCTTCACGAAGAACGGCACAATCATCACGTTCGACAACGACGCGGCCTACACGCACTACCAGATCGTGTTCCCGACGCTCCGCGGCGCCGACGAGACGCTTATGCAGATTGCAGAGATCGAACTCATCGGTCAGTAGTGATCCGACAGGCGAGATTCTGATAGAATCTCACCCCAATCGAGCATGTACTTGGGGCCTGTGTTCCGAACGCAAGGGACACAGGCCCCTTTACTTGCGCGGAGAAGGAAGCCGGATTCACAGCCGAGCTTGGGAGCCACCTTCGTGAAATTCATTTCCCAATAGAGCACAAGTGCCGTCTGGGTTGTTATATTAGTGAGACACGTAGTCTCGACGAAAGGGCCTTTTCGGTGCAGGTGGAAGAGAAGTTGCTGGTCTGGCGGCTCAACCGCGGTGATGCGAGTGCGCTGTCGGAGATCTATGAGAAGTACCGCGACGATCTGCTGCGGCTGGCGGCTTCGATGCTCAACGACGCGGCGAGCGCCGAGGATGTGGTCCAGGATGTCTTTGTCAAATTCGCCGGATCGGCCCGGACGTTCCGCCTGACGGGCAGCTTGAAGGGTTTTCTGGCGACCTGCGTCGCCAATGGGGCCCGAAACAAACTGAAGGCCGCCGTTCGGCGCAAGACAACGGGCCTGGACGAGGCGATGGATTTGGCCTCCGGGGCAAGGAGCCCTGAACGTTGGATGATATGCAGCGATGAGTTCGGGCGGGTCAGTGACGCCATGGCGCGGCTGCCGTTCGAGCAACGCGAAGTCGTGACCATGCATCTGTATGGGGAAATGCCCTTCAAGGACGTTGCCCAGTGGCAGAAGACATCGATCAAGACCGTTCAGAGTCGATATCGCTACGGCCTGGAGAAACTGCGGTCGTTATTGAACTGTGAGGTAGCAACGTGAAACCGAGAGACGACATTGAACAATTCGCCCGAGAGGCGTCGATCGAGACGGACGCGACGCGGAACGAGCAGGTCCTTGGCCGGATGCACGAGGCCTACGCCCATTCAACACCGGCCTCACGGCGGCCGGACTACTGGGGTCTTCTCTTCGAGAGCCGCGTGGCGCGCCTGGCGGCCGCCGCGGTCATCTTCCTGGCGCTGGGAACCCTCGTCGGCCAACTGGGCGGGATGCTCACCGGAGGCAGCGTCGCGTGGGCGGATGTCACTCAGCGATTTCAGTCGGTTCCGTTCTTCTACACATCGATCTATGTGAAGGATTATGCACTCGCCGAGCCCCGCCAGTTCGAGTTGTGGATGGGCGCCGGAGGGCAGGCCCGTATGCGAGTCGGTTCGCAGGTCATCTTCGGTCGAGACGGTCGTGTCACCCATGCCTTTGATATCTGGCAACGTTGTGAAGTTGAAGCGGATGAAACCGCCGCGGGAATCGTGAGCCTGCTGGCGACGCCGGACGAGTTCTCTCTGGACACGGTGATTCAGAGTATCTCGGCCGGCAAGCTCATCGACGTGACACCAACCGCCAACGCACAGGCGGCTATCGGGGAGGATCTGATGGTCTTTGACGCCCAATCGGCCATCAGCCCGGGATGGGTGCGCATCTACGCTCTGCGCGAGAGCAGACTGCCCGTGAGTCTGCGTATCTGGAATCCGGAACAGGGATTCAGTGTCGATGCATCGATCACGTATGCCAAAGAGCAGCCGGAGGTATTCTTCAACGCCGAAGCATTCGCGGAGAAACTTGCGGAGAAGGACCAGAACGACACCAGTCTGGCGTATGTATTCCTGAAGGATCCGGGCGGACAGATCATCACGCCGACCGACCTCCGGAGTCAGGACCAATAGCGGAAGCTGACGAGAATCGATCGTCAAACGAGGGAAGGACGTCACCTATGCAAGAAGGCAAGCTTGGACGAATGTTGAGTATCTTGGTGCGAAGCACGCTGTTGTTGACGCTCCTGGCTCTCGGATCCGTGGCGCAGGCTGCCGACGAACGGACCTATGCCGAGCGTCTGGGTTGGCCCGCGGGCACGAGAGCGGTCATCTTCCACGTCGACGACGCGGGCATGTCCCACGACTCCAACATGGGAACGAAGAAAGCCGTCGAGAACGGTGTCGCATCGTCACTGAGTATCATGATGCCCTGCTCGTGGGTCCCGGAGTGCGCCGCCTGGTTGAAGGAGAACCCAAAGGTCGACGCGGGTATCCACCTGACACTTACGGCCGAGTGGGACTACTATCGCTGGGGGCCGGTGGCCGGCGCCTCGGTGGTGCCCGGACTGGTTGACAAAGGAGGATATCTCTGGGATAGCGTCCCCGACGTCGTCGCCC
The DNA here is from genome assembly GCA_028277585.1 of Sedimentisphaerales bacterium. Lineage (GTDB taxonomy): Bacteria > Planctomycetota > Phycisphaerae > Sedimentisphaerales > Anaerobacaceae > Anaerobaca. The sequence goes on from JANQFY010000021.1 coordinate 3,476, forward strand.
ATGCGACGCCCGACGAGGTCGAAACCGAGATGCGCGCCCAGATCGACAAGGCGATCGCGATGGGCATTCAACCCACCCACCTGGACAGTCACATGGGGACGTGTTTCCAACCTCCGTTCATCGAGCGCTATGTGAAGGTGGGCATCGAGAAGAACATCCCGATCCTCATGTTCGGCGGGCACATGCAGCACATCGGCGCCGAGGCCGGGCAGTTCAAGCCCCTGCTGCGCGCCCTGTCGGCTCAGGTGTGGATGGCTGGCCTGCCCGTGATCGACGACTTGGTGACCCAGCCAACCCGCGCCAAGGATTACGGCGAGCGCAAGAAGGAGTTGATCGCTCTGCTCGACAACATGAAACCGGGCATCACGGAAATCATCGTTCACTGCACCGATCCGACAGAGGTCTTCTCGCACATCTCCGGCTCAGGGGCCACCCGCCAGGCGGAGATGCGGCTGATGACCGATCCGGACGTCAGGGCCTTCATTGAGGCTGAGGGCATCGTCCTGACCACCTGGCGCGAACTGAAGGATCGCCGCGAGCGCATCAAGTAAGGGTGGGTCCTCCGGGCAACCGCCCGGAGCCGACAGAACCACAATCCATCGAAGTACCTAACCTTAAACTGGGAGAGGTCACGGAATGTCTATCTCGAAGTATGTCCGCACACAACAAAGAGGATTCACACTCATCGAACTGTTGGTGGTCATCGCCGTCATCGCCCTATTGATGGGCATGCTGCTGCCGGCCCTCAACCTCGCCAAGAGACGTGCCGAACGCGTGGTCTGTCAGAACAACTTGCATCAGTGTTCCGCGGCCATGTTCATGTATTCCGGGGATTATGATGATGCTTTGCCTACCGGCAGTATCATCGATCAGACGGCCCCTGGATACACGACCGCTTGGGACCGGGCCGATCAGATGGCGTTGGTCAATGCAGAAACCATGAGGCGTTTGGGAGAAGGTTACGGCCTGACCGACAAGCATGCCACCTGTGAGACGGCGCGTAAACACTTTGAGGCCAAGGAGGACTGGTTGGAGCCGCGACAGCCATCACCGAAGTATACACAGGTATTCCAAATTGGATGGATCTACTGGGGGGCGCGCGGCCGCTGGACAGACCCGGACACGAATCGCGAGTATGTGACCGCGCGGAAACTCTCGGATCGCCCCACCTCCAAGACCCTGGCCACTTGCTTCTGTTACAACCGATACGATGCCGTGGGAGGCGCCGGCTCCTGGCCGGCGTGGTACGGCTCACACATCAGAGGCACGTTCCAGCACGCCGTTGATCGGCCCATGAATCCGACCCCAGATGGCCTGGCGGTCGGTTACCTCGACGGCTCCGTCCGTTTCGTCAAGTGGAACGATCTGACCCCCAGCAACCATGCAGGGGACTACATCATCTATTACGACAGCGGCACATAGTCTCTCCTCCGGGACCAGCGGCGATCCCAAGGGCCGGATGACGCATGTCCGGCCCTTTCCATGCGCCTCGGCGGCAGAAGTGGGAAATCCCGGCGAGATTTCGGCGATGAGCGGTTGCGCCCCGGCTCACTCGACGTCTATAATGGCGTCTGAGGCACGAAACGAAAGGAGCCTGGGTTGGGCGACCGCCAGAAAGAACTGCTGGAGTTGCTGGAGAAGTCGGGGCCGAAGCTCATGGCCCTGCTCACCAGACTGACCTTGCGCGAGGATGTCGCCGAGGAGCTCATGCAGGATCTGTTCGTCAAACTCAACGGCGCCAGGACTCCCGGCGGCGTCGACTGCTGGTACGCCTACGCCCGTCGCACGGCTATCAATTTGGCCTTCGACTGGCGGCGTCGGCAGGCGACCCGGCGGACCTGTTCGCTCGACAGGCTCGGCGAGCGTGCCTCAGACAGCCGCGCGCCGGTGGGACTGCTCATCCAGGATGAGCAGGTCGAACAGATTCTCGCAGCCATCGATCGGCTCAGCGGCGTCTCGCGCGAGGCGTTTGTCATGCGACATATTCAGCAGGATTCGTACGAAGAGATTGCCGAACAGCTCGGCAAGACCGTCCATCAGGTGCGCGCTTTGTGTTCTCGCGCGATGAGCACGCTTCGCAACGTGCTCGGTTGCGACCGTGGCCCGAACGACGGAAAGGAGGTGCAGCATGTCGAACATGAATGAAGCTGAGATTCGGCGTCGTTTGGAGCTGCTCTCCGAGGTCACCCCGTCGGCCGAAGCCACCGACCGGGCGATGCAGCGCGTGCGGCAACGTCTGATGGGATCCCCTGAACAGACACAGGCTCGCAGCGCGAGCGTCTGGAGAATAATCATGGAAAGCAAACTCGCCAAACTGGCCCTGGCCGCCGGGATCATCCTGGCCGCCCTGATCGGCCTGAACATCATGGGCGACCGCCACCTGGGCGGCGTCGCCTGGGCCCGGATGCTGGAAAACGTCCAGCAGATCCAGTCGTACATCCATCGCACCCGGATGACCATTTCCAGAGAAGATCAGCCGGACGCCCAAGTGGAATTCAAAATGTTCCGCTCCGGCGACTTCGGGATTCGCCGTGACGCCTATATCGAGGGTGAACTGGCGACCCAGTTGTACGTTCCCTGGGATGCTCAGAAATGCGTCGAGGTCATACCCAGTCAGAAGAAGTATGTCAGGGCGATCTTCGGTGAGGCCCAGCTCGCCGAGATTCGCGAGAAGAACGATCCGCGTGAAATGGCCAAGCTCATCATGTCATTCGACTATGTCGATCTGGGCGTCCAGACGATCAACGGAAGGCAATGCGAAGGGATTGAAGTAAACGATCCCCGATTCGGACGGATGCTCTTCGAAGAAGGGATCGGACGGATATGGGCCGATGTCGAGACGGACCTGCCCGTCCTGATGGAGTTCATCGGAACCTCGGCAGGCGGCGCCATCAGAACCAAAATCGTCCTCGACGAATTCGATTGGCAGGCGCCGCTGACGGCGGGCGACTTCGAGCCGAACATACCGGCCGACTACACCGTCATGGCTGAGGTGGACCTGTCCCCCGGCGCCGAGAGCGCCGTCAATGGGCTTCGCATCTTCGCCGGCATCACAGGTGGAACGTACCCCAGCAGCCTGGATCTGATGACCTCAATGAAAGAGGTCCAGTCCGCCTTCCTCATCGAACGGCGCAAGCGGGGCGTCGCCATGGAGCAGGAGCCGACGAAGGAGGAGATGGGCAGTATCCTGGCGATTCAGGGCGTCTGCATGTTCTACGGCCAGTTGATGAACGAGGACCGAGACGTCGCCTACTATGGCGATCAGGTGAGCGCCGAGTTTCCACACGCCGTCCTATGGCGCTGGAAGGGCGGCACTGACGAGTCCGGCAGCGATACATATCGCGTCATTCTGGGCGACCTGACGGTTCGCGACGCAACGGCAGCGGAACTCGAAGCGCTGGAGGCAAGGCCCCTGAATCTCGCTCCTCAGGCAATCCGGCCTGAGCCAGCCGATGGAAGCGTGGGCGTGCCTCTTCTGGACTTGAAGCTGAGTTGGCTGCCCGGCGCCGGCGCCATCGAGCACCGACTCCGTTTGGGCGATGATCCGGATGATCTGCCGCTGCTGACGACCGAGACCGATCCCGACTTCGCCGGCGACCTCGAACTGCAGGCGGACACGACCTATTACTGGCGTGTGGACGAAGTCGCATCCGACGGGACCGTCGAGGCGGGGACCTTATGGAGCTTCAACACAGGTCAATTGGTGGCTCTGTGGAGTCTGGACGAGGGCGAGGGAATGACCATCTCCGACAGCAGTGGCAACGACCACACCGGTGTCCTGAAGGGTGATCCAACCTGGACTTCAGGCGCCATCGGCGGCGCGCTGGAGTTCGACGGCGATGGTGATTATGTCGACCTGGGGACCTCGCCCAGCTTCGACATCACCGACCGGCTCACGGTGACTGCCTGGATCAAGGTCACGAGCTTCGACGTGGATTGGCAGACGATCATCAGCAAGGGGGACGTCGCTTGGCGGCTGTCGCGCAGTCAGGGTGACAACCTGCATTTCGCCTGCACAGGCCTCTGGCCGGAATGGGTGCACGGAAACGCCAATGTCAACGATGGGCGCTGGCATCATGCGGCCGGCGTCTGCGACGGGACGACGCTCCGTCTCTACATCGATGGACAACTCGACGTCTCAGTGACGACCGCCGGGCGAATCAATGTGTGTGAGTACCCCGTCACTATCGGCGAGAATCTCGAGGAACCACAACGTGCGTGGAACGGCGCCATCGACGAGGTCCGACTCTACAACTACGCCCTCTCCGAAATGGAGGTCAAAGCCCTCTACGACGCCAGGCCGTGACAACATGATATCGCAAGGCCGGGTCAAGCGGGCCCGGCCTTCTTTCCAAGTACATATCCCAATCGTGCAGCGATTCTACAGATTCCAGGCCTTGGCGAAGGCTTGGAAGCTGCGATCGTAGGTGCGCTCGACCTCGTCGGGGAAGCAGCAGGCGGGCAATTGCTTCGATGAGAGATGGTAGCTCAGGCACTCGCAGCAGATACCCTTCTTGCCGCAGCCCCCATACGAACAGTTGCAGATCTTGAGGTTCTTTTCCTTCTGGCATTCCATGAGGCTGTCTTCTCCTATCTGCGTCCGACTTTCTCAAACGGATCACTCATGATCTTGAACACTTCGCCCCCACATTCGAGGCACTTCCAGGGTCGCGGCCTGCGGGCGTCGCGAATCCAGAAGATCGCCCAGAGCCCCGTCAACAGGGTCAGAGCCGCATGCGGCACATGGTTGATGCCCTGCCGCCCGACCGGCACCTGTTTGAGGCATTTGCCGCAGTAGCCACTGGCCTCTTCGAATCGACTGAACCACCGTCGCATGGCATAGGCTCTATAGGTCCTATAGGACCTATTATGAGCATCAATCCCTGATTCTGAGTTTGTAGATTCGCACGCCATAGCCCGGCGCGGTCAGCGTATCGGATGCATCCGAGACCCGGTCCTCCTCGATGACCACCTTCGGCTTGGCGTCGGGATCATTGTAGACCATGGGGTCGGGGTGAGCAATGGTCCAGCAGCGACCGGCCCCGGTCAGCGCCACCCCGTCCAGGTCCAGATCGACCTTGTAGGTCGCCGGGTTGGGATTGACAATCCCGATCGTCAGGGCCTTGCCGTCCTTCGTCCAGGCGGCCGCGACATCCAATCCGTGCATCTGGCCCGAAACCGCCACCGGCGTCTGCCCGAAGTGCTCGCGATAGAGCTTGAGCACCAACCCTGTGGTCTCGAAAGCCGCCGCGGTTTTGGACGTCTTGATGGCGCCGATGACGTTCACTGTCTGGGCGTAGTTCGCCATGAAGTACAGATCGCTGTAGCGCATCATCTCGTGCAACCCCGCTGCAATGCCCAACCCGTCCTTCATGAAGTACCGCGTTCCGAGTTCGCCAAAGACGTGCGGGCCGTACCAGTAGTTCCATTCGTCCAGGGCGATGCGAATGTCCTTGCCACGAAGCGACTCCATCTTCTCACGATATTCCCGGTGCGCCTCGGCAATCCCGCGCACGGCTCCCGGAACCTGTTCGACATGCTCGGTGATGTCGTCCCTGCCCTGGCGGTAGAAGTGCTCGCTGATCAGGTCCATCGTCTCGGTGCAGTGGGTCAGCATGCCCTCGGTCCACTTGCCGACCGCTCCGACGCCGATCAGTTTGATGTCAGGATCGACCGCCTGCATGGCCTTGGCGAAGAGATTGTGCTTGATGACATAGTGGTTCAGCGCCATGTGCCCGAGCTGCCAGGCGCCGTACATCTCATTGCCAATGCACCACCACTTGACATCATAGGGCTCGGCATGGCCATTCTCGGCGCGCCATTTGCCCATCAGAGTCTCAGCCGAACCGTTCGCGTACTCGACTTCCTGGGCGGCCGAATAGTCGTCTCCGAACCCCGCGTTGACCGCGATCATCGGCTCGGTGCCGATCTCGCGACAGAACACCATGAACTCGTCGAGCCCGAAGTCGTTGTGCTCGACGCCGCGCCAGGCGGGATTCTTCCGCGGCGGACGTTTGTCGCGCGGGCCGACGCCGTCGCGCCAGTTGTAGCCACTGACGAAGTTGCCGCCGGGCCAGCGGTAGACCGGTGCGTTCAGTTCCTTGAGCAGTTTCAGCGTATCGGCCCGCATCCCGTGCACGTTGTCGCTTGGCATCAGGGAAACCGTGCCGACGTAGGCCTGCCCGCGACCGACGCGAATCTCCAACATCGCCTCATCGGTCGATGCACCGGCGGTGAAACCGAGCGGACACTCGATGTATCGCCCCGTATTGACCGTGAAGAAGTTGGACTGACGTTGCTTTCGGCCCTTGCCCCAGACGAGCGTGACTTCGACGTTCACCCCTTCACGAGTCTTGGGCTTGACCCAGATGTAGCCCGTGTAGCGCTTCGCCTTCAGGACTCCGAGATCGCCCTGCCGCATGCCCCCGGCGGCGCGGATGATCGGCGTCTGGTCGCCGACAAAGGAATCCTCTGTCTCCATAACCACGCTGCTCGTCGAGCCGATCGTCTTCCAGGGCGACGGCTCGCTCCCGACGGCGTAGTAGAATTTGCGATCCGCCAGCATCTCAGCCCAGATGCCTCCGTCGATGCAGCGGCCCAGGTGTTCGATGAACTGCCCGTAGATGTATTTGGAAATCGGTTCGCCCTTCTGGGCCGCGTCGATTGCCACCGCCGGCCGGATGCTCTCGGCCAGACGGAAGACGTGATTGTCCCGCGGGCGCACCAGAGCCGGATTGCTCGCGTCGTCCCACGCGACTTTCATGCGAGACAGATACCAACTGGCGCCCTTGTCGTTGTTGCCCTGGAAAAACAAATGCAATTGACCGTCCGTATCCCGGAAGACGCCCGGATGGCCCGACTCGCTGGAATTCCACTCACCCGGGCGACCGTTGGGAAGCAGTGGATACTGAGAGAGGCGCTTCCAAGAGACGCCATCGGTGCTCACGGCGCAGCCCACCTGCTGGGGAGCGTTGTTGTACGCGCCGGCGTAGAACATGTAGAGCTTGCCGCCGTGCTTGAACAACGTGGGCGCTTCGATACACTTGCCCTCCCAGGGCAGTTCGGGTTCGAGGATCGACGTATCGCACAGTTGCGTCCATTTGTCGCGACCATAGTCGGAATCGGCCGGCGCGCCGGCGACGACCAGCTTCTGGATCTTCATTTCAGGATCGCGGGTCGCGCAGTAGAGCAGCATTTGCCCCTTGTACTCGATGGTCTCGGCGTCGATCGCGCGACCAGAGTTCCAATCTCCCGTCGGTCGGAAGATGGGATTCGTCGGGTTACGTTTGAAGTGAATTCCATCGTCAGAGACGGCGTGGCAGATCGCGTCGCGCGGGCCGTTGCCGTAACTCTGATAGAACAGGTGGACCTTGCCGTCCCGGACCATAGCGCCCGGCGCGGCCAATCCCTTGCGCTCGTAGTCCGCGCCGGGCAGGACCTCGCCAACCTTCTTCCAGTTCGTCAGATCCTGGCTGGCCGCGATGCCAACGGCAAAGCCGTCCTTTCCACGACTGATGGAGTAGTACATCAGGTAGCGACCTTTGAATCGCGCCACGTCGGGGTCCTTGGCGAACGACCGCTGATACGAGTCATCGGTGTAGTACATCCGGGGTCGACCCGATGCATCACCTGAGTCGCCCAATCGCTCGAGCTGAACGTCGTCGTACCAGGCCTTGCCGGTCGACTGGCCCCAACCGCCGAAGAGGCAGTTGATCTGAATGGCCGTCTGTGTGCTCGTCTCGAATTCGCCGCTGATCTGCGTCCAGTCTTTTGTCCCGGTAACCGCCGGAGTCCGAACAGCCTGCATATTGTGGATGTTCAGCAGCGCCCCTTTGCCCGAACCGGCCTTGAGGTCCTCGGTCTTGATCCACGCACTGAGCCGATAGCGCGAATAAGGTTTGACGCGCACCGAGGCGAGCCAACCGGCGTCAGCCCCACCTTCGGAAGCAATCGTGACGCAGCGCTGCCCCGTGCGTCCCTGGCGAGCCACGCGGAACTGCGCCTGCCCTCCATAGGTGCGGCGTTCCCAGCCGGTCGGATTCGAGCCGGAGCCCCGCTCGAAGGAGGGGTTGCGCAGCATGCCTTCGGCGATCGTCGGCTCGGCGGTCTGCTCATCGCGGGCCAGCCAGACAGCCATTTCGCCCTGGCCCCGATGGGCCCAAGCGTAGTACGGGATCGCAACGAGATTCCTCTGCTTCTTCTGCACGGTCTTGCCGTCGCTCGCATAGCGCAGCGCCATCGCCTTGCCACGCAGGACGGTGACGCCCCCCAGCAGGTTCGCACGAGACTCGGCGCTCAGCGGTGTCTTGTCGTCAAGCACAAGGTTGAAGACCTGACCATCATTGTCGGGCCATTCGGCGCAGTAGACCAGCGGCCCGCGCTCCAGTGCGACCCGGCCCCGATCGGCTTCGACACGCTCGTTCGCTACGACTCGCCGGATCGGCATGGGCAGGTTCAGCTCGATGACATCGCCCGACTTCCAGTCGCGCTCCAGATGGGCGAACCCCCTCGCCAGGTTCAGCTTGGCTTCGGCCCCGTTGACCTTCAGCGTCACTGCTTCAGTGCTCTTGTCCAAATAGTGATACAGATCGCTGGGAACCGGCTCGTTCCGCGCCCAACCCGGGATGCGGAGGCATACCGTGAACCGACCTGCCGTCTGCGGATCGACCTTCAAACGAATCTTGCCGTCCCACGGATACTCGGTTTCCTGGGTCACGTTGACGGTTCTCTCGTCCATCTCGATGGTCGCCGTGCCCTGGGCAAACAGATTCACGTACAGCCGGTCCTTCGTCTGGGCGTAGACATAGCCCGGCACCGATGCGATGAACCGCGCGATATTGCCCGGACAACAGGCACAACCAAACCAGGGGCTGCGCTTGTGCTGTCCATGGGAGGCGAGCGGATTGGGGTAGAAGAACAGATTGCCCTCCAACGAGACGCCCGAGATCAACCCGTTGTACAGGCCGCGCTCAAGCACGTCGATGTACTTGGCGTCGTCGTGGAAGAGGAACATCCGATGATTCCAGTAGACGTTCCCGATGGCCGCACAGGTCTCGCAGTAGGCGGTCTCGTTGGGCAGTTCGTACGCCTTGCCGAAAGCTTCGCCATGCCCCGTCGCTCCGATCCCGCCGGTCAGGTAGAGCTTCTTCGAGACGACATCCTCCCAGATTCGGTCGATCGCTTCGAGATACCGTTTGTCGCCGGTCATCGCCGCGACATCCGCCATGCCGCTGTACATGTAGGACGCCCGCACGGCGTGGCCCACCGCCTCGCTCTGCTCGTAAGGCTTCTCGTGGGACTGGTTATACGGATTGCCGCCGGGCCCGCGCGTATCCAGGAGGAACTTCGCCAGCTTCAGATAGCGTTCGTTTCCGGTGATGCGATAGAGCTTGACCAGCCCCATCTCGATGACCTGATGTCCCGGCGGATCTTCGTTCTTGCCCGGGGCGAAGACGGTATCGAGAAAATCGGCGTTCTTGATCACGACGTCGAGCAGGTTCCGCTTGCCCGTCGCCTGATAGTGCGCTGCCGCCGCCTCGTAGAGATGACCCATGTTGTACAGCTCGTGACTGTCCGCCAGCTTCTCCCAGCGCTTGTCCCCATACCAGCCCTTGAGCCGCTCGCACTTGTTGGTCCGACAAGTGAACAGATAGCCGTCCTCTTCCTGGGCGCCGGCGATCATGGCGATCAGGTCGTCCAGGTACTTGTCCAGCTTCGAGTCCGGCTGCACGTTCAGGACGTACGAAGCCCCCTCCAGGATCTTGTACGGATCGGTGTCGTCGAAGGGGAAACCACCTCGGTGCTCGCCCTCGCCCTTGCCGGCGGCCAGCAGGAAATTGTTCATCCGCCCGTTCTCTTCGCACTTGCCAAAGGCGTACGGAATCGTGACCGTTCGATTCGTCTCGATGCGCGGCGCCCAGAACTGATCGGTCACCTTCACGCCCGTAAAGGGGACGGGCCGGATGGGATAGTCCCGTTCCGCAGCATCCGTCAGACTCAGGCCGGTCAGGGGCATCCCCACACACATAATCCAGACAGTTGCTCGAGCGGTCATCACATCTCCTTTCAACGATATGATTTATGGCGACAGTGCTCTCTTGTAGGATAGCGTTCCATTGTAGGCCATCCAGAGCCGAATGCAATTGCCATGCATCCGCTTGCGGGCAGATTCTTCGGTCCTCAGAGGTGGACCCGCCTGGCGATTCGCCGAATCGCGACAACCGCTCAACTTTGCGTCGATGGAGTCACCAAATCCCGCTGATTGCTTGACTTGGGGTCGGGGCGGCGCGATAATCCATCGGAGCAGGCCGAACCGGAGGCGGGACGCCGCGGCCCGCCGAGCGTGTGACTGAGGAGCTGAGACCAGAACACAGATTTGCCCGACGCGTACTATTGGGATGGGAACTCGTGTCCATCTGAGAATGTGACCATAGAAGGAGAAGCCCAATGCAAGCGAGAAGAAGATCTGTTGCGTCACTTCTGACCCTCACAGTCATTCTGGCGGCCCTGGCGTTTTCCGGTTGTCACTCCGGACACCAGAAAGCAACCGGGACAGAGAAAGGCTGTCCGGTCTGTGAGACCGAGGTGCGCGTCATGCCGTTGACGGGGCTGACCTATACCGTCTGTATCTGTCCTGAATGCAAGAAGGTCTCGTCCCTGGATGCCGCGACGCGGGAAGCGGTGGAACAGTACGTCGGCGGCAATCTGGGCGACACCGTTCATGTCTGCGATAAGTGCGAAGCGATTATCGAGCGCTGCGCTGTGTGCCGGGAGATGTAGAATCACTTTCATTGAGATGAGGTTGGAATGACGTATCGGGCATCGATGCGGCGCATCCTGGGATGCGTCGTGCTGTGGGCCGGACTGAGTCTGACAGGTTGTCAGTCCGGCCCGGTTCGCAATCTGGGTGGGGAGATCAGCATCTCGGAGGACATTCGCCTGTGCCGCATCGACAAGGGCGTCTGGGTCCACACGACGTATTTCGACCTCCCGGATTTCGGGTGGTGGACCGCTCTGAAGCGATGTTGATCGACCATACCCTGAGCCTTTGCGAATCAACATGATAGGACAATGATGAATCCCAACAACATCGAGTACAAGACGACCATCGAAGATAAGCATTGGCGAGACGAGGAGTTCCAGTGGGCCCGCGTGCTCTCGACGGGCCATCCCGCTAGAGGCATGGTGCTGATCTACCTGCAGAAGGCCTGTACGGCGTTTCATGAGTTCGAACCGGCCCTGAAAGCGGGCGTCCTGGACGAGAGCCGGCTGGACTTCTTCCGCCGGCGACTCGCCAAACGACTCGAGCACCTCCTGACCACCATGCGTAATAACGACCTCGACAAGCTGGAGGGGGCTTCCGAACTGACAGCGATCCGCGATTCCGTCGAGTCGGCGACCACCGTCCAGGCTTTGGGCGAACTGGCCGAAGAGCTTCATATGACAGGTCATACCCTCCTGGACGCCCTGGAGCGAGAGTAGACCCACCCAGCGCTCCCGCTGGGCGCCCCGCGAGACAATCGAGCGCATCGATCCTTGACCTGCCCGGCGATATGGTGATAATGGCGGACTTTTCACCAACGACGACTCGAATGCAGGACAAGCACGACAGATGAGCAAGACGGAGCAGAGGATCTCAACCCTATTCTTCGATCTGGACGGCACGCTGACCGACCCCAGAGAGGGGATCACGCGGTGCTACCAGTACAGCCTGGAGCAGTTGGGCTACCCGTACCCGACACAGGCCGAACTCGTCCAGTACATTGGCCCCCCCTTGCGGTGCGGCCTGCCCAAGCTACTCGGATCAGAGGACGAAGAACTGATCGACGCGGGCGTCCGGCATTACCGCGATCGCTTCAGCCAGGTGGGCCTCTTCGAGAATGAAGTCTACGATGGAATACCTGAGCTGTTGGCGAGCCTGTCCAATGCGGGGTTCGGGCTCTATGTCGTAACCGCCAAGCCCGCGGTCTTTGCCAAGCGCATCCTCAGCCACTTCAACCTGGAGAAGTACTTCGTCGAAATCTATGGCCCGGAACTGAACGGCCGGTTCGACGACAAGACGGAACTGATCGAGCACATCCTCCGCGAGCAAGGTTTCCAACCCGCCGAAACGGTCATGATAGGCGACCGAGCCAGTGATATCGCCGCCGGCAAGGCCAACGGAACCCGGACCCTGGCCGTGACCTACGGATTCGGCGACATGGAGGAACTCACCGGCGCAGAGCCCGATTACATTTGCCCCAGCCCCGCCGCGATTGGAGAACTCGCTGCGGAATGGCCCGGAATTCAGACAGAATCCGCCGGACCATGAGAGGCGCTCAGTGCGCCACCGTGGTGGCCGTCATGGTAGGCACGATGCACGCAGCCATCACGGCAGCCTGCATGGCGGCGATGGCGTCCCCGGCGGCCTTGCCGATGATCTCCCCGTTGATGATCTGCTCAATCCGTTGTTTCCGGGCCTTCAGCGCCTTCTTGTCAAAGACGACCCGCAGAATACCGGTGCGCTGAGCTAGCGAGATGAGCACGACCGTCTCCGGATCGATCTCATCGGTGTCCGTGAAGATAGCCTCCTCCATTCGATCGATGATCCGGCGTTCCGGCCCGGGATCGATCTCGGGGTAGATCTTCCGCGTGAAGAGGAGCAGGACCTTATCCTCGTCCGCTTGCAGAATGCCCCGTTCGCAGAGCCGCGTCGCCACGCGATGCTTGAGCTGCTTGATGTTCGCGAAATGGGACACCCAATTCCCCGGCTGCTTGCGCCGCCGGACGGTCTCGATGCGTTCGAGACACTCATCGAGCAGGTCGTCACCGAGCGACGTGTCATTAGCCAGGGTCACCAGCTTCTTGTTGCGTCGGGGCTCCTCGATGCAGATTCTCTCCTCGAGCAATAGCTCAGCGAGAATGGCGCCTGCCACCGCGTAGTTGTACATCGCTCCGGAGGCGATCGTCCCCTCCTCATCCCGCAGGGCCAGCAACATGATCTCTTCGTACAGATGCAAGTTGTCGTTTCTCGTCATCGGTCCATTCTCCAGATGTTGGGATCCTGCCATCGGTTCCGTCATAGTTCCTTTATATACCAGGACGTCCAGCCGGCGAGAATAATCATGCTTCGCTCGGAAGTTCTCGAGTCACCGCAAACCACCGAAAGGGCAAGGGAGGTTTGCCGGGAACCCCCTCGTCCCGCTATAATGTGGGCCGGCGGATGCTCACGGAATAGCGCAGCCGTCGGAGAATACAGATCGCAACTGAAATGAGGGGGCCCTATGGGGTTGTCAATAGAGCAGAAGACGCAACACCCGAAATCCACAACGGTTATCCTGTCCGGGCAGATCAACAACGAGACCAGCACGATGCTCGGCCAGAAACTGCGCGGCGTTCTTCAACGGGGCGTGAGTAATCTGGTCCTGGACATGGCTCAGGTCGATTTCGTCAGCAGCGCGGGGATCAGCGCCATCCTCAGTACAAGGAAGCTGCTCACAGAGCGAGCGGGCGACCTGGCGCTGGTCAATCTCCAGCCGCAGGTGGAGAAAGCGTTCGAGGTCATGTCGCTTCTGCCCACCCTGAACGTATTCAAGGACACCGAGGAACTGGACGAGTACCTCACCCGAATCCAGGATCGGATCACCGAAGAAGGGTCGTTTGCCGACGAGTGAGATGAGCCGGTCTCAGGCGCCCGGACTCATGAGAAATGAAGTTCGACGATGTCCTTGTCGTGCAGCACGTGGGTCAGGTGAACGTTCTGCCCGTCGTAAACGTCGGTGCCCCAGGCCTTGGCGGACTTGAGTTTCTCAGCCAGTTCGCGATGGATCGTGCGAGCCAGGTCGTGAACGTCGGCGCCGATCGGCAGGGTGAAGGGATCGTCCATGTCCGGCGGTTTTCCCGGCGGCTTGGCGTAGACCCGGATGATCTCCAACTGATCGAAAACGAAGCGACGAAAGGCGTCCATCCCTTCACCTGTCTCCGGTGAAATCTTCACGAACTCCAGCGGCCGGTCACACGACTTCTGGGCCAGCTCGAACGCGCCATCCAGAGCGATGTCAGCCTTCGTGCACAGGCAGAAGGTCTTGCGGCCCAGCGAATTGCCCACCGCGTCGACCGCCGGTGTCTCCTCGTCAGCCAGGAGGTTCCGCGTTTCGAGGAAATCCAGGAGAATGAGCAACTGCTCCTCGACGTCTTCCGCCAGATCGATCACCACCGCAATCAGATCGCACGTGCGATAGGTGCCCACCTGCCCCGGCGTGACGAAGTCATCCGTGATGGGCGGCATGTCCACCAGTTGGATCTGAACGTCCTCGTATTTCATCATCCCAGGCACCGGGGCGTGCGTGGCGAAGGGAAAGTCGGCGACATTGACTTTCGCGTTCGTCAAGGCATGGACGATCGCACTCTTACCCGAGTTCGGCATCCCCAGAAGCACCACTTGCCCAGCGCCGGTGCGGGGGACATGGAAGATATCGACCTGCTTGGTCTTGCCCTTCTGGGCGGGCCCTTCCTTGAGTTTGCTGAGCTTGCGGCGCAGGTCCGCCCGGAGGTGTTCGGTCCCCTTGTGCTTGGGGATCACCGCGAGCATCTTCTCCATCGCGAGAATCTTCTCGTCGTGGGTCGTCGCGCTGCGGTACCACTCCTCGGCTTTGAAATAGTCCGGCGTCAGATTCGCAGGCATAAGGCAGTCACCTAAGAACCGGGGTCATTGACATCGATACATCATGCCCATTATAGCAGCCGTTGAGGATCTCTGCACGCAGGCCTCAGAGGTTTTCTCACCGAGCGTCCCAGGACAATTCACCTTGATCGCCGATCGCTGCGCGGATATGCTGGTTGGTAGGATTCTTCTGCGGAGTGTCTATGGAAAAGAATCGATGGATCATTCCCCTGGCGTCGATCGACGAGGGCAACGCCGCCCAGATCGGCGGTAAAGGCGCCGGCCTGAACCGCCTCAGGAAGGCCGGATTCCCCATGCCGGACGGCTTCTGTGTCTCCATCGAAGGATACCGCACCCACGTCGCTGAAATCGTCGCCGCCAATATCGCAAAGCTTGCGGACGCGCCGGCCGCACAGAGGGCGGATGTCCTGTCCGAAGCCCGAAGCCAGGTCCTTCACACATCGCTATCGGCGGACCTCGTCGCAGCAATTAAGGGAGCCTACAGCTCGCTGGGCGCGCGATCCGTCGCCGTTCGCTCCTCAGCCTCGGCTGAGGATCTGCCCGACCATTCCTTCGCCGGCCAGTACGAGACGTTTCTCTCCGTGACATCACTGGAGCACTGCCTGGAAGCAGTTCAGAAATGCTGGGCTTCGCTCTGGACTGACCGTGCGTATGAGTATCGCTGTCATAACAGTATCGACCACGAGCAGGTAATGATGGCGGTCATCGTCCAGAAGCAGGTCGCCGCGGACAGCGCCGGGGTGGCGTTCACCCTCGACCCGGTGACGGGTAGTCCGAGCCGCATCGTGATCGAATCGTGTGCGGGTCTGGGCGACGCCCTCGTCTCAGGTCGAGTCCAGCCCGACCGCATTGTGCTGAGAAAGAAGAATCTGGAACTCCTCTGGCAGACCAAAGTCAGCGAAGAGGCCGAAACCTCGCTCGATCTGCGCACGGCCCGGAAACTGGCGCGGCGCGTAAGGAAGCTGGAGAAGCGGCTCGGGTGCCCTCAGGACGTCGAGTGGGCGCTCGAGGATGGTCGTCTCTGGTTCCTTCAGACGCGACCGATCACAGCGGTCCCGCCCGCCAAGCCCTGGGAGGACCGGCAGGTCTGGACGAATTTCAATCTGGGGGAGGTCGTCCCCGATGTCATGACACCCGCGACCTGGTCCATGATCGAGACGATCCTCTTCCCGATGTTCGACGGCTTGGGCCGTCTGATTGGCGTGGACGGCCGGAAGCACCCTCCCGCCGGCCGGGTCGTCGGAAGGCTCTATTGGCACGTCAACGCGGGCCTGGCCGCTGCTCAGCCATTCGTTTCGATGTCCACACTCAACAAGACCAACAGCATGTTCGGCGGCGACCAGCTAAGGATGTATGAACTCGGTGAACTGGACATCCCCGACGAGGCCCTTCCCGACGTGGGCTTTCGCTGGCCCCGCTATATCCTTTCCTGGCCCCGCATCCTCTACGATCTCTTCATCCACCGCGCCAGTCAGGCCGACAAACTTCTGACCCGTCTCAGGAGTCGCCGTGACGAATTGGACCGGCTCGATATCGGCGCCGCGCCGACCGACGAATTGGCCGACACCGTGGTCAAGGGGCTGCGAGACAACCTCGCAGACTGCGACCTGCTCTATCTGCTGTCCGGTGCGCTGCCCATCGGCGTCTTCCAGAGAGCTTGCCAGAACTGGCTGGGTGAAAACGACTCGACGACCACGGCCTACCGACTCTTGGCCGCTCAGGGTGGGATCTCCGACACGGAGGCCGGGCTCGACCTGTGGCGCCTCGCCGTCCTGGCGCATGAGGATCCTGAAACAGAAGAGGTGTTGAACACGGCGAGCAACTGGGAGGAGGCCCGTCCCAAGGCAGGCAAGCGATTCCTGGCAGCTTGGGATGAATTCATGGCCGAGCACGGACACCACTGCCGGGGCGAACTGGAATTCGCCAACGCACGCTGGGCCGAGACGCCGGACTATGTGCTGGATCTGGTGCGCAGCTATCTACGCTCCATCGATCGCGTCGATCCACTGGCCCGGCACGAGAAGCTTGCCCAGGAGCAGGCAGAACTGGCCGAGCAATGCCGGCGCAAGTTGAGGAACCCAATCAAGCGATGGCTCTTCAACTGGTCGGTCCGAGGCACGCGCAAAGCGGCGCGCAACCGTGAGAACTGGAAAGACGCCTTCGTTCGCCTGGTCGCCTTCTATAGACGTGTACTTCTGGAGTTGGGCGAGCGACTGCACGAGGAGGGGATTCTTGTCGAGTCCAGTGACATTCTCTTCCTCAAGCTCACCGAGATCGCGCCCGTCGCGCGGGGCTGCGCCGAGTTCGATGTGAAGCAGCAGATCGAGGCGCGGCGTGCCGAATACGAGAAGGACTGCTCGGTCACACCGCCGCCGGTGATCATTGGGCGGTTCGATCCCGACAAACACGTCGTGCCGGAGGTCGATACGGATGTGGAGACACTGAAGGGGATCGCCGTCAGTTCGGGAGTCGTCACGGGCAGAGCCCGAGTCATTCTGCGAACTGATGATGACCAGCACATCGAGTCGGGCGAGATCCTGGTCGCGCCTTTCACCGATCCGGCCTGGACGCCCTACTTCCTGCCTGCCGCCGGGGTCGTCATGGACATGGGCGGCGTCCTGTCCCACGGCGCCGTGATTGCTCGCGAATATGGACTCCCCGCCGTCGTCAACGTGGGGCCCGCTTCGCGGATCATCCAGACGGGTCAGACGATTCGCGTCGATGGGGACAGCGGGACTGTCACTATCCTCGACAAGCCGTGACGACTCCGTCCAGGATCATCTCACGTTGAACACCGAGAGATCTCGAATGAGAGGGTTGGCGATAGCTTTGGTGATTCTCAGCCGGACCTGCGTGACCGTCACATCCTCGAACTGCGCGATGTGCTTGTGACCGATACAGCTTCCCTCGTAGAGCTTGACCCAACTCCCGTCGGAGAGCCCCTCCAATACATACGCTCGCACGCGCTCGCCCTGGGCGATATATTCTTTGAGAATGGCATGATTGATCGCTTGAGGTCGATCAAGATCTACTGTAAGCGTGCGTCCTCCACCATGGCCTCGAGCAAGCGGCATCCTGAACCGCCGTCGAATCTCGTCGCCCCACTCCTTCAGACGCCTCACGTCAGGCTCGGGCATCAGCCCCTCAGGATTGGGAGTCAGCCCCACAATCAGCGTCGAATTGCGTCCCACGGATTTGTAGTACATCTCCACCAACTTCTCCAGTGGATAGACGTGAGCTTCATCACCCGGCTCCCAGAACCATTCATGCCGGCCGTTGTAGCCGCGTAGCGGCGCATCCGACATGGCGGGCATCCAGTACTTGCCGTTCGGATCGCCCGTTCGCAGCAGCTTCACACGCTCGCGCGGCGTGTCGCCCGCATGGGAATAGAAGTTGGGGAACGTCGCCCAGCAGGGATAGGGAACGGTGCCGGATTCGGAGCCGCCCCAGCGGGCCTCGGCCAGTTGCTCGTTGTGATAGAACAGGCAATTGGGCTGGTGCTTCTTGACGATGGGCAAGACGTCGGGCGCGCCCTTGTCCGGGTGGCTGGCGCCGCCGTCAAACCAGATCTCGAACAGTTCACCGTAGCGGGTGCAGATCTCGCGGACCATGCCCTCGCACATCTTGCGGTAGTACGCCTGGCGATGCTCGCGGAACTCGCCCTCCCCGCTGACCTGGAAATCGTGCACGCCGAAGAACGAGTTCCATCGGATGCCGATATAGATGCCGGGCTTGACGCCGTACTTGCGACACGAATAGACAAAATCACGAACGATATCGCCCTTGCCGTCCCGCCACTTGACGGCCTTGAGGCAATACGGATTCACGTCCGACTGATACAGCGCGAACCCCGTCTCGTGCGTCGCCGTCAGGATAGCAAACCGCGCCCCAGCCGCCTTGGCCGCCCGAATCCACTGGTCGGTGTCCAGCCGCTCGGGATTGAAGATGTTGTAGTCTTCAATCGGCGTGATGCGATTGCCCCCCTGTCCATACTTCTTCCCGTCAAAGACATGTAGGTCGTAGTGGAAGACCATCCCCAATTCCGCCTCCTGCCACGCGATCTGCCGGGCGTTGGGAACGGGAATGATCGGTTCATCGGACCAGGCGCGGGCGCCGAGCGCCGCAGTGAGTGACAGAAGGATCAGAGTACTTCGTCTGAGCGAGGCAAACGTGCAATGCATCGTTCTCTCCCTTCGAAGGACACAGGCGGGTGCGGCAATTGACTCGGGTCAAGCGTCACGGGGCGGTCACGATCCAGAGAAGGATCATGACCGCCCCGTGTTCATTTCAGGTGCTTACTCAGCGACCTTCTCAGCGATAAGGTCGCCCACCTCGGAGGTGGAGTAGCCCATGCGTCCGGCGGCCAGCGACTGCAGCTTGCTGGCGGTCACGAACATCACGGCCTGCTCGATCTTCTCGGCGGCCTTCTCTTCGCCCAGGGTCTCGAGCATCATCTGGGCCGAGCAGATGGCGGCCAGCGGATTGATGATGCCCTTGCCTGTGTACTTCGGCGCGCTGCCCCCGATCGGCTCGAACATGCTAACGCCCTCGGGATTGATGTTCCCGCCGGCGGCGATGCCCATGCCGCCCTGCGTGATGGCGCCAAGGTCGGTGATGATGTCGCCGAACATGTTGCCCGTGACAATCACATCGAACCACTCGGGGTTCTTGACCATCCACATACAGGTGGCGTCGACGTGGTAGTACTCCCGCTCGATGTCGGGGTACTCGGCCTCGCCGATCTCGTGAAAGGCGCGTTCCCACAGGTCGTAGACGTAGGTCAGCACGTTTGTCTTGCCGCAGAGAGCGAGTGTGTTCTTGTCGCCTTTGCCCCGCGCCTTCTTGCCGTGCTTCTTGGCGTATTCGAACGCGTAGCGCAGACACCGCTCGACCTGGAAGCGGTTGTAGACCGCCGACTGAACGGCGACCTCGCTGGGGGTGCCCTTCATCGTGAAGCCACCGGTACCGGTGTAGAGGTCACCCGTGTTCTCACGCACGACGACGTAATCGATCTCGTCCGGGCCCTTGTCCTTCAGCGGCGTGTCCACGCCGGGGTAGAGTCGGACCGGACGCAGGTTGATGTACTGATCCAGCGCAAAGCGGGCCTTGAGCAGAATGCCTTTCTCCAGGATACCCGGCGCCACATCCGGATGGCCGATCGCACCCAGCAGAATGGAGTCGAACTGGCGCAGTTCTTCAACGCCGCTGTCGGGCAGGGTCTCGCCCGTACGTTTGTATCGCTCACCACCGAAGTCGAACTCGGTCAGTTCCATCTTGAAACCGAATTTGTCGGCCGCGGCCTTCAGCACCTTCACTGCTTCGACCGTGACTTCCGGCCCCGTCCCGTCGCCGGGCATGACTGCAATCTTGTACACCGTCAATTCTCCTTTGCTCAAAGCTTCATACGTTTATCGCTTAGGTTAGGTACTCTTACGATTCGGGTTGGGCGTCGGCATCAACGCGCCGACTTCGCGGCGCCAGTCGTGCAGCATTTGGCGCAGCGCCGCGGCTTTCTCGGGCATCTGCGCAGACAGATCGTTCTGTTCACCGACATCATCCCGGAGATTATACAACTCTACGCGGTTGTCCTCATAGTGTTCTATCAGCTTGTAGTCGCCCAGGCGCACGGCGCCACCCGGAGAACCACCCTGGTTGCCGTAATGCGGATAGTGCCAATACAGGGCGCGCTGCTTCTGTCGGCCCGATCGCTTCAATAGCGGCACCATGCTCCGGCCGTCCAGATGCCGGTCGGGTCGTGCCGGTAGGGACGCCATCTCCAACATGGTCGGATAGAAGTCCGTGCTGGTCACCGGTTCATCGCAGACGCGTCCGGCCCTGGCCTTGCCGGGCCAGCGGATCATCATGGGCTCGCGGATGCCGCCCTCGTAGAGCCAGCCCTTACCCGCCCGCAGGGGCAGGTTGCTGGTCGGATGGCCCTCCGAAGTCGAGAGGCCGCCGTTGTCCGACATGAAGAAGACCGCTGTATCGCGGGCCAGATCCAAGCGGTCCAGGGCGTCCAGCACCTTGCCCACCGCCTGATCCATCGCCTCGACCATTCCACCATAGATGGCGTGGTCCTGCACAAGGCGCACCTTACGTTGCCCTTCCTGGCCCCACTTGGCGCCTTCATGTGCGAGCGTTTTGGCCTTGGCTTCGTACTTGGCCTGCAGATCCGGCCGCGACATCAAGGGCGTGTGAACAGAATAGAACGACAGATACGCCAGGAACGGCTGGTCCTGATTGGCCTCGATGAACTGGCAGGTCTCGGACGCCAGGCGGTCGGGCAGATGCTCCCCGTCAGGACCATCCGAAAGCCTGGGGTTCCCATAGGGCGAGAAGTACTTCTTGCCCCCGTAAGGACCGCCCCGTTGGATGCCGCCCTTGTTCACATCGAAACCCTGATCCTCGGGCCAGAAACCTTCGCGGCCCAAGTGCCACTTGCCCGCAAAGAATGTCGCGTACCCGTGCTGCTTCAACGCTTCGGCAATCGTCACTTCCTCCAGGGGAAGGCGGTCAACGTACGGGGCCGGCAGAAGCTGGCGACTCTTCGGCCAACGCGGGCCTATTCTATCCGGCTGAGGCCCGCCGAAGAAATCGGTCGTCTTGAGCCGAGCAGGGTAGCGCCCCGTCATGATGCTGGCCCGAGTCGGCGAGCAGACCGGACAGGCGGCGTACGCGTTCGTGAAACGCATTCCCTCGGCCGCCAGACGATCCACGTTGGGCGTTTCATAGAACGTGCTGCCGAAACAGCCCAGATCCGTCCAGCCAAGGTCATCGACGAGAATGAACACGAAGTTGGTTCTCTTGGTGCCCTGCGCTCGTCCTGAGACTCGTTCCGGTCCGGCGCAACCGGACAGCAGAGCCGCCGCTCCCGCCCCGGCCGCTTTCAGAAATCCGCGTCGATCCATTTTCTTCCCTTCCGTACCTTCCATAGCTTATCCCCTCTTCGACTCCTGCCAGACCTTGAAGTCCTTTCTCGGCTCGCCCTGGGGCATCTTGGCGTTCATCTGCTTGCGCCAGACGTGCAGCATCCGGCGCAGCTTGGCCGCTCTCTCGGGCTGCGCCTCGGCCAGGTCGTGCTGCTCGCCGATATCGTCCTTGAGGTTGTAGAGCTCGACGCGCCCATCCTCGTACCACTCGATGAGCTTGTAATCCCCGGCTCGAACCGCACCGCTGGGTCGGTTCCCACTGCCATGATAGTGTGGGTAGTGCCAGTACATCGCGTCGCGGCTGAGCGTCCCGGTTCCCCTGAGCAGCGGCGTCAGGCTCATCCCATCGATGTGCTGTTCGGGCTGCTGGGGCAAACCCGCCATCTCCAGCATGGTCGGATAGAAATCCGTGCTCGTCACCGGCTCATGACACTCGCCGCCCGGTCTGACGACGCCGGGCCATTTGATCAGCATGGGCTCGCGAATGCCACCTTCGTAGAGCCAGCCCTTGCCCGCCCGCAGAGGCAGATTGCACGTCGGACCTTCGCGCGGTACGGTGGACAGGCCGCCATTGTCGGACATAAAGATCACGATCGTGTCCTGCTCCAATCCGAGCGTCCTGATCTTGTCCAGGACCCGACCGATACTCTCGTCGACGCTCTGCACCATGCCGGCGTAGACCGCGTGGTCCTGGACCATGCGGGTCTTGTATCGTCCATAGACCGGTTTGGAGTGCGGCCCCTTGGGTTTGGGCATCTTCTCTGCCTTGGCCCGGTACTTCTCCGTCAGTGTCTTCTTCGATTCCAGCGGTGTATGGACCGCGTAGTGCGACAGGTACAGCAAGAACGGCTTGTACTTGTTCGCGTCGAGGAACTTGAGCGATTCGTCCGTCAGGCGGTCGGTCAGGTACTCGCCCTTCTCGCCGCCCGGCGGCATCGTTTCCAGCTTGCGGTTGCGCTTCTCGTACGGGTAGAAATACGTCGGCGGCGCGCCGGACCAGTCGCCCCCGATGTTGACATCGAAGCCCTGCCGATCTGGGTAGTACTGCCAGCGGGTCTCGTCCCGCGTCGAGAGATGCCACTTGCCGACAAAACCGGTCGCATAGCCCGCCCGTTTGAGCGCCTCGGCGATCGTCACTTCCTCCAGCGGAAGGTAGTGGCGATACGGCGTCGGTTCGTTGGGCCCACCAATCCACTGCGTGATGCCCAGCCGCGCGGGGTACTTGCCCGTAACGATACTGGCCCGTGTCGGCGAGCAGACCGGACAAGCCGCGTACGCCTGTGTGAACCGCATGCCTTCAGCCGCCAAGCGATCGATGTTCGGCGTCTCATGGAACGAGCTGCCATAACAGCCCAGGTCCTTCCAACCCATATCGTCGATCAGAAAGAAGACGAAGTTGGGGCGCCGAGTCCGCGCACGGGCTCCATCGCCAAGGCCTCCGGCCTTGACGCTGCCACCCAGACACAGAGCCGCGCTGGCTCCCATGGCTTTGAGGAAGTTGCGCCGATTCATGATCGCTCCTTGATCCGAATTACGATTTCAACTCTGCAGCGATCTTGTCGAGCAGACCGCCGGCCTTGATGATCTCCAACGCAAAATCGGGCAACGGCTGGAAACGGATCTCCTCGCCGTTCGTCTTGTCCTTGATCACGCCCGCCTCGTAGTCGATCTCGATCTCGTCCCCGTCACCGATTCTCTCTACCGCATCGGCCGACTCGATCAGGTAGAACCCGCAGTCGATCGCGTTGCGGTAGAAGATCCGCGCGAAGGACCGCGCGATCACCGTCTGGACCTTCGCCCCGCGGATCGCCCAGACCGCATGTTCACGGCTGGAACCGCACCCGAAGTCGTCGCCGGCGACGATCACATCATCCGCCGCGACCTTGTTCACAAAGTTCGTATCGAGATCCTCCAGGCAGAACTTCGCCAGTTCCGCCTCGTCGTCCGTATTCAGGTACCGCGCCGGAATGATCTCATCCGTATTGATGTGATCGCGTTTGTATACATGAGCCTTTGCCATGTCTAACCTCACCTTCTATCAAGTGTGACACTCGTTCAAATCAAATATCAAATCGCGAAGATCAAAATGACAGATCAAAACTCAAAAAGCTACCTCTTGCCCTTCAGCGTGAGGATGCTCGAGGCGAAGATGTTGGCGATTTCCTCAAGCTCATTGAGAAACCACTCAACTTTGTCGGGCTTCACGCGGCCGCTATCTCGCAGCAACGCCAGCCACAGCTTGCTCTCGTTTGCCGACTTGAGCGAGATATTGAAGAAGTTCGTGAAATCCCTCTTGCTGCTAGCGGCCTGACCCTCGACGTAATTCGCAATGACACTTGTCCCACTGCGCAACAATTGGTCACCGAGCCGTTTCGATACGTTATCCTTAGGCAACTTATCCAAGAACTCGATGAGCCTCAACGTGAAGCTATACAAGCGTTTCTTGAATTCCCTTTTGAATTTGTCTTTGTCGTTTTGCATTTCGATCTTTGACCTTTGATTTCTCACAGGTACTTCCGCGGATCGGTCAGCTTGCCTTCGACCGCACTGGCCGCGGTGGTCGCCGGACTGGCCAGATAGACTTCGCTCTTGGGATGTCCCATCCGACCGACGAAGTTGCGATTCGTTGTGCTGACGCATTTTTCCCCTTCGGCCAGCACACCCATGAAGCCGCCCAGACACGCACCGCAGGTCGGCGCGGAAATCACGCAGCCGGCCTCGTAGAATACATCGAAGAGCCCTTCATCCTTGGCCTGCTTCCAGATCGCCGGCGTCGCCGGGACGACCAGCGTACGGATCGCGACCTGCTTGCCCCGCATGATGTCAGCCGCGACGCGGAGGTCCTCGATCCGCCCGTTCGTACAACTGCCGATATACGCCTGGTCCATGGCGCTGCCGGCGCAGTCTCCGATGGCAACCCCGCCGCTGGGTAAATGCGGCAGGGCCACCATCGGCTCAAGTGCCGAGCAGTCGATCTTCTCTGTAGCGACATACTCGGCATCGTCATCTGACGCCAGGACAGTGTAGTCTTTGACGTCGGTTAGATGCTCGTCCAGATAGGCCTTGGTGACCTCATCGAATCCAATAATGCCGTTCTTGGCCCCGGCTTCGATCGCCATGTTCGTGATGGTCATGCGCGATTCCATCGACATCGCCTCGACCGTCGGGCCGGTGAACTCCATCGCCCGATACAGCGCCCCGTCGGTGGCGATGCGTGCGATCACCGCCAGAATCGCGTCCTTGCTGTAGACGCCCTCTCCGAGCGTCCCCTCCAGTATGAACTTCATCGACGCAGGCACGCGGAACCACAGCTTGCCCGTAGCGATCGAGGCGGCCAGATCGGTCGAGCCAATCCCCGTGCTGAAAGCAGCCAGGGCGCCGTAGGTACAGCTGTGCGAGTCGCCTCCGACGATGACCTCACCCGGGCGAATGTGTCCCTGCTCAGGGAGCAGAGCATGACAGACGCCGGCGCGACCCAGCTTGTAGTAGTACTTGATCTTGTGTCGTTTCGCCCACTCGTCGAGCCGTTTGTGCAGTTCAGCGCTCTTGACATCTTTGGGGGGCTGAAAATGGTCCGGCGTAACCACGATCTTGTTCGGATCGAACACGCGGTCGATGCCCCGTTTGGCCAGCATCGAAATCGCCGGCGGCGTCGTCACGTCGTGACACATCACCACATCGATGTTCGCGTCCACCAGTTGGCCCGGCTCGACCTGTTCATGGCCACTCGCCCTTGCAAGGATCTTCTCGGTTATCGTCATTCCCAT
Source organism: Sedimentisphaerales bacterium (assembly GCA_028277585.1). Lineage (GTDB taxonomy): Bacteria > Planctomycetota > Phycisphaerae > Sedimentisphaerales > Anaerobacaceae > Anaerobaca. Next base: position 28,834 of record JANQFY010000021.1, read on the forward strand.
GGCAGTCATCTCTCCGTCTGACGTTTCGGCTTATCTTCTACATATCAGTCTTCATTTCGGACTGGACGCCCTCGCCGGCGACCATGCGGTTGATCGCGTCGACGTAGGCCTTGGCGCTGGCTTCGATAATGTCGGTGGAGACGCCGCGACCGATGTAGGTTCGGCCGTTCTCAACGATCCGAGCCGTCGCTTCGCCCAGCGCTTCCTTGCCACCGGTAACGGCCCGGATCGAGTAGTTCTCCAGCTTCGGGGACAACCCCGTCGCGCTGCGAATCGCCTCGTAGGCCGCGTCGACCGGCCCGTCGCCGCAGGCGGCCGCCAGCTTGGTTTCGCCCTCGATCTGCATCTTGACGCTCGCGGTCGGCAACGTACCCGTCCCGCACGCCACGTGCAGATACTCCAGGTGATAGACGTGCTCAACCGAGCGAATCTCGTCGTTGATGATGGCCGCGACGTCCTCGTCGAAGATCTCTTTCTTTTTGTCGGCGATGCTCAGGAAGCGATTGTAGGCCTGCTCAGCCTCTTCGTCGCTCAGAATGAAGCCGAGGCTACGGCACCGATCGAAGAAGCCGTGCCGACCGGTATGCCGTCCCAGAACCACCTTCATGCCGGGTACACCCACCGATTCAGGGCTCATGATCTCGTACGTGCTACGATCCTTGAGCAGTCCATCCACGTGCACACCCGACTCGTGCGCGAAGGCGTTGGCGCCGACGATCGCCTTGTTCGGCTGAATCACAAATCCCGTCAGTTGCGAGACCAGTTGGCTCGCTCGATAGATCTCCTTGGTCTTGATATTGGTCGAGAGCTTGAAGAAGTCCGACCGCGTTTCGATCCCCATCACGATCTCTTCCAGGGCGGCGTTGCCGGCCCGCTCGCCCAACCCGTTGATAGCACATTCGACCTGCCGGGCCCCGTTGCGCACGCCGGCAAGTGAGTTCGCAACCGCCAAACCGAGATCGTTATGGCAATGCGTGCTGATGACAACCTTGTCGGCGCCGGGGACGTTCGCCTTGATATCGGCGATGATCTGGCCGTACTCGTACGGAATCGCGTAACCGACCGTATCCGGGATGTTGAGCGTCGTCGCACCGGCTTCGACCACCGCCGTCAGAAGCTCGCGTACGAAGCTCATGTCACTGCGGGCGATGTCCTGGGCGCTGAACTCCACGTCGTCGGTGAAGGTCTTGGCGCATTTGACCGCCTCGACCGCCTTGACGAGGACCTCCTCCATCGTCATGCGCAGCATGTGCTTGACGTGCTGAGGACTGCTGCTCGTGAACGTGTGTATCCGGCGGTGCTTGGCCGGCTCCAGCGCTTTGGCGGCCGCTTCGATGTCCTTCTGGACCGTGCGGGCCAGACCGGCGATGACCGGGCCCTGCACCTTCTCGGCGACCAGACGCGTCGCTTCGAACTGCCCGGGCGAGGAGACCGGAAAGCCCGCTTCGATGATGTCGACGCCCAGAGCGCCCAACTGCTCGGCGATTTCGAGCTTCTCATTGATCGAAAGCGAAGCGCCGGGCGATTGTTCGCCGTCACGTAACGTCGTGTCGAAGATTAAGACCTTCTCGTCAGACATAGTACTTCTCCAGAAAAATCATTTCGCCGGGCAATTATGCCGCAAGTAGCGCAGAAAAGCTACGGTTTTACATAAGAGTGGGAACTGCAATGAGTTGTGGTGGTTCCGTTATCTGCGCCTAGCGGCGCAGCAACAGGCCGCCTAGCCCGAGGAGGCTGGTGTGAAGCGAACGAATTGTGCCGGTTCCGTTCATAAGTTCGTGTAAGTATACCTATCGACGGGACAATTGCAAGACTTTTCTGAAAAATCGCACATCGCACTGTTTCCCCACCCACGCCCCGACTTGTCATCCTGAACGAATGTGAAGGATCTGGCTTGCGAAGAAGGCGTTTGTTGCGCCACGAGAGAGAAACCTCGTTCCCAGCCCAGATGGTTCGCCAGGCTCACCATGACAGGCCTCCGGAGGGACACCAAAGGAGATTGCCGGCTCAGAAGTTGTCCGTGTTCCAGGGATTGTCGGGGCCGACCCGGGCAGCGGTGATTTTCGCCTGCTCCTTGCTAGGCAAGGGAGTCACGGGGACAGTGAGCGTCAAAATCGTGTCGTTGCTCCTCTGCCAGGTCCACTTATGTCGCGAGACCGTTCGCTCCGTCGCGGCGGGACTGGCGAAAGCGATTCCCATCCCGACCTGCGGCTTCGTGGTAGGCAAGAGTACGGGCGGGGTCACCAGAGACAGGGTGAAGACCACCGCCGCCTCTTCGATGGTGTTGAAGTTGAACTGACGCGTGACACCCTGATAGAGGATGATGTCGATCCAGGCCTTCTCCCCCTCCCGGCCCATCTTCAGCGTGACAGGCTGGTCGTCAAGCACCGCTTCATGGATGCAGAACACGCCGCCGACGCGACCTGAGATGAAACGAATCGGCTCATGCATCTCTATCTTGGCCGGGAGATTCAGATCGTCGACCGCGCCCTCGAACTCCAAACGCACGCGCAGGTCCCGGGCGCTGATTGTCCCGTTGCGCAGACGATCCAGCGAGATATGCGTATCGCCCCGATCCGTGGCAAACACCACCGCACTGAGCGCGTCGTTCTGCTCCTGGACGGTGAACAGGCTGGCCGAGGAGTAGTCGTAGTCATCGTGCAGACAGCGGACGCGCATGGCGACGACGCCCGTGGCGCTGTTCCAGTACGCCACGAGCGGTCGGCGCTGGTTCCACAAGTCGCCAATGTTGACCGATCCCAGCGCAAACGCCGAATGCAGATAGGTCGTGCCGATGATGCTGTGCTGATCGCCCGGGTTCAGTACGAAGGCCTCCACCTCCTGGCGCGGCTCGTCCAGTTCCAGGAAGTTGTCATGAAGCTCGTCGGGGCAGCGCAGGTCGATACGCTGGGCGTGGATGGATTCCCACGCCTTGGCGTCCGGCATGAACTCCACGTCGTCGGATGTGCCGCGTTGAATGAAGGCCAGGGCGTGGGATCGCAACAGCGTGGCATAGGACCGGCTGTGGGGCCCGGCCCACTGCTTCGTCGGTGCGTGGAACCGCCGGCCCAGGTGGTGCCATGCGAAATCGTTGAGCGTATCGAGCAACTCCTGAGACGCCGCATCCTGAATATGACGGCGCATCCGCGAGATCTCTTCGATAGCGACGAGCGTATAGGTCGGGCTGTTGTATTCACTGAACGAGCCCTTTTTCAGTGTGTAGTCGTAGAAGCGGCGCAGCCGGGCCTTGCCGTAGTCGACCAATTCGCGAACATCGAAACGCTCGCCCGCGACCAGGGTAACGTACGTCCCCATCAGGGCGATGTTAGTGTACCCCGGCCCGACGTTGCGGCGCTTGATGGACTGGGCGGCGTGCAGAATCGACTCTTGCACGCGGTGACGTAAGTCGACAGGCAGGCGGTTCTCATGGTCGATGGCGGCCTGGAGCAGTTGCGTACCGCAGAAGTCGGCCCAGTTCCAATCAGGCGGCGACATCTCTTCGAGCGATTCCTCCAGAAACCAGGGCCAAATCCCGTACGTTCGGCTGCTCGGGTCCTGATCCTGCAGACCGATCACGCGATCGATGATCTCCAGCGCCCGGTCCAGGCGGTTGGGATCACCCGAATCGAGCAGCGCGACGGCGTAGGTCAGCGATTGACGCGTGCGATGGACGTCGCCCGATTTCAGCGTCGTGTGGTAGCCGGGGGAGGAGAAGGGCGCGCGGAGCATCTTCTCAGCCGGGTCGTAGCGTTTATCCTGCTCGGCCAGCGCCTTGAGAAAACCCTGACGCCGCGCGGCCGTCGGGAACAGGTCCGCCCCGAGACATGTGCTAGTCAACAGGATCCCGACCAACATGACCTGATAGTAACGCTTCATGCCGCCAACTCCTTCCGTTCCACACGCATTCCCATGAGGCTCTGGTCAATCTCACCCAATCAACGATTCGCTCCATGATAAACCACTCAGTCACTGCGATCTACCCTTTCAATGATGGTTCAAATGCGCCCTTTCTGATAGAGTGTCCGAACATCCAGGAATGGCGCAAACGACTCTGTGTTGGAGAGGTACGATGCATTTCAGATTGGCATCTGCGATTGTCCTACTGCTGACGGCGCTTCCGACCGAAGCAGCCAACGGCAGGCTTCCCGATCCTCTGGTGTTGAAAGACGGCTCACGCGTCGTCACGAAGGCCGACTGGCAACGACGCCGGAGCGAGATGACCGAGATTCTGCTGCGCTGGCAGTTCGGCCGCATCCCGCGGGTACCAACGGTCCGCGTTGAGAATATGCAGGTCGAGAAGGAGCCCGTCGAAGGTCTGGAAGTGACACCGACGCTCATTACAGGCGAGCTGGTCTTCGGCCCCCGAAACTCCCTGCGTATGAAGGTGGGCTGTTGGATCCCGGGCGATGTGAGCGGGCCGGCACCGACGATCCTGGGCATCGAGCCGGTCTGGTGGCCCGATCCTTTTCTGCGGCACGGGATCGTCGCGCGGCTCCTGTCACGCGGCTACGCGTTCGCCGGCTTTGACCACAACGCGTTGAGCAGCTACGAGGACCCAACCGTCCGCGCAGTCCAGGACGCCTA
>JANQFY010000100.1 GCA_028277585.1 Sedimentisphaerales bacterium
TGCCGCGGGGCCAGCGGGAGGTGTCCATATGGTGACAGCGAACGCTGTTGACACCGGCTGCCGCCAGTCGTGTCGCGATATGCGGGGCGTCCTGATGGCTGGGGAAGTTGGCGCCGAAGGAGAGATTGACGCCCCAGATGCGGACGCGGTCGCCCCGATGGAAGTGCTTATCGGCCCTGAGTCGCGCTGAATCGCATGTTATCGGCTCATAGTCTCCAATCCAAATCGCGCGGGCCGGGTCGATCTGGGCGGGAATGGCAAACGGGGCCATGCCTTGGCCCCAGGCGGCGGTGGGGAGTGCCACAAAGGCAAGGGCAAGACTCAACCAGTGGATTGCCGAAGATGGGCGGGTTCTGGAGCGAATCGTCCTTCTCAATACCGACCTGATTGCTTCTAGGGGCATGACCATCTCCTTCTGACAGTTCCCATTGTGTTCATCAACCTTCCGGTGACGCCGTGGCTTCCGAGCACGTCCCTGTTGCTCTAAGTAGCAACTGGAACCTCCCGTGGCAACCCTAAACCCGTGTTGAAGTCCGGTTAGGGTCCGAGAAACAGGGGGTGTTCGATGGGCGAAGTTCGCGTTAGAAGTGTAGGCCGGAGCGGTCCAACAGATCATCGTTCGTCGTTGACCATTTTTGACCAGTCTTTTTCAGGGCCGCCGGGGAATTAGCCGACATACTAGAAGTGCCAACGCCCTCCGGTGGATCTGGCGGGCCAGGTCTTGACGGATCGAGTTTGCAGGAATGATGGAGTTCAGTGCAAGGCTAGTTTTGGAGAGTACTCATGACAGTGGCAAGTGCAAAGCCCAAACGGATGACGATGCCGGGTATCCGAGAACACGCCAGAAACCTGGGAATCACGCCGGGGAAGATGAAGAAGGCCGAACTCATCCACAGCATTCAGATTGCCGAATTCTGCACGCCCTGTTACGGCCGGTCAAATGGGGAATGTCCCTGGGGTGACTGTGCCTGGCGGAGCGATTGCTTCAAGACGAACGCGTAATTCATCTGATGACTTGTTGACAGCCGGGGATCCGCGCCCCGAGGCGCACGGCCGCACATGGGGCGCGGAGCGAGTCGAGCACCGCCCCGGTTCTGACGGACCCACACCTGCTGATTTCCCACCTTGACGACACGGTCTCTTTGACAGCCATCTGAACGACCGAAACGAGCATGTCATGTGTCAAGGTGTGTACTTCCTTCCCTCGAAGCATGCACCCTGAGAGAACCAATGAGGGACCCTGTTGTGCAGACCCGCTGGGGTCTAAGGAGAAGATCAAGTGGCAAACGGTACGGTTAAATGGTTCAGCGACAAGAAAGGCTTTGGCTTCATCATTCCGGACGATGGTGGTGAGGATCTCTTCGTGCACCACTCCAATATCGCCGGGACGGGCTTCAAGACACTTCAGGATGGTCAGGCCGTGGCGTTCGAGCCGGCCCAGGGCCGCAAGGGCATGGAGGCGACAAACGTTCAGCCCTGTTGAGTAATCGCATGACAGTTCCGAACCGGCGGTCGGGCGTCGGATTTGGGATGACAACGCTCGGGGTCAGGCGTAGCGCTTCAGCGCCAGCCGGATGACCTTGTCGATCAGGGCCTCGTAGCCGATGCCTGTCCGCTCGGCCGACTCGGCGACCTCCTCGCCGTAGGCGATGTCGGGGTTCGGATTCGCTTCCAGAATGACGAGCCGATTGTCCGGGGTTAGACGCAGGTCCATGCGTCCGTAGTCGCGCAGCTGCAGCGCACGGTAGGCGCGCTTGCAGACCCTCTCGACGTTCTTGAGCACGCTCGGCTCCAGTTCCGCGAAACCGAATGTGATCTTCCACTTCTCCCGATAGTCGTCATCCCACTTGCAGCGATACGTGAGGATCGACGGCCCCTGATCGTCGGCATTGAAGCAGCACTCGCGCGGGGGCAACACGGTCAGTCGCTGATTGCCGATAACGCTCACATAGAGTTCTCTTCCGTCGATGAACTCCTCGGCGATCACCGGTTGCTGCCATCGTTCGTGGATGAAAGTGGCTCGTTCGATCAGGGCGGCCGGGCCGTTTACGACGGAGGCGTTTGAGAGTCCCTCGGAGCTGTCCTCGAAGGCCGGTTTGACCACCATCGGATAGGGCAGCTTCTTGGGCACGTGGATCTTGCGGTTCAAGGGCAGCGAGACGAAGTGCGGCACGCGAATCCGGTGCAGGGTCAGAATTTGCTTGCAGAGCCGTTTGTCGCGAGCCAGCATCAAACCCACGGGACCGGCGCCGGTGAACGGGATTTCCAGCAGTTCCAGCAGACCCGCGATGTTCTTGTCGAGTCTCCGGTCGCCGCAGAACTGTTCGGTCAGATTGAATACCAGATCGGGGGCTTGGTCGGTCAGGGATCGTGCGACGGCGGCGATGTCGTACTCGGCGCCCAGAACGGTGACCGTGTGTCCGAGCACGCGCAGCGCCTCACACACGTGGTATTCAGTGACCGGTTTCTTAGGCCGCTTTCGGAAATGGGGATCGTCCGACTGGATAGTCACAGGGTCGACCAGAACGGTGATGTTGAGTCGTCGGCTCATGGCTACCTTCTTTTCCTGCTGACGGTCAGCGTGTTGCTGGCGATGGTCGTAAGCAAGGCGGTCACGCCTATGATGTACTCTTCATCTCCCGCTTTGGCATACAGCTCCAGCGCATCGCAGCGGGTGGCCAGACGATTGACCAACTGCCGGATGTCGAACTTGCGGTGGCCCGTCCATCGGGTGACGTTGTTCACAAAGCGGGTGCGGGAGGAGCGCATCAGACGCGCGGCCTTGATGCTGGCGTTCCCCGCGTGAGTCGTGGTAAACAATTCCCTGAGCGTGTCGTCGTAGTATCCCTGGAATTCGCTGCCCAGGGCCCGGCGTTTCCGTTCGTAGTGGGCGGCCAGCGTGGAGGTCATCCGGGCCGCCGAGTAGGGGGGACGCCCCCTGAAAGTGACTGGCGCCGGTTGGTCGGCGATGCGCTGCATGACGTGATCGACGTAGCGCAACTTCCTGATGACGGGCCAGTCCTTGTATTTTTCACGCCAGCGACTGTTGGAAGCGAGCCAAACGGCGAACGTCTCGGCGAAGTCCTCATCGGGATGCGACTGGGCGTAGTTGTCCTCCAGATGAATCACGAAGCGGCGCGAGTAGGGCTGGTAATCATAGGAGGCCGAATACGGGGCCGAGAACAGCCCGAAGGTCTCGCGCCAGCGGGTCCGCCGATACAACTGATAGGCGTAGTTCAGGGCGTGACCGCATTCGTGCCGCAGCAACTTCATGCAGAGCGAGTCGGAACCTCCCTCGATCTCGTACATCATCTTCTGTTCGAGCTGGCGGAGCCTGGGGTTGGTCAGGCAGAAGGGAATGCCGATCACGGGAATCTTGTCCGGTGTGAGCCATTCGTCGGCCAAATAGCAGCTCGGATGGCACGAGATACCCTTGGCGTCCAACTCCTCGTAGAGCCTTTCGACGAATGACTCCATGCTGGATCCGGGGATCTGCAGCTTCAGATCACGAATGCGCACCTGCAGCAGTTCATCATCCGAAAGCTCTTCCCAGCCGCTTGTCTTTCGCGTCTTTGTCATCGGCCTGGTCGCAGTCATTTCACGGTGGACACGTAGTCTTATAACGCCTGGCGCGTCGCGTGGCAAGATTCGTTTCCACCGGCGGGTTCACTGACGAGCGGCGTCTGGTCATGGCTGCCGACAGCGATCCCGAGAAGCCGTATAACACTAGCTCTGCGCCGGAGGGGGGGACGCCCCCTCGGAGTCGACGCGCGGGCAGTGGATCTGCAGGGTCGAGGTCAGTCGAGTGGCGTCCTGGGCGTCCTTGCGGATGTAGAGCGAGCCGATCTGGGCCATGACATCAGAGGTTTCAATGGCCTCGAGGAAGTCCACCAAATGTCGCAATGCGACGCCTTCGAGTCCGATCTCAACGATGGTCTCAGAGTAGCCATGTTGGGCCGACAATGTCTCGGGCTCCATGGTGATGAGATTGTCGCTAAGCTGGTGTTGCTCGATGAGTGACTCGAGGAAGGGCAGTAGCTGGAAATCGGCGTCCTGCCGAGCGATACGGGCCTCGAGGCTTTCACTCGCTCGGCGCAGGGCCAGGTATTCGGCGCTGCGGGCCTGCATCGAACGCAACTCATCCTGCTTTTCAGGAATGAGGCGCTGGAGGGTTTCGATTCGGTTCCGGGTCGGCTGGATGATGAAGCCATAGAGGCCCCAGACGATTCCCACGGCGACCATGCCGATCGCCATCTTTCGCTCTCTTCGGGTCAATCGAAGCATCTATTGTACTGCCTTTCCGGAGGACAGGGACAGAGTGAAGTGCACCTGCCCCGTCTGTGCGTCTTTCTTGGGATTGGCGACGTCGACGGTGTCGAAGCCGGGGATTTGCTCCAGAGTCCGTTGCCATTCCGAGAGTACGGAGAACGAACGGCATCTGCCCGTGACACGGACGGAATCCTTGGCCACCAGGACGTCATTGAGTTTCATCTCATGTCCCGCCGGCTGATGGACGCTGAGTTTGGATAGGATATCCAACGGGGTCATTTTCCCCGCCCCGAATGCGGTCAGCACGTTGCTGTCCTCACGCCGTGTCTGCAGTTTCTGTTCGAGTTGGGCCAGGGGGTTGACGATGTTCTTCTCTTCGGGCAGCGTCTCGCGAAAGACGCTCTCGATTTCTGTCTTGAGCTGGGCGTATTGTGATTCCAGGCGGGACGCGTGCAAAAGCAGGCCGAGGATCCAGATGGCGGCTATCACCGCCGCCAGGGCGGCGCAGGTTGTCAGCTCTCGTC
>JANQFY010000103.1 GCA_028277585.1 Sedimentisphaerales bacterium
TACAGCGGCATGGTCTCGGCGACCGCGTCCAAGAAGGTCTTCAGTCGGCTGATAAAGACGGTATCCATCTTGCACCTGTCCGGGGCAAGCGGGCTCTACGTGCATCAAGCAGTCATCTCGGAGGTAGTGAGTCCCCTGTCCCTACTTTGCAGCACAACAATTCGACGCGTTGTCGAAAGAGCAATGTGTCTCGATCGCATCAGCTCAACGGCATATAGTACGGCAAACGCGCCAGGTCCATGGCGATGTCGATAGTGATGACCTTCACGCGTTTGGGAACAGTGATGTAGCGGGGCGAAAAGTTCAGGATTCCCTTGATCCCCGCATCGACCAGGGTGTCGGCGACCTCCTGGGTTGTATCCTCAGGCACGGCGATGATGCCGAGACAGATGCCCCGGCGCCGCAGGTTTCGCAGTTTGGCAATATCCCCAATAACGACTCCGCCCCGCCGCCGGCCGATCTTGCGCTTGTCCACATCGAACGCCGCAGCGATCTCGAAGCCGTACATCCCGAAGCCAGGAAACGCCAGCAGGGCCGACCCCAGGTTGCCCACCCCCACCAGCACGGCCTTTTGTCCGGCGTCCAGACGCAAGATCTTGTTGATCTGCTTGATCAGACTCTCGAGGTGGTATCCCACGCCCGGCGTGCCGAAATCGCCGAAGTAGGAGAAGTCCTTGCGGATCTGCCAGGGTTTGACGCCCAAGAGGTCGGCCAGGTGTCGGCTGGAGATGCTCTCAAGGCCCTGCTGCGAGAGGTGCATGGCTCCCCGCAAGTAAACCGGCAGGCGCCGGACCGTTTCGTCTGGAATCTTGTGGTATCGCATAGGCCACCGTTTACTGGTGATTGCGCTCACATTCACAGACAACACTTTTCAAAATACACATCACCCTCAAGGAATGTCAAGATAAATATACAATCGCAACAATATTTCACAATACCGCAACCCCCTATTGCATAGACTCTTACAATACACCCACGAACTTTCTTTTTGTAAAATAGACTTACAGTGACACTACAGAGACATTTCCAGATGGCCCCAAAGGGGTGATTTGAATGTCCCGGGGACACTGGTTCCGCCCACGAGGAAGCCCGCTGAGCCTCGCCCGCTCAGTGCTGTGTCTTGACCAGAGACGGCAGGCGTCCCGCCAACCCCACACGGTCGCCTTTGACGACCAACACGCCGTCGATTCCCTCGATCGCCGCGATGTGCTCAACCGTTGGGTTGATATCATCGATCGTCGCGACGCGATTGGCCGCCTCGGTAGCGGCTGCATCCGCCAGCGCCGCATCGCGCGCAACCACCGTCGCCAGATCGCACTTCCCCAGACTGCGGGAGTGCCCCATCCTTCCCGAAGAGGAACAGATCGCAAGGGGCGTGTCAGACGCCTGCAGAGAGAAGGCCAATCGATCGCCCAACCTGGTGGCGCCGGTATGGAGCGCGATCGTCACGGTATCGACCGCCTGAAGGTAGATGTCCCCCCCATTCTCGACGATGACCTCGTGGGCGCCGGCCCGCAAACCTGCTTCGGCGGCGCACTGCGCCATCGCCCCGGCGACGGCCGCCATGGGACCGACCCCGACCCGATCGGCGGCGCGAGCCATCCGCTGCGCGACCGGCGGCGCGCCGGCCTGCAATCCGATCGGCGTCAGGGACGCACCGAACTCATTGTGCCGCGCGATATACTCCTCCAGGATGTGCCGTTGTCTGACGATCTCAGCGGTAACGGCTTCGAACGCGTCGCAACAGATGCGAAACACCGCTTCGCGATGGGTGAAGTCTCGATATATGCGCTGTCGATCCGCAGCCACCGAACCCGCTCAGAACGCCGAAGCACAGGCCCCGAAGGGGCAAACGCGAATGCAAGCCAGACACTCGATGCAATCGGCTTCGTTATACACCACCTCGCGCGTCGCGCCGTCGCCGATGCTCAGCGCCCCAGTCGGACAATGACTGACGCATTGGCCGCAATGGGTGCAGCGCTGCTCGTCTCGCGTGACGCCCTTACCGGTGGTGTTGATCGTCACGTTGAAGGTCTGGAGGAAATCCATGCCGTTGTTGATATGGTCCTCCGTCCCGGTTACGTCCAATACGAGGTAGCCCTCTTCCTCCGGCGTCACCTTGGCCCGATAGACATTGACGATCAGATCATAGTCCTTGACCAGATGATAGATGATGGGCTTCTCGCACTCACACTTGGGGAAGAAGAGCATGAGTTTCTTCGTCACGGTATCGCTCATGATGCCTTCTCCCGGATTTCCAGGGGCTTCATCGCTCTGTCCTTGGGCAAGGGGGCGCTCGGTTCGGCGAGCAGGAAGTCGCCCCGCCGGACCTCGTCAGCCAGCAGATTCGCAATCTCCAGCGCCTTATAGTAGGACGACAGCGAACCAACCGTCACCTTGCGGCCCTCGATTTCGATCTCCCCGCTGCGCAACTGTTCGTAGCTGACATGGGCGATGACCCGGCCCGTCTTCTGCGGGTAGTCGGAGCTGTAGTCGGTCACCGGCGCCATGATATCACGGTCGCGCACGCAGGTTCGTTTCAGAACACCCGGATTCAGGATCGGTATGGGAACGCCGACCCCCACCGCCAGGGACACGCCGTAACCGCGGAAGCTCACGCCGCGGACGAACTCAGGCCGCATCTGTTTCATATCGGCCGTCAGCGCCAGTGTCCCGGCCCCCTCCATTGGCACGCCGTCGGCCGTCCGCTCGCAGGCGCCGGCGTGCTGAGTCCCTTCGGCGTAGACATGCCCATGCGCCCCGGCCAGCCAGACCCGAGTCCCCACGCCGATCGTGTCATAGTGCGGATCGTTCAGCAGCGGTGACAACTGGCCGGCCGAACAGTAGCTCGCGTTCTCGCGCCGAGGTTCCAGAGCACCCATATAGGTATAGATCGTGCGATCGGAATCATTGATCGCGACGTTGTAGTTCTGATAGCAGTTGCGCGGGTTGACCATGATCGCCTGATTCAGATCCTTGATCGTGAAATACGTCCGGATCTCGCGCCGTGGGTAGTCGTCGGTCCCGTAAGACAGAGCGAACAACTGCAGGGTCTTGCCCGCGACCAGGTCCTCGATCACGTGTCCGCCGCCGTAACGAAACTCACCCGGCGGATACATGTTCGCCGGATCGCCGTGCCGCAATTGGGTCGCGCCGAGGTAGACATCAACCGCCGCGATCCCGGTATAGACCAGGACGTCCTCCACCCAGGCTTCGGTCATACGAATCTTCGGCGCCGAATGCCCGAAGTTCAGGAAACAGCCCGAGGAACACATGGGCCCAAAGGTCGCGGTCGTCACCACGTCCACCTCTTCGGCCGCCGTTTCCAGGCCCTTCTTGTCGACATAGTCGATGATCTCATCGGCCGTCAGAACCACCGCCTTGCCCGACGCGATCTTCTCGTTGATCTGTTGATACGTCTTCATACGCGTTCCCGAAATACTGGAGGCACCCTCAATTCGCCTCACCAGCGACCGCCGCGATTGGCCCCGCTCGTCGCAGGCCGATCCGGCCGAGTCGCACGCAAAACCTTTAGTATGGGTACCCGAAGGGGTCTTGTCAATTCCCCATCTGAGCCCTGCCTCGTTTCCAGGCCAGAAACGAGGAAAACGGAACCGATCAAGCTCAGCGCAGCGATCTGCCCCTGCCCCAGGTCTCCGAATCGTCAGAGAGTGAACTTCTCGTATCGGCCCCTACCGTATGCTGTGCCTCCTTCGGTATTGCGACGGCGTCAGACCCGTTCGCCTGCGGAAGTACCTGGCGATGTTCTTGACCTCGGTGGATTGCAGCAATCGCGCAATCTCGGCGATCGGCAGGTTGGTGGTCACAAGCAGGCGCGCCATGTGGTCGATCTGCGCGCGTTTGATCTCATCGTGGATCGGCCGTCCGAGGACACGTCGAAACCGCTGCTGCAACGCCCGCCGGGACAGAGCGGTCGCCTCAACGACGTCCCCGACCTGAATCCCCTCTCTGGCGTGCTCGCGAATGAAACGCAGAGCCACAGTCACATCTCGATCCTTGGCAGCCAGGACATCGGTAGATTGACGACCCGCTACATACAAAGGCGAAACCACCACTCGACCTTCCGCCCGGCTGACCTTCCGCCCCGTGATCAGCCTGTCCAACAGAGTCGCAGCGGCATACCCGGCTGCTTCAACATTCAGGGTAATGCTGGAAAGCTGAGGATACTCTATTTCGCAGACCAGTTCGTCGTTGTCGATGCCCAGGATAGCGATCTCATCCGGCACTTGAAGTTCGGCCGCCCTGCAGGCCGCGAGGACCTGTCGGCTCCTGTCATCATTGCAGGCCAGAAGAGCGGTTGGCTTGGGCAACGACAGCAGCCAATCGGCCAAGAGAGAGATGTCCTCCTCGTGGCTATGGGGCCTTCTCCTCTTGGGCGGTTCGTACACGCGGATCTCACCACCGGCTTCCTGCACCTTTCGACTGAACGCCTTACCTCGTTGCCTCGACCAGTACATCTCGTCGAGTCCACAGTAAGCGAACTGGCGAAAGCCCCGATCCGAGAAATAGTCCATCGCCATCCGGCCGATCGCTTCATCGTCGGTCATCAGGACATGGGCGCCGGCGGCCGGCTCCCTTATGCCGGCGATGACGGCGGGAATCCCCGACACAATGACGCTCTCAATGATCGCGACGTCCGCAAGATGGGCGATGACACCGTCCGCTCTCTTCTGGTCCATCCATTTCTTGGATTGTCTGCGCGAAAGGCGGTAGAACTCAGGCTCCATATGGAGCTGCCAGGGGCCGTGGATGGCGGCATAGCGGGCAATGCCCCGCAGAAGGCCCCGTCCATACGCTCTGGACTTCTCGACAATCACGATGACTTCGCGTTGCGTCGCCATACGCCACCGATTCTACGCATCTCCCGCCAGAGCTCAAGAGCAGCGTGCGCAAAATGAAGTTTTATCTGCGCAGAATGAAGTTGCCTCGGCCAATCTCCTGCCGATATAGTGAACAGGCACTGTCGACAAAAGATCGGTGCGGATTCCTGGCAGTGTCCGCTTGGGCGAACGCCCCATATGCAATGAGAGTTCTGGCCAGTGTACTGTGTCCGCGACAGACCCTGTGGCCTTCACGAGCAGGCTGTGCGAGCGAAGTCCTGGCGAGATGATCCATCCTGGCCTTACGGATGTAAGGCAACGTGACGCGCATAAATCACCATGCGGTGATTTCAATGTCTCATGATGAAGGAGGACGATCATGCATAAGAGACTACTGTTGCTCATCTGCCCATTGGCGGCACTAACTCTGGCAGCCCCGGCGGCTGAACCGCTGGGGCACTGGCCCCTGGATGGCCACTTGGACGACGTGGCCGGCTCGGCGAATGGGACGTTTCTCGGCGGGGCGCCGAGTTACACCAAAGGTCGAATAGGCCAGGCGATCACGTTCGATGGCGTGGACGATCTTCTCGAGGTGATGGTGGCCAACCTGGACGCGTACACGATCAGCGCCTGGGTGAAGCCGGAGAGGGCGGACGCCGCCAGCATCGTAGCACGAACCAGCGCCAGCGGGACGACGACGCACTGGTCGCATCAGGTGCGCATCGCAGCGTCCGGGGTATTCGAGCATTATACCTACGACGGTGCCGCCAAGGCCGTGCTGGGAACGACACCGGTTGAGGTCGGCACCTGGACTTTCGTGACCATCACCGCAACCAACAACGGATCGGCACAACTGTATGTGAACGGCCAGGAGGAGGGCGACGCCGTAGGTGTCGGAACGGTGTGGACCGGCGGCGACCGCTTCCACATCGGGTCCAACTCCGGCAATGCGATGGGATGGTTCCAAGGAATCATCGACGACGTGCAGATTTACGACACGGCCCTGTCGCAAGAAGAGATCGTGCGCGTCATGAAAAGTGCCCTGCAGACAAGCTCCAAGCCGATTCCGGAAGATGCAGCCACCGATGTAGCCAGGGACATCGTTCTTGGCTGGTCGCCCAATGAGACGGCCCAAACGCAGGATGTCTATCTGGGAACCGTCTTCGATGACGTCAACGACGCCAGCCGCGCCGATGACATGGGTGTGCTCCTCAGCCAGGGCCAGACGGGTTTGACCTATGATCCCCCAGGCGTCTTCGAGTACGGCCAAACCTATTACTGGCGAGTCGACGAAGTCAATGGCGCGCCCGACAACACGATCTTCAAGGGCGAGATCTGGAGCTTCACGATCGAGCCGTTGGCCTATCCGATCGCCAACGTTGCGGCGACCAGCAACGTCGAGCCGCAACCGGGCACCAGCCTGGAGAACATCGTCAATGGCGCCGGACTCAATGAGAACGACGAACACTCGATCGATAGCGCGGACATGTGGCAGGTTACCCCGGCCGCGGGCGAACCGCTCACCATCGAGTTCGCCTTCGACGCCGTCTACAAGCTGCACGAGATGCTGGTCTGGAACTACAAGGTGCAGTTCGAGTTGATGCTCGGCTTCGGCGTCAAAGACGTCACGATCGAATACTCCGAGAACGGCGCCGACTGGGCGGTCCTGGGCGACGTGGCATTCAATCAGGGCACAACGAAGTCAGACTACCAAGCCAACACGACTGTCGACTTTGGCGGCGTGGCGGCCCAACACGTCAAGATCACGGTCAACAGCGGTTACGGCCCGCTCGGTCAGTTCGGCCTGAGCGAAGTGCGATTCCTGTATACGCCCGTCCAGGCCCGCGAGCCGCAGCCGGATGACGGAGCAGCGGGCGTGAGCGTGGATGCTGATTTGAGTTGGCGCAGTGGCCGCGAGGCCGTCTTGCACGAGGTCTATCTCAGCACCAATCCCAGCGCTTTGGAACTGATCGACACGACCCGCGAGGCGACCGTCGGTCCCGGCGCGCTTGACCTGGCGGCGACCTACTACTGGCAGATTATCGAGGTCAACGAGGCCGAGCCGATTAGTGCCTGGGAAGGCGCGATCTGGAGCTTCTCCACCGAGGCCTACATCGTCGTTGAAGATTTCGAAAGCTACGACGATGAGGAAAGCCGTATCTACAACGCCTGGGTCGATGGCTATGGCGTCACTGACAACGGCTCGACGGTCGGCCACCTGGAATCGCCGTTCGCCGAGCAGGCCACCATCCATGGCGGCGCCCAGTCGATGCCTTTGTTCTTCGACAACACCAACGGCGCCGCGGCCTCGGAGGCCGAGCGGACCCTCGACAGCGCGATGGACTGGACCACCTATGGCGTCAAGAGCCTGTCGCTCTACTTCCAGGGCGCCCCGGACAATGGCGGGCAACTCTATATCAAGATCAACGGCACGAAGGTGATGTACGATGGCGACGCGGCCGACGTCACCCGAGCGCTGTGGCAACCGTGGAACATCGACCTGTCGACCGTCGGCGGCAACCTGAGCAATGTCACTTCGCTGACGATCGGCATCCAGGGCGCCGGCGCCACCGGTGTCGTTTATATCGACGACATCCGCCTCTACGGCAAGACGCCGGAGTTCATCACGCCAGTGGAGCCGGATAGCGCAGACCTGCTCGTTCACTACACATTCGACGGCAATGCCGCCGACAGTTCGGGCAACGGCACCGACGGCGAAGAGATCGGGGAACCGATCTACACTGATGGCGCAGACGGTCAGGCCTTGGAGTTCGACGGCATCGACGACTATGTGAACGCCGTGCTGGACGTGCCGGAAAACGGCGGTACGACGGCGTTCTGGTTCAAGACGACCAATCCCAACTGCGGCCTGTTCGCCATCGTGCAGAATCCCCTGGGCGGCGGCGGCTACGATCGCTTGATCTACCTGGCTGACGGCAATGTCGGCGTCCGGATCTATCAGGGCGAGGTGATCACCGCAACGGTGAACGTCGCCGACGGACAATGGCACCATCTCGTGCACACCTATGGCGACGCCATCGGCGGCCAGAGACTGTACATAGACGGTTTGCTCCAGGCCCAGGGCGTCAAGGCCGAGTCGGACTTCGACTGGCAGGAACGTGTGAACTTCGGCTGGGCCGCTGACGCCGCCGAGGACTTCTTCGAAGGCGCGCTGGACGATGCCCGTATCTACGGCCGGACCCTGTCGCCGGAGGAGGTGGCCTGGTTGGTCGGGGGCGAAACAGCGCAGATCCCGAAGCCGTTCTAGAGGAATCGCTTGTTGGTCACGAACAGCTCCGGCTCCGGCGCAACATACGCTGGAGCCGGAGCTGCAAGTTTGCCTGAGGACTTCTGTCCGTGAACGAAGTCGCAACGAAGCATGTAGCTCTGCCACCGGGAGAATGCCATGAGCCGGCGGAATGGATTCACGCTGATTGAACTGCTCGTCGTGATCGCGATCATCGCCATCCTGATGGCCATCCTCATGCCGGCCCTGAAGAGGGCCCGCGAACAGGGCCAGCGTGCCGCGTGCATGAGCAATCTCAAGCAACTGCAGCTCTCCTGGATTCTCTACGCCGACGACAACGACGACAAAGTTGTCAATTGCGAGGCAGGCTCCGAGGACTCATGGAGAGGCCAATATGGACTGCCCTGGGTCGGGGTCACCTGGGCGCCCAACTGGAACCAGGGCGAGACCTTGCCCGAAGAGGACCAACTCGTCGGGATCAAAGTCGGCGCCCTCTGGCCCTACACCAAAGACCCCAAGCTGTACAAATGCCCCACCGGATACCGCGGCGAGCTGATGACCTACGCCATGATGATCTCCAGCAATGGACGGTCGGTCGACGGCAGTCCCGTGTTCAGGCTAAGAATGAAGGTGCCGCAGCCATCGAAGCGACTGATCTTCATCGACGAAGGCCTCTCCAGCCCCGACGCCTACGCGACCCGATACAATGAGCCCCTCTGGTGGGATCAGCCGGTCACGCGGCATGGCGACGGCACCACCTTCGCCTGCGCCGACGGACACGCCGAATACCACAAATGGACGGGTCTCGAGACCATCAAGCAGGGACGCGATCACGTCCGCACCTGGTCGGGTACATTCGCCCCCCAGACCGACGGAGGCATCGAAGATCTGCAGTGGGTTCAGAAAGGTATCTGGGGCAAACTCGGCTACAATCAATAGACACGCCGGAGGATGCACCGCGCCCTCCGGGCGCCGAACCATTTCCCATTCATTCCATGTCACGATTGGGTTTGTTTGGGTTCGTTTCTTCACCCAACCAGCGTTTCTGGCCCAGAAACGCAGAAATTGGGTTCGTTTTGCACAACAACCTCAGGCTGGAGGCCGGAGACCTGAGACCATGGGAACCACGCACGCCACATCGAATATCAAAGAGCAAGAACAGAGACCCACAGCGGAGTGCAAGCGTTCCTCCCGCCTGCGGCCTCCAGCCTACAGTCTCTCTCTATAATTGGGCCGAACTGCACGTTCTTTGCGAAGAAAACGAGAAATCCGCCCGACCCAAACGCCACAACTCCCGGCCGCCAAAGCAATAGAAGAAATCTTCCATGTCACCGGCTTCTGCACATAAACCGTTGCATGTTCCTTGCGAAACGTAGGCCGAGCGTCCCCGCTCGGCTCAGTCGTGCGGGGACGCACGACCTACTTGGCCCCACAACACGTGGGCCGCAACGGAGGGATCTCTGCAGGGCCAGACAGCGCGTCACATCCGCAGTCAGATTCCGCCCAGGGTAACAGGGTCGAAATGAGCTTCAGGATTCGCTGCAGAGATGCTAGTATGGACTTTCGCGAGGACAGCGTACGGAGCAGGGACGTTTCTCGAAAAACCGAAAGGCCGAACGGAACAGACGCGCGTCGGAATGCATCTTGTTTGCATAAGGGCGGCGGGATCTGACGTGCGGCCCATCGCGGTCATCATACGGTCATACAAGACAATCTGGAGGGAAGCGAAATGGAGAGGAAGGGAGCCTTCCACCTCACAGTGGCGCTCTGCGTCTTCGTGGCGGTTCTGAGCCAGGCGGCAATCGCCAAATACGGCGGCGGCACAGGCGAACCCGACGACCCCTACCTGATCTACACCCCCGAACAAATGAACGCCATCGGCGCCGATCCCAACGATTGGGACAAACACTTCAAACTCATGGCCGACCTCGACCTGTCCGCCTACACGGGCGATCAGTTCAACATGATCGGCAGGCGTATGTCCCGGGGTCTGGGCCTCTCCGAAGTACCTTTTGCGGGCGTATTCGATGGCAATGCTCGGCGTATCTCCAATTTCACCTACACAGGGCAAGGTCAGAGCGATACAGGTCTCTTCAGATATGTCGACGGGCCCAATGCCGAAATCAGGGATCTTGGCTTGATTGCGCCGGAGGTCTACGCCTGGGAAGGAACTCACATTGGGGCCTTGGTAGGGAATCTCCGCGGTGGAACGATTGCGAATTGCCGTATTGAGGAGGGGGTGGTCGAAGGGCGTCAGTACGTAGGTGGCATGGTTGGCGCAGTTGGCAATCCTGTTCGGGGGGGAGCAATTCATGCTGCCATGCTCACCGGCTGCTACGGTAACTGTGAGGTTTCGGGTGGATCCTACGTCGGTGGTCTCGCTGGATACACCGAAGGTCTCATTCAGGATTGTCACGCAACGGGGAATGTGGTCGGGCGAGACAACTACGTGGGCGGGTTGGTGGGATCGGGGCATGATACGATAGCCGATTCGTACGCAGGCGGCTTCGTTACGGGTATCGCGGATTGTGTTGGGGGTGTGGCAGGCAGCGTGCAGAACGTAGTCAACTGCCATGCAGATGGGATCGTCAGGGGCAGGGGGAAGGTCGGTGGCTTGGCGGGCTACGCCAACACGATTCTGAATTGCTACGCCCACGGAATTGTCATAGGCGATGAGCATGTTGGCGGTCTCGCAGGAGACGCAAGCTCGATTACCAACTCCTATGCCAGTGCCTTCGTTAGAGGAACAACACTTGCAGGTGGTCTGGTCGGTTTGCCGGAACCCTGTCAGGGCACCCCATGTGATATCGTCGCGTCGTTCTGGGACATCGAAACCAGTGGG
>JANQFY010000171.1 GCA_028277585.1 Sedimentisphaerales bacterium
GCGATTCGGCCAACCAGTTCGTCGGCGAAACACCCATTGTCATCGGGATCTTCTCCTCCCCAATGCGGCAAACAGGCGCCCGATGCTTCTGGCGAGGAACAGACGCCAAGGGCATGGCTGGTATCCCGGCATTCGCCGACAGTTGGTGGTGGTGCGCCTGGCCCAAGGATGTCGACAATCCGCCCGAGACCGAAGAGGCCCGCACCGCATTCCCCTGCGGCTGTCGCGACTCGATGCAGCGATTCTGCATGCGGCGACACGGCCAGGCTGTCAACGTGTCCTTTCTCGACGGCTCGGCCCGAAGGGTGGGCCTCAAGGGCTTGTGGACACTCAAGTGGCATCGCGAATTCAACACGACGGGGCGATGGACGCAAGCCGGGGGAGTTGAGCCGGCTGACTGGCCCGCATGGATGAGGTCGTTCAAGGATTACTGAATTCACATCGAGGAATTCTCTGCCACGGTAGCCGAATCCGCAGACGCAGGGATGCAACGACCCGCTCTCGGATACTTCAGGACCATCCACAGCGCCAGCAGAGCAGACAAGCCGTATCCGAGAGGGGTGAACTTCAGGATCGCTCCGGTTCCGAAACGCTCGGCCAGTGGCGAGATGCCAATGAAGATGATATTGGCGATCCCCCAGTTGCCCCCGACGATGAAAGCCATACGCTGACCGAAGTTCAAACCACGGGCGTAGCGTGACAGCGTGATCGTCAGGATGTAGGCGGACATGGAGCAGAAGCCCGCCCCGAAGAGCATACAGATCGCAAACCGCTGCTCGCTGAAGAGCAGGTAGAGGACCGTGCAAGGAACCGCCAGGAGAAAGGCCCAGAACGTACAAGGCAAATCGCCCTTGCGATTCGCAGCCGCGGCCCAAACGAAGGGCCCGACCGTGCCGCCGGCGCCAAACATGAACGAAGAGAGTCCCCCGAACGTGAGTTCGAAATGCAGTTCGTCGTGGAGATAGGTGGGCACCAATGACAGCAGGAGTGTCGTGGTGGTCGCGGCCGGCAACCCAATCGCCAAGACATACCAGAAGGGAAGCCGTTCCGAGGCCGTCGCGTGGGCCGCCCGCGCCGCTTCGGCCTCACTATCGCCCACGGAGAGCCGAACCTGCGAAAAGAACAGCGCTGCAACCCCAATCACCGGGAACAGGATCAGCGGATACAGCCCCGCCAAGCCATGGCCGGCCACCAATTGCGTCGCGATCGCCCCGCCGCTGGCGAAACCGAGAAAGCCGGCCGTCATGAAGACCGCCGTCCCCATCGCCGGAGAGATTCTGTCCAAGGTGTGCACGGCACGCAGGCCCTCGGGATGCACGACCGCAATGCCGGAACCGCTGAGGATGCCGAGCCCGATGATCATCGCCACGCCGAGCGACGATTGCGGCGCCAGCGCCAAAAGGCAGATGGCAGCCGCCAGAAGCAAGCCTACATGGAGAAAGAGCGGCTTGCTCTTATCGGCCCGCATATGACCCGTCAACAGTTGCACCCCGTTGGACGTCAGCATCAGGGACGCCAGCACGACACTGCCTAGCGACAGTCGCAACGCGAAGTGCGAGCGAATCGCCGGCAGGATAGCGGGCAGCATGTTGCCAAACATATCGACCAGGAAGTGCGCCGCCGACAGAACCGCCAACTGGATCCACTGCAATCTAAGGGATTCTCTATTCACCTCAAACCTCAGCCAAGCGCCTCGCAACGCACCATCGTGGCGCCGGGCCCACTGACAATCGTCCCCCACGGAACGGTCCCATCGCAGGGAAGGCAAAGACCGCCCTCACGTACGCTCTGAACATGGGTATCGACCTGAATGCGAAGGCATCCGATCATCCGTCAATGTCGGCGCCTGAAGGCGATCCGCTCCGGACCGCTCGGACGTTCGACGCCCCACTATGGCACATCGCGGAACGAATTGCCATTCTTTTCCTAATCCGTCCCCGGTCCAGTCCCAAGCCTAGCAGCGTGTCGCGACAGCAGGCGGGGCCGCGGACATCCACGTCCGAATAAGCTCTCTTGGCTTGTTCCCAATTACCCCATCTCCCCCACACCACCCTTGACCTCGGAGAGTGATTCTGATACAATGTGTCTATCAATTGGGGGTGTGAAAACACCATAGGTACCAGCAATCAGAGAAGCTCCCACGGACGGGCGACGCCGCTGCGCGTCTCGCAGCGAAACGGCATGAGGAACCCGTGAGGAATGGTTCCAATAATGTACGAAACAGCGTCTCGAACACGGTGGTTTTGGGGCCCTGTCGGGGTCGTTCGGAGTAACGACGCCATGTGTCTTTTTGGGTGTTGAACGCGTCTTAGGCCTGGTGCGAAACGCCGGGCCAACGGATGTCGTCATGGGGGGTGGATGAAAATGCGCAGCACATCTCTACAGGACCAGTCCCGTCTCGGCCGTCACTTGGCCGACTGCGGCGTCGCCGGAATTGGCTCGATTTTCTGGGTTCTGAACAGAATTTTTCTGACACCGCGATCGGTGCGTATCGGACTTTCCGGGCTTCTGGTCTGGGTCGGCGCTATGAGTGTCTGCCTGGCCGATCCGGCTCCGAACCCGGGGCAGACGTGGCGCGTCCTGGGCACCCCGTCGGGCGCGATCAAGGACCCGTTCAATCCGCAGGGATACATGCGAGAGCTGGCGGGCAAGATGGGCTCTTCCAAGCCAGGCAATGCGGTGCTCGGCGCGGGGAGTCTGAGTAATACCCGTCCGGTCGCCTCGGTGCCGGCGCCTTCGAGCCCCACTACGACCGGCGTCCGGTGGCTAACCCCTGCCAATCCGGCCCCGACCCAACCGACAACCGCGCAGCCAATCATGAGCCCTCCAAGCTGGTTGTCGTCAACGCAGCAGACGGAACCCAAGAAGGCGACGCTTGAGGTCCCGCCCGGTCACGTACGCTGGCTGTCACCCGGCGGTGGGGTCACTCCGACGGTCGTGTCTCCGCCATCCGGCAAGACCCTCAAGATGGGATTGAACGCGCCCCGGACCACGATCCATGATCCGCTGCCTCCGGCACCGGTCAAGAGTCAACTGACCTGGCTCCCGTCGGGCCCTGCGCCGACCAAGGCGGTCGCGACAGAACCGGCCAAAGCACCGGGTCAGATGCCGGCAGTGCCTGCGCCGACGCCCAAGAAGCTCGTCGATCCTGCGCCGCCTATGGAGCAGGCAGAGTGGTTGTCCTCCGACCAATCGGTCGCTGGCGCCAACACATCGATCAACGCCGCGTTGCCGACCAAGCACGCGACCTGGCTGCCCACGCACAAGGCTGTCGCTCCGAAGCCGGCCGTGGAGAATCCCGACTGGCCCGCGCCCGACAAGCACTTTGCCCGCAAGGCGAAGCCCGCGGCGCCGGCGCCGGATTCCACCACCTGGCTATCGCCCGAGAATGGTGCAGCCCAGAAGGCGCTGGCCAAAATGGCAGCCCTCAAGGCCCGTAAGCAGCAGGAGGCGACTGCGCCGAAGTACGCCGTGGCCGTTCCGGCCTCTGCGCCAGCAGCCAAACTGTCGCCCAAGGTCGCGTCGAAGCAACCGGCCCTGCCGCCGAGAACAGCAGCGCCGCAGATGCCACTGATGCCTCGTACGGGCACCGGCTCCTCCGCAGTCGGTCCGCTGGCCGGTGCGGTCATGTACGCAGCGATGGACATGTCGGAAGCCAAGCACTTCTTCGCCGACCCAAGTGAACCGAAGTGGTCGCTGGGTGCGGATCTGGACAAGTACCGAAATCACGCGGTCCAGGAGGGATCGCGGCATTCGGGTGAGAGCCTGGAGAAGGCGTTAGGCCGCATCGGTCTGTTCGTCGAGGATACGACCAACGTGATCACATTGGGGTATGCGTCCGACCGCGCCTTGCCCTTCCGCAAGAACGACGGCAAGGGTCTCATCGATGATCCGACGCGCGTGCCCAAGCAGGCCGGCGAAACCGTCGTCAGTCTGGGGGACGGGCTCTATTCGATCGCCGACCTCGTTACGCTCAACGCCCTGCCCGATCACGACAAGAGCGTCTACCAGGACAACCATCCGATCGTCCGGCCGCTCGTCTTCACGGGTCGAACCATCGGCGGCGCCTGGAAGACAACTGAGGAGATCGGCAACGCCATCACCTGGGGCTACTTCGACAACGTCACCGGTTCGATCGGGATGTGTATCGAGGACCTGATCGAGCTGCTCAAGCACACGGGGCAAGCCGTAACGAATCTCGCCCGTGTGCCGGTCCAGTTGATCACCGGAGAGAACGAGAATGCCGACAAGACGCTCGACTGGGTCCTGCTCGTGCCGCTGGAGTTCGCCAGCAACGTGCTCGAGATGAAGGGCATCACGAATATGGACGACTACAAGACCGCCTTCGAGGACAAGGGCGTCGTCGGGTCCATTCTGGAATTCGGCGGCTCGACGTTCCTGGTCTACCGGGCGCTCGACGAGCTGGCGGATGAACTCAAGGACGACAAGAAGCGCCGTAGAAGCAGCAACAACCAGTCGGGCGACACGACGCCGGAACCGACGGATCCGCCGGTCACTCCGCCGGACCCGCCTACTCCGCCTACGACTGGAGGGACGACCTGGGGTGAGTTCATCTTGTCGGACGGCCAAATCTGGACGGGAGAAATCGTCCGGTAGCCTCGGGAATTGTCGAATCCCGATAGACTCAATCGTCTCACAAGCCAAGTCGGCAGCCACGGTGCGCCGCAACGATCCTAAGATCGTTGCGGCGCGTCGGAGCCCCCCTGCCGATTTGGCTTTCTTCATGCGCCTTGACGACACATTCTCCGATGAACCGGGGCAGTCACTGACTGGGCAATGCCCCCTTGCGTCACCCCTTGGTTCGCGGTATGCTCGTCCTCTGACGATCATCCGGCCGAAATCTCAGGACCGCACACGCGTCACTTTGAAAGGGAGCCCCATGAGGCGAAGCGCTCGTGTCCAATCGGTGTTTCTTTGCATGATTCTGCTGGCCGTCCTCGCCGTGTCCATTCCCGCCAGGTCAGCATCCGGCATTCAGATCACACCGGACGTAGTGTACGGGCACAAGCACGGCATGGCGTTGACGTTCGATGTCTTTCGACCGGATGGAGGCAACAACGTCGGGATTCTCTTCATGGTCAGCGGGGGTTGGTATTCGAAGTGGGCGCCGCCTGAGCAAACGATGGGATTGTTCAAACCGTTGCTTGACAAGGGATTCACCGTCTTCGCCGTTCGGCACGGAAGCAGCCCCAAGTACGTGGTCCCCGAAGTTGTCTCCGACGTGCGGCGCAGCGTTCGCTTCATACGGCTTCACGCCAAGCGGTTCGGAGTCGATCCCGAGCGTTTGGGTGTCTGCGGCGCCAGCGCGGGTGGGCATCTGTCACTCATGCTGGGCGCGACATCGGACGCGGGCGATCCACGGGACGAAGACAAGGTCCTCCGCGTCACTAATCGAGTCGCCGCCGTCGTCGCCTACTTTCCCCCAACCGACCTGCGTCCCTTGGTCAAGGAGGACAGCCCCTATCGCGTACATTTCCCGGCCCTGCGTTTCGATCCGAACGAGGCCGATGCGGTGTCGCCCTTGCAGCACGTCAGCCCGGACGATCCGCCGACTCTGATGATTCATGGCGACAAGGACACGCTCGTCCCACTCTGGCACAGCGAGAAGATGCGCGATGCGCTCAAAGCCCAAGGCGTCGCCACCGACCTGCTGACCATCAAGGGCGCCGGCCATGGCTTTCGCGGCGAGGACGCCCAGCGGGGCAACGCCGCTTGGGTCGCCTGGTTCGAGAAGCATCTGCTGAGCCCTGCCTCGAAACCCTCCGCGGAGCAGTGACCCAGCAGCTCTAGGGTCGGTCGTCCACGCCGCCGTGCCGTCTGACCAGATTCATGACAAGCTGATACCGCTCAAAGGACACCTCCGGTGGCACGGAGTGATCGGAATGATAAATGTAGCCCCCGCCCTGCCGCGCGGCCGTGAGTTTCTTCTCGATCTCAGCGGCTATCTCCTCGGCCGAGCCCGCCATGGCGATGACGTCGATATTGCCGAAGAATGTCAGACGGTCCCCGTACAGGCCCTTCAGCTCTCGAACATCCAGGCCGGACTTGGCCTCCAGAGGATTGATCACCTGGACTCCGCACTCGATAAGGTCTTCGAAAACGGCGGCGGCGTTGCCACAAGAGTGCATCCAAAAGGTGAGTTGGCGATCGGCCAGAAAGGCGCCGAACCGCTGCACCGATGGTTTGAAGAGGCGCCGCCACAGGTCCGGGGAAAACAGCATTCCCTGCGTGCCGGCCAGATCCTCGATCATGAAGAAGCCATCAAACAGCGTCTTCTCGGCGAGGCACTTCTCGATGACCTGAATCAGGAAGCCGGTATAGGTCTCCGCCATCTCCTGGATCAGCTCCGGATCGTCACACAATTCGTAGAGCGTGGCTTCGAAGCCGCGCAACCGTAGGATCGCCTCGTGGGGTCCATAGGCCGAGGCAAGGAGGTACTTCTGTGTCCTCCGCATCGCCCCGCAACGCTGACGAGCCACCTCCCAGGTCGGACCGGCGTCCAGGCGAAACGGATAGGTCGTAGTGTCTATTCTGGCCGGTTCATCTGAGCTCAGCACAAACTGCTCTTTGACACGCCGCCAGTCGCTCCACCCACGCACCGGATGAGACAAGAACTCCATAGTCCTGGACTTGTACTTGTTCTTTCTGACGACATACCCGAAACGGTCGCGCAGCGTGATCATCTCCCCATCGTCCTGGATCAACTCCGGCTCGAAGCGTGGCGACGCGTCGATGCCCATTGTCCGGATATCGAAATCGAAGTACTCCTCCGGCGCCACGCCGTCGGGCAAACCCTCCGCCCTCCAGCGGGCAAGCGTGTCGACCCAGAAGGCGTCAGCAATAGGAACACGATCAGGCTCTTGGTGAGCCAGCGTACACTGTACGCGTTCCTTACCGGTCATAACGAGCATCCATCGCATATCTCCTCATTCAGCACGCCAGTCATGATACCGCATGATTTGGCCCGATGGCAAGGCGCCGCAATGCCACCCGGTTGCCAGAGAGGCGGGGTCCGGTTATTCTGGTTTCGCTGCCAATACCGAGCCCTTCGTGACGCAAGGTTACAGAGGAGATCAACATGCGTAAGGCTTGGACCGTTCTCATGCTTGCCGCTATTGCCATGCCCGGCATTTCAACCCATGCCGCGGAGATGGTGCATTCACTCAGCCCGTCAGTGGATCTCGTGCCGGGTCCGATCAATGGCGTGCAGATCGAACGCAATGGACGTACGCTCGCGGTCTATGGCGACCCAACGGAGACCGTCCAACAGGCTGATATGGTTCTCTTTACGCACAGCCGGCGCGACGTGGTCTGGGCCGGACGCGGCCTCGTCGAGCGCGGGGCCCGAGCGATTGTCCCGGCCCTCGAGGCGGAGGCCTTCAGCAATCCAACGGACTTCTGGAAGGACTTCACCACCGCACGCTATCACGACTATCACCAGCAGACGACAAAGGTGCCCGTGGCACCGCTGAAGATCAAGCGCACGGTTAAAGGCGGCGACAGTGTTCAGTGGCAAGGCCTGTCAGTAAGTGTCCTCGACACCCCGGGCTACACGCGCGGCGCCGTGACGTATTTGCTGGACATCGACAATCTCCGGTACGCCTTCGTCGGAGATGCAATCTACGGAGATGGTCATCTGCTCGACCTCTACAGCCTCCAGGACGCGGTGGCCGACGCGAATATCCGAGGCTACCATGGCTATGCCGGGCGGATCGGCGACCTGATCGCGAGCTTGAGGGCCATCCTCGCGCAGAGCCCCGACATCCTGCTTCCGGCGCGGGGTCCGGTGATCCGGAATCCGCGAACCGCCATCGACAAGCTGATTGCGAGGCTACAGGCCGTCTATACAAACTACCTTTCGATCAACGCCGGACGGTGGTACTTCAGAGACCGCTACGACACTCTCGCCCGGCGGGCACTCATCCGACCGGTCGAGATCCCCTGGATGAAATGGGGAGCGACCAAGGACTTGCCGAGTTGGGTGATCCCGATCCAGAACTCGCGACTTGTACTCTCGGAGGGCGGCGTCGGATGGCTCATCGACTGCGGCTCGCAGGGCATCATCAACGAGTTGAAGAGGCTGCGTGACGCGGGGCGACTGACCTCATTGGAGGGCCTCTTCATCACCCACTACCACGACGACCATACCGACAGCATCAATCCCCTGCTGGCCGAGTTCCCCTGTCCCGTGCATGTCACGCCTCTGATGGCGGACATCCTCCGGCACCCGCGGGCCTATCGTATGCCCGCGATGACATCCCACCCGGTCGCCGATGTCACCGTCATGCCAGACCAAACGACGATGGTTTGGCGCGAGTTCCAACTGACGTTCTACGACTACCCAGGCCAGACGCTGTACCACGACGCCCTGCTCGTCGAGCACGAGCAAGGTCAGAAGATCTTCCTCCTCGGGGACTCGTTCACGCCTTCGGGTATCGATGACTACTGCCTGCTGAACCGCAACCTGCTACACGAAGGGAAGGGCTACTTCTACTGTCTCGACGTTCTGGTATCCTTGCCCTCGAACACGTGGCTGGTCAACGAACACGTCGTGCCCACTTTCCGGTTCGCCCCATCCCAACTGGCCGAGATGCGATCAGCACTGACCGAGCGCAAACGCCTGTTGGCCGAATTGTTCCCCTGGGATGAAGCCAACTACGGTATCGACGAGCGTTGGGCCCGCCTCGATCCCTATGGGCAGACCATTCGTCCGGGCCAGAAGACATCGCTGGCGATCCGAATTCTGAACCACTCAGGTATCGCGCACGAGTACACCGTGACGCCTCACGCCCCAGCGGGATTCCGCATCGAACCAGAGAGTCTCCGTCTGACCGTCGGCCCTCGTCAGGAAGACAGTGCGACATTCACGGTCTCGATTCCATCCTCCGGAGCAGAACCGCTTGCCGTTATCACGGCGGACATCGCATTCGATTCGTGGGACCTGCGTCATTGGTGCGAAGTTCTCCTGGAGATCGAACCTTAGAGATATCCTCAACCACCGCCAGGCAGCCCCGGAGGATTTCGCCCGGCTTTTGCTTGCTTTTGCCCGCCATTGGGGTTAACAGGGGATGGTAACGTCGCCCGCCCCTCAGAGCGGCGGCGCCCGATATCTGGATCTGGTGAAAGGAGGCTTTCCGTGAGCAAACGCATTGGCTGTGTATCGACCCTTCTAGCCCTCTGGCTCAGTACGACGTCCGTTCTCGCCGGACAAACCGACAATCCGTTCCTGGGCCGCTGGGCGTTAACCATCCCCGGAGGCGGCGCCGGCTGGCTCGGCGTTGAGCAAAAGGAAGGCTACCTGGACTCCAGCATCCTCTGGGGAGGCGGCAGCGTCGTCCCCACGGCCAGTACAATGCTGGATGGTGAGACACTGCTGGTCACGCGCATGCACAAGGTCGAGCGCAAGAACGCAGCCGGTGACGTGGTTCGCACGCAGTACTTCACGGAGCTGATTTCTGCCACCGTCTCGGGCGACACGCTGCAGTTGACCCAGCACAGACCCCGCGTCGACGGCACGGGCGTCACCCGCCGCGAATTCACGGGCAAACGGATCGCTCCCCTACCTTCCAAGCCGGACCTGTCTCAGGTCAAGTACGGCACACCCGTCACGCTCTTCAACGGCACCAATCTGGACGGCTGGAGGCTGACCAATCCCCGTCAGGCGAATGGCTGGTCGGTGGCGAACGGCATCCTCGTCAACAAACCGGCGCCCCACAAAGGTGGTCGCCGCGTTCACTATGGCAACCTCCGCACCGTCGCCGAGTTCGAAGACTTCAATCTGAAACTCGAGGTCAACGTGCCCCGCCGGGGCAATAGCGGCGTCTATTTGCGGGGCATCTATGAGGTTCAGATCAGCGACACGCGCGGCCGGGGGCTCGATTCTCACCACATGGGAGGCATCTACAGCCGGATTACCCCAACGGCCTCCGTCGAGAAACCGGCTGGCCAATGGCAAACCATGGACATCACTCTTCTCGACCGCCATGTAACCGTGATCCTCAATGGTCAGAAGATCATCGACAACCAGCCGCTGCTCGGCTGCACGGGCGGCGCTCTGACCTCCGACGAGTTCCGCCCCGGCCCCCTCTATCTCCAGGGCGATCACACGGCTGTCAGCTATCGGAATATCGTCCTGACGCCGATCATCAAGTAGGCATCAGACTGCAACACATCTGGGCCAGGGTTTCTGGAATGCACGGAAATCCTGGCCCCGTCTCCTCCCGCTTGCATTCTCCGGCTGTTCCCACCACAATAGTCTCACTGGGGCTTGTTGTGCATGCTTGATCTGCACCTTCTGAATGAACCGCGCTACCCGGGACGCCAAAGGGCGTTCGGATCGGCAATAGCGAACCACGGATCGGAAGTCGAATGGGAGGTGAGCTATGGAATCGGGCAAGAACACAGTCACATCCACATCAATCATCCTCGCGCTGGTCACTCTTGTGTTGTTGGGCGGCGCGGTCTCGGTCAGTGCCGTCGAGCCGGACGACCTGGCCAAACAGATCGAGAAGACGCTTTCGGGCGTGCAGCGGCGCATTGTGACGGCGCCCAGCCGGGCGGAGAAGGAGTTCATCGAGGCCCGCAAGATGCTGGCGCAGCTCAAAGAGGCTTCGCCCAGCCATACCAAGCTCGCCACCCTGCGGAAACGCGCCGACGGCTTGGCGACCAAGCTGGAGAAACGGCTCGGCCGACCCATCGGCGGCGTGAAGAAGGAAGAAACCAAGCCAAAGGCACCGCCCAAGACCGCTACGCCTTCGAAATTGCCGAGTTCGGTTGTCTCACGTCTGAAGCAGATGGATGCCGCGCTGAGTGCCGTGGCCAAGGCGTTGGAGAACAAGCAACTCCAGACGGCCGCTAGCAAACTCAAGACGGCTCAGAAGTTGATGGATGAGATCCAGAAGCGCTACGGCAAGAGGATCCCGACCGGCAACGAGGAGATGAAGGCCGCCGCGGCACGTCTGGCCGCCGCATTGGAGAAGGTCACGCAAGCCCAGTCGGCCGCCACCGCCGCCGCAGCAGCACTGGCGGCCAAA
>JANQFY010000191.1 GCA_028277585.1 Sedimentisphaerales bacterium
ACCGCAGCGCCGAGCAACAACAGAAAGACGCAGACGCAGTAAGATGACGGTCGTCTTGTTGGCATATGGCCTCCAACCTCTTTGCACACGCGTCGCCCACCGACCCAGGCGCGATCGGCGACGCGGCAGTTACTTGCTCTTGAGAATCTCCTTGCCATCCCGGGTGACGCGCACCCTTGTCCTCTGGTCTTTTCCTCGCTGGAACGTCAGTCGATCCGTCTGATCGCTCCAGTTAAGCTCGACCGACTCATGGACGGCATCGACGATGGTCTGTGGAATCTCCTGTCCCTGACGCAAGGGGATCATCAGGATCCGGAAGCGCGGATCGACCGCCTCGGTGGAGATGATCGTGCGATCCTGTTCCGGGCCGTTGGTCAGCGTGCAGGTGGAGGGTCCCACCTCACGGATCAGCAGCATGGGACTGCCGGCTGCAATCTCCGAGGCCGGAACCGGCGAGAGGACCAGATCTTCCGGCCCAAGCTCGGGCAGGGCAACTGTGTGGAAGCCCCCTATCATCTGCCAATCGTATCGGTGGCTTTCGTCGTCTTTGCGAATGTCGTCGACGATCAGGGCGTAAGGGTGCTTGCCGCGCACGAGTCCCGTGGAGCGAAAAGCGTAGCGCACGGGATTGAACGACGCCCGCAGCGTGGGGAACCACGGATTCCTCAGGGGGCCCTCCCAATGATTGACGCGATAGCGCTGCGTGCCCTTGAAGATCTTCACGATCTCGGGATCCGTTTCGAGTTCCCACCGGTAACTGCTGGCGTGGGGCTCGTCCCAGCGTCGGATCTGCGTGGTCCAGACATAGTCGTAGGCATACTTGAGATCCGCCGTCGCGATCGCGCCCTGGCGTTCGAGGGCCGCTCCGACGTACTTGACCTTAACCGGCGTCTCACCCAGATCGCCATCCTGCCCAACGCCGTCGATCAGAACGACCGAGTGGTTCTGCGATTCACGTCCCTCGGGCGAGAGTCCGTCGCGCCCCCAGGTGACGCCGTCGGCCTGCAGGTAGAACGAGCCGGCGTCATGGTGCATATGACCTGCCCCCAGATACAGATCGGGACGCGCTTGCATGTTGATCCACAGGGCCCGTTCGCTGTCGTCGCTGCGCGAGGAGAACATCCCTTGCCCGGGATCGCTGAAATCCAGAGGCAGGTGCAGTCGGGCCCTAGTCGTGGTGGCGCCGTCGGCATCGTACAGGACCGTCTTGGCCATGCCCGGATAGACGGGGCTGGGCAACCGCATCCGGCCGGACTGCTCGGGCAACTGCGCACGATACACGTCAGGATCGAACCCCCGGGCTGGATCGGGCACACCCAGGAGGAAGTCGACACATTTGTCCTGGGGATAGAAGACCTTGAACCCCGCGACGGTTTGGCGATTCAAGGGCAGCCCTCCATAGGTGCCGCGCGAGGCAGTGATCGTCCGGTCCGGCGCCGTGCACTGGACCTGCGCCTCCATCATTCTGCGCCAGTGGGGATGACCCAACATGTTCTCGCCGCGGCGCGCCAGGGCGATCATGGAGAGGAGTTGGAACTGCAAGCCCGCCCCGCTCTTGCCGTTGGACTCGTAGAGAAGACCACGCTCGTTGATACCCCACTGCAGGAACGCCCGGACGGTTTCCAGACCCGACGCATGCACCTCAGGATCGAATCCTTCCTCACCCTCGATCGCCAGGTTGGCCAGGAAGATCGTCAGATCCCAGGTGACCCAGTTGACGTCGCGAATTCGCACGGGGCCGTCCTGCCCATAGCCGCGCCGTCCGGCAACCGCTTTGCTGATCACGCGGCGCATCAGCGTCTTCTGTTCGTCGGTCATCCACGGACCGGCGAAGTCGTAGGCCATTCCCAAATCCATGTGGGCGACCAGATGATGCATCCCGCGCCAATGCGACCGATAGACCTCGGGCTGGTCGTTGAGCCGATCGATTTCGGGTTCCAGGAGTCGATAGTAATTCGCAATCGCGGTCGCGGTCCTGACGCCGAGTTCGTCATTGTGGGTCAGGAGGCAATACAGCGCCATGGAGGTCAGACAGTTCGGCACGTAGGCGACGTGAGAATTATAGATACCAGGCTTCTGTCCGGCCGGGAGATGGTCCTCAAAAACGAGCCCATCCAGTTTTCCCGTCGAAAGCCTGACGAAGGCGGCGCCGTCCGGGGTGTTCGGATCGAGGAAGCTGCGACCCAGCAGATACTCCATCTCGATCAGGGACTGCATCCCGGTAACGGACGACCGCACGCGACTCGAGATCGCCGGGATGTCCTCCGGGCCGAACAGGACGCGCGGATGAACGCCCGGCGCGGGGACCTCGGAGCCCAACTCCTGCATCCGCAGGCCGGTGAAATCGTACTTCTTCTTGGGCAGGTAGCGCCACTTGGATTCGGGGCCTTCGAACAATTTGCGCTGCCGGTCTGTGATCTTGACCTGATTCGAGAGCTTGCCCCAGGCCTTGAGCGACGGGATGTTGCGATACGCAATCTGCGGATCGGCGAATTTCTCCGGCGTGTCGAAGAGCGTGATGATCGAATCGATCAGAACCGAGTCGCTCAACGTCAACGGTTCCTCGGCGACGATCACGAGACCCCGCTCGTCGGTGAAGACCTTCTTGTCCAGCTTGGCCGCCACATCCGACAGGGCGACCATGTTCTTCTTCTCGGCAATCCCGATGCCGAACCAGGGCAAACGCGTGATTCCCAAGGCGCTCAGAGCGAACCGCTTGGGGACAAGAACCTTGCCCTTGGCCATAATCGCCTCGGTGCGCCAGCGCTGCAGATCGAGGCTCACGCGCTGGCCCTTGACGAAACCGTGCCGCCCCCCGGCAAAGACCGCGACCAGCGTCTTCTCCAACCGAGCGCGGGCCGCATCGGTCGCCTGCCGACTGTAGGCGCCCAGGTCCTCATCGCCAACCGCCGGCGGCGTCTGGCTCGGTCCGGCCGTGACCAAGACCGCAGCGCCGACCATCACCGCCAGCAAGAGGTTCCGACAACTCAAGACCTTCAATCCCATGATGCATCCAGTTACAGTTCTCACCCCGAGGGCGTACCCAGCCCGTCTCGCAGAGCCCCTCTAGAATCTCATAACCCGGCTCGTTTGTCGAGGATTTTGGCGCGAAATGCGATCCCGCGCCGTCAGCCCAAGGCTGATGCACCAGTTTGACATCGCAGGTGTTGACCGCCCGCCGGGGTTTGCCCTCGGTGGCGGTGAAATTCAGTCCTCCATCTTGACGATGGCGCAACCAAAGACCCCGCCGGCGGTCTTGCCCGCGTGGGCCTGGAACCGAACGGTCAGTCCGTGCTTGCCCTCGCTCAGCTCGGTTGGAATCGGATACCGCTCCGAGTAGAACCTGTGCGGCCGATTCTGCGCCAGCGTCTGCGTCGCGATCGTCCGACCGTCCACGACAATATCGAACTCGCGGGCCCCGATATCGGAGCCCCAATAGGTGCATTCGACCGCCAACGGTACGTCGGGCAACACCTTCATTTTGTAGCTGAACCATCCATCGGCGGCATGGCGCCATGGGCGACCGTTGAATCGCCCGACCGCACTCTTTTCGCTCTGCAGGTCGTGAGCCTGCTCCGAATCGGCGTCGCCCGGTTGGACAAAGTCGACGCGCTTGGCTTTCCGGGTCTCCGCGTCTCGTCGCCTTTTCGCTGCCTCTTTGAAGACCGGTCCCTTCGTGTCGCGCAGCCACACGGCGTAGTGGAACGCCGCGTCGTTACGCCCGGGCCGGGTCGCTGAACCTGGACGATACCACTGCCCGGTGTTGGCGAAGGGCATCAGCGTCGGCTCGATCACCGTCCCGTCGAGCAGCCGTACCTTCGTCCGGTAGGCCGGGCCCAGAGCACCGGACGGAGCCGGAACCTCGGTAAGGGACGACTCGACCGATTCCAGGAACGCCACCTGGGACAGATCGCCTTCGACGGAACCCAGTTTGGTCGCATCCTCGGTGTCCCACCACACCGAATCCAACGCATAGACCATCGGGCCGCGAACCAGCGCGAGCATTCCGTCGGTCGTGTCACTGCCCTTGACCCAGCGGGGTCGCATGGGCAACGTCAGTTCGATGCGATCGCCCTTCTCCCACCGACGCCGCACGGGAACATACGTCCCGGCCCGCACGGACGAAACGACCTTGCCATTGACCTTCAGAGCCGCGTCTTCGCACCAGGCCGGAATGCGCACGAAGACCTTGAACCGCTCGCGTTTGCGCGGCGTCACATGCATGACGACCTTCTCGCTCGTGGGGTACCCCGTCTCCTGGTGAATCGTCACAGTATTGCCCGACGGGAGCTTCAGTTGAGCCTCGGAAGCAACGAACTGGTTAACGTACAAGCCCTTCTCGCCGGCCCCGTAGATCAGCAGAGGAACCTTGCTCTGGAGACGGTGCCCACTGGACGTACAACAATTCGGACCATGGTAATATCCAGCGGGCTTGGCGCCATTCAAGGGCGTATGGTAGCGGTTGCAGTCGCCGTCGACCGTCTGGGCGGCGTAGAGGTGATTCCAGAGCAACCGCTCGATCGCATCGGCGTACTTCGCCTCGCCCGTCAGTTCCAGCAGGTACTGCGTCACTTCGATCCAGGACATCGAGGCGCACGTCTCGACGACATGCCCCGTAATCGGCAGACGGTGTCCCGGTTCATAGTGTTCGCCCACACTGACGCCGCCCGTGATATACATCTGGCGTCCCGCGATGTCCTGCCACGCTCCGGCGACCTTGCGCAGATACGACTCGTCGCCCGTGATCTGGTACATCCGCAAGAAGCCTTCGAAGTTCATCTGGAAGGTATGCGCATGCACGTAAGGCTGAAGTTCGTGAACGCCCATCGATCCATCGGCGACCTTATCCAGGTTGCTGAAGGCATCCCATCCGCTCCACTTGTCGATGTTAGCGATCACCCACCGGCTCCAGTCCAGGTAGCGTTCGCCGCCTCCGACCTGATAGAGTCTCAGCATCGGATCGATCAGCAAGGTCCCTTCCCAACCATAGTGGGCGGTGTGCCCGGCGATCGGGGAATGGACGTGCAGTTCCGGCGCCCGGGGCGTCCCTTCCGGCACCCATGTCACCTGGGGACAGACGATGGTGTTGACGTTCTGCGGGGGACGGTGGGGGCTGGGCCAGAACTCGGCCTTGCCCGGACCGATGGTATCGACAAAGTAATCACCCAATTTGCGCGCCGCCTTCAGGGCCGCCTTGTCGCCCCATTCCTCATAGGCCGTGATGAAGCTATGCAGGGTGAAATACAGCTCATACGGATCCATACCGCGCAGCGGCTGCTCGGCCGTGCGCACCTTGGCCGGCGTGATGCCGACATACCCACCCGGCTCCTGGGTTGCGATAATGCGCGCCAGCACATCCTTCGCCTGACGACGCAGGGCCTGGTCGCCGGTCAGTTCCGAGGTCAAGACGGCGCTCTCGATCCACTTGCCGTCCTGTTCGCCGATCCACCACCAATCCTCATGTGTGCGATCGGTCACCATTTTGACATACAGGTCAATATCAAACGTCTTGAGAT
The DNA here is from genome assembly GCA_028277585.1 of Sedimentisphaerales bacterium. GTDB lineage: Bacteria > Planctomycetota > Phycisphaerae > Sedimentisphaerales > Anaerobacaceae > Anaerobaca. The sequence continues at coordinate 5,517 of JANQFY010000191.1, forward strand.
ATCCATCCTGATTGGCACGGTAGCGCCGCCCCGCGAACCCGCCGAGATCCTTGATCTGATTAGGACTCAAAGGGTGCTGCCGACGCGTAGCTTTCATTTCGCCGGCCCACGCCAGACCCGTGCTTGCCAGAATTAGGCACAACGATACAACTTTTCCTCTCATAAGACGATACTCTCCTCTGTGGTTACGGTTTGATTCTGACCTCTCGATTGTGTCGAGATACGAGATCGAGCAGAAATGCGCGATCGTTGCTGGGACTCACGTTCCACTCGCTTTCCTGGCGATCGTAGTCGAACACCCAGAAGGCCGCCAGTGGAACGCGGTGTCGTTTGATGGCTTCGAGGAAACGCCTAAAGGCCGCCTCTTGTTCTTGCGCGTCGCCAAATTTGCGCGGCGCCCCGAACTCGCCTAGGAAGAGCGGCTTGCCTGCGCGCGCTGCGTGCTGAGCGGCCAAGGACAGGGCCTCCTCCACGGGCGCGGCGCCGCCGGGATAGACACCCTTCGCGTTCGGATAGAGATGCACGGAAATCGTGTCCATTGGATCGGGATTGTCACGCAGAAGTATCGCGCCGAATTGGGCGTCAGTGTCCCGCGTCCAGGTGTTCTCGTTGACATTGTGCCAGGCGGAAGGTCGGGGCATGGCGTTGCCCGAAATAATGACGCGCGTCTTGTCGTGCTCGCGCACCGTCCGGGCGAACTCGACGAAGGCGACCCGCAGTTGATCGAACGTCAGTTCGTCGCGTTCCGTGCGTTCCTTCGCCGTCCCAAGTCGCGGCACGACGGGAGGACGGTGCTGAGCGTGATTCGGCAAGTCAACGCCCAGGTTGTACTCATTGCCAAATTCCCAGCCCCAGATGGCGGGCGAGTTCCGATATCGGGTCACGACCTCTTGCGTGTACTGGCGCATGAATGCGTTCGTCTTGCTGTCCGGGTCGCCCATCTGGTCCAGCGACTCACCAACGATATCGGAGACCGTCGAGAGGTGCCAGAACAGCGAGGGGATCAGGCCCACACCATGCGTCTCGGCGCAGCGCACCACCCGGTCGAATCGCTCGAAGTAGGCTTGGCGATCCGTCTGATAGAGTTGCCAATCGACGGGCCAGAACCCGCCGGCCATAAAGCGAACGAAGGGAATGTCCCGGCGAGCCAACACACTGAGATTCGCCAGCGAAGACGTGTCGTTCGCGTCGGCGATCAGACGCGAGAAGAGCGAGAAGTAGTTCGCCCCCACGCCTTGATAGGGAAGTCCGCCCTTCTTCAGAACGCCCTCTTGGACATATAAGCCAAGGGAAACATCGTTCGGCAGTTTTCCTGTCACGCGGGTCAAGCATTCGCTGGCTGCAATCTCCTTGCCATCCGCCAGGACGCGCAAGCCCCGGCCTCGCTTGTAGCGCTGCCCCGTCCTGTCGTAGAGGATCGTCAACCAGCGACCGTGATAGCGGATGCGATCGAGACAGAAGTAGTCCCACGCTCCTTCGGGAACCAACGGATTGACCTCGACGCAATCGTCGACGCGGGGCCGCAGACCGATCAGCCCCGTTATCACGAGGTCGCAATAGGTCGAGTGGTTGTAGTCCTTGCCCCGCTCCTTGCCGCCCTTGCCCGCGTCCCACGTGCCGTTCTTCCAACTCTTCAGGCGCGTGCGGGAGAGCCAGTCACCCGTGAACGGATTGAGGTTCTCATCGATCCAAGGGACGACGCGTCCATCCTCGCGCCGGCGACGGTGTGACTTTGTGTAGATCTTCAGCGTCTCGAAGTAGTCCTCGGCGCTGATGACGTCCTGTTGATAGGCGTTGAGCACGTTCGCCAGCGCCGTCAATGTCACTGAGGTCGCCAGAGGCCAACTCGGTCCGTTCCACTGGCATTCGTGCCCTTGATACGAGACCGCGAATCCGGGGTGCCGCTGTTCAGCCGTGGTAGGTCCGAACGGCGCGTAGAACCCCTTCGGATCCATGAGCTGTTTCCAAGCCACCGACTGGTCGGTATCGGGAATGTTGAAGTACCAGGGCGTGTAGCCGTGCAACTCACGGGCATCGGAGAGCTGCGTGTCTTCACCGCGCGGCAACACCATGAAGAACTGCGCCTTCGGGTCCCACAGCTTCTCCTGCAGCAAGCGTCGGATCGTCGCGGCCTTGTCACGGAATCGCTCAGCGATATCCTTCCGGCCTGCCTTCTCAGCGATGCGCGCGATGGCCAGCGCGTCCCCATACATATAGCTGTTGATCGTCGCGCGATAGCCCTGGGCGTGAGGATGCAGGCGCCCGCTGATCGAAACCTCCATCCCGTCGCGACCGTCGACCTGCCAGAAAAGCCCGTTGTCGTCCCGATAATGCTTCTCCCACGCTTGGTAGTTGGCGATCAGGTCGGGCAGGAGTTCCTGCGGCAAACGGTCGTCCCCCGTCACCAGGGCGCGGGCCCACATCGCATCGGCCGCCCAGAAGCTGTAACGGCGCGGGTCGCCCCCCTTGCGGAACCAGAAGATCGAATAGTCGTCCAGATACCTCGGGTCGTGCAGCCAGCGTCCCTCGTAGAGGTGGTGTCCGGCCGGACAACTGATGGTGTTGTGCTTGCCCGACCAACCGACCTTCGGGAGGAACTCGGTAATGACGAACCCGTCGGAGGTCTCCTTGATGTGTTTGCGAAACGTCCACCAACGAAAGTAGTAGGTCTGTTCGATGTCCTTATCGGGACACTCCAACAAGGGGATGTTGTCCTCGAGAAAGGCCCAGGCTTGCGCGTTGGGAACATGCTGAACCGTCAGTTCCTCATCGTGGGCATTGAACTGCTCCACGTAGTGCTTGAACGCGTCGGCGTCCAACACGGCCCCGCGCGCGGCCGAACCCGTGAACGAAACAACCAGAACCGTCAAGCCGACCAGCAACATTCCGAACCGCCCTATCTCCAGTTGCCTGCAATTCTTTTCCATGCGTCTCCTCACGCTAATGGTATCTCCCAGCAGCCCCAAAGTATGCGCGAACTCCCTCCCTTTTTCGACACAAATTCTTGACCAGAAGATGCTAATTCTTGCCCCGCTCGCTTCCACGTCGTTAATCCGCCAATCCGCGTCTTCAATCCGCCAATCCGCGTCGCCCATCCACCAATCCGCGTTGTCAATCCACCAGTTTGCGCTCGATCTCCTCGAGAGAATGTCCCTTAGTCTCGGGCAGTTTCTTCCAGATCACTCCGAAGCCCACCACACAGATCGCGCCGTAGAGCCAGAACACGCCGTGGGCGCCGAGCGATTTCTTAAGAAACGGGAAGGTGAAAGTCAGTGCCGTACAGCCGACCCAGAGCGAGAAGACCGCGATCGACATGGCCGCGCCGCGGATGCGGTTGGGAAAGATCTCGGAGATGACGACCCAGGTGATCGGCGCCAGTGACATGGCGTAGCAGGCGATCGCCGAGACGACGAGGATGAGCATATGGATGCCCGTACTTTCGCGCAGGTATCCCCACCCCAGGATCGCGTAGATCCCAGCCAGTCCGCCGGCGCCGATGAGCATGAGGATGCGACGCCCGAAGCGGTCGACGGTGAAGATCGCCACGAACGTGAACAGCAGGTTCACGACCCCCGTGATGACAATGTTGAACATGATCCCACTGACCCCGTAGCCGGCCTCTTTGAAGACATCCTGAGCGTAGTTGAAGATCACGTTGATCCCACACCATTGCTGGAAGACCGCCAGGAAGACGCCCAACCCCACGATCTTCACAAGTCGAGGCTCGAGAAGGTCGCGGAAGTTCACGCGGGCAATCTCCTCGCCGGCGAGGGTGGCCTTGATGTCCGCCAGTTCCGTCTCGGCGTGGATCGGTCCGCCGATCCAAGTC